>NZ_JBYIRW010000005.1:0-359273 GCF_057708325.1 Nocardia sp. bgisy134
TTTTTTTCTTTTTCCCCCCCCCCCCCCCCCCGCCCCGCCTGGGGGCTCTGCCCCCTAGCCCCCCGCTTGGTAGGTACCGAGTGGGCGCTATTTGGTAGGTGCCAGTGGGCACTTTTGGTGGGTGCCGATGCGTGCTGTTCGATAGGTGCCTGGTGGGGGCGTTGGCGGCGCGGCGCGCTATCTGGCGGGTGCCGAAGGGGGCTTGGTAGCGAGCGGCTGTTCGGTCGGCGTCGAGTGGATGCTTTGTGTCGTCTGCGGTGGTTGGTGGGGTCCGACTAGGCGCTTTCGATGGGGGGTTGCGGCTGTTCTGCGGGTTGGGGGAAGTGGGTTGTCGGTGCGGTTCGGTGGGAGGCGTTCGTGGGGCGGCTGGGTGTGGGGGCCTTATCTATATGTGTGCGCTGCGCGGGGGTGTGGGGTGGGGCGGTTCTGGAACTGGTTTCAGGTGGGGAAATGGGAAATGTGGTGCCGGAACGGGTTGATTCCTTGGAGGAACCTGTTCTAATTTTGGGCATGCGTAGATACGAGGGTCGTCGGGTTGTCGTCACCGGAGCTGGGTCGGGGATCGGGCAGGGGATCGCCCTGCGGCTGCTCGACGAGGGGGCGCAGTTGGTGGGGGTCGACATCGATCGGGCGGGGTTGGATGTCACCGCGGAGAAGGCGGGGGACGCGGGTGAGCGGTTTCGCGCGGTCGAGGTGAACATCGCCGATGCGGAGTCGGTGCGGGCGGGGACCACCGCGGCGCTCGAGTTTCTCGGCGGGCTGGATGTGCTGGTGAACGCGGCGGGGATTCTGAAGCCCGCGCGGACGCACGAGATGCCGCTGGACGCGTGGAACCAGGTCATCGCGGTCAACCTGACCGGAACCTTCCTCATGACGCAGAGCGCGCTGCCCGCCTTGCTGGACTCGGGGCACGGCGTGGTGGTCAATCTGTCCTCGACCGCGGCCTACAGCGCCGCGCCGTATCTCGCCGCGTACGCCGCGTCGAAGGGCGGGGTCAGCTCGTTCACTCATTCGATCGCGCTGGAATACGCCAAGCAGGGTTTGCGCGCGGTGAACATCGTGCCCGCGGGCATCACCAGTGGGATCACCACCAAGTCGATCCTCGATCAGCCCGAGGGCGTGGACTACAGCCTGTTCGCGCGGCTGACGGGCTGGCTCAACGGTGGCGCGCTCGGCACGCCGGAGGACATCGCGGGCGTGGTCGCGATGGTCGCTTCCGACGACGGCCGCTACATGACCGGCACCGAGATCCGCATCGACGGCGGCGCGTTGATGTGAGGGCCGCCGAGGTTCTCCTCGCGACGCCCGGACGCGCAGTCTGATTACGTAACTCCCATGGGTAACACCTCTGGCGTGCCGCCGCGGCACGCACGGTCGCTCTCGCTGTTCGCCGCCTGCCTGCTGGCGCTGGGTGCGCCGGGTCAGGCGCAGGCCGCCGAGCAGTGGGGGCCGCTGGCGCCGCCGAATCCGCACCTCGGTCCGAACGGCACGTCGACCATGCACGGCGACGCGGGGGCTTCGGACGCGACGCCGTTGGCGGGGCCCGGTCTGCGCGGGGTCGGCGCCTATCCGCTGGCCGCCGCGTGCCCGACGCTGCTTCAAGGCTCCGACGGGCTCGTCGTCGCGTTGTGCACCGCCATCGTGGGGCGGTCGCCGACGGTGCACCTGCTCGATCCGGGCGCCGGGCCGGTCGGCCGCTCGCTCGCCTCGCTGGAACTGTCCAAGGGCAGCCTGCTCGGCGGCGTGTACGTCTATCTGGACAACGCCGACCGTCTCGTCGTGGTGGACGGCGACCGTGCGCTGTTGCGTGTCGCGCACGCCAAGAGCTCCGGGGGCAGCTGGCAGCTGCGCGTCGACACGCGCACCGATCTCTCCGGCGCGATTCCCGCCGACGACAACGTGACCGGGTTGGTGCCCGATTGGTCGGGCAACGTCTGGTTCGCCACCGGCAAGGGACTCGTCGGCCTGGTCACTTCGGCGGGCGTGGCGACGACGGTGGCGCTGCCCGCCGGTGAACTGGTGGCCAACAGCATCTCGGCGGCGCCGAGCGGGCGGATCGCCGTGGCGACCACGCACGCCCTCTACGAACTCCACGCCGACGCGTCCGGACGGCCCGAGGTGATCTGGCGCGCGGCCTACGACCGCGGCTCCGCGCGTAAACCGGGACAGCTCAGCTGGGGCACCGGCTCCACCCCGACCTACTTCGGCCCGCGCACCGGCGCCGATTACCTCACCATCGTGGACAACGCCGACGGACAAGTGCGGGTGCTCGTCTACGCCTCGGGCACCGGGCAGCCGGTGTGCTCACAGCCGGTGCTGACCGAGGGCGGCGCGGGCAGCGAGAATTCGCCGATCGGCATCGGCGGGTCGGTGTTCGTGGCGAGCACCTACGGCTATCCGTATCCCGCGGTGCCGGAGGACGCGGGCCCGGCCGTGCCGCCGAGCGCGCCGTTCGCGGGCGGGATGACCCGGGTCGACATCGATGACGCGGGCGGCTGCCGCACGGTCTGGGAGAACACCGTCCGCAGCGCGGCCGTGCCGCACCTGTCCACCGCGGACGGATACCTCTACACGGTGACCAGGCGCGGTCTCGACGTCACCACACCACTGGACGGCTACGCGTTCACCGTCATCGATCCGGGCACCGGAGCAGTGGTCTCGAACACGCCGCTGCCCGGCACCATCGTGGACGATCCGCTTCAGATGTCCCCGCTCGTCACCGCGAGCGGGCGGGTGTTGCAGGGCACGGTTACCGGCGTTTTGCGGGTCGGCTGACCACCACGCACAAGCCTGTGGATATCCCGGGCATTTCTGTGGAAAACGTGTGCGGCGCAGGGAATGTGCGCCTGGTTGTGCACAACTCGCCCGATGGTCCGTGAAACTCCTTGCGCACCAGCGTGAGTGCCGGAGCCGCGTTGGTTCCAGGCATTGTTTCCGCTGGTAGAACGCCTATTCATGAAGTGCTGACACATCGTCCGGCCTGTGCATACGTGATCGGCGCCGCGCAGGGGACACGGAACCGCGCCCCGCTCACACCGACATCAGCCCGTTTATCCACAGGATGTGCGCACCGCGGTGATCAGTTCGCCTGGTCAGGCATAGCTGCGCGCCGCGCACTGCTGTGGAAATCCGCGGCGTTCGGCCCGGTCGCCAATCCGCGCTCGATCATCGCGAGGGTGCGCGCGATGGCCAGATCCCTCGCCTCCGGCCCCTGGTCGGGCATCGCCCGCTCGATGAGCAGCGAGGCCATGCCGTGCACCGCGGACCACGCCGCGAACTCGGCGTCCGGCCGGTGCGCGGGATCGGTGAAGCCGATCTCGACGAGCTCGTCCAGCAGATCCGAGAGCAGGTCGAAGGCGGGGGAGTCCCAGTCCTCCGGGCCGTCCTGTTCGCGGTTGCAGAACGCGGTGCGGAAGAGACCGGGCTCGCGCAGGGCGAAGACGATGTATCCGCGCCCGACCGCGAACAGGCGGGTCACCGCGTCGGCGTCGGGCGGGAACGTCTTGATGGTCTCGGCCATGGCATCGAACAGGGTCTGCTGCGCTTGCTCCTGCGCGGCGCCGAGCAGCTGCTCGTGATTGGTGAAGTGCCGGTAGGCGGCGGTGGGTGTGACGCCGACGCGGCGGGCGGCGGCGCGGACGGTGACCGCCTCGGGTCCGCCGGTCTCGGCGAGTTCCGCGGCCGCGTGCACCAGGGCATTGCGCAGGTCCCCGTGGTGATAGGGGCCTTCGCGGTGTGGGCGCCGCGCTGCCTGTTCGGTCGCTGATTCCGATGTCGTCACCTCTTCGATGTTGACACTCGCACACATCGGTGGCAAGTTAACACCCACAAAGTTTACGCATGCACACATGCCCGACTGGAGGCTCGACATGTTCGAACGACTCGGCCGCTACGTGGCCGGACATGCTCGCTGGATACTCGTGGCGAGCGTGCTCGCCCTGATCGCGGGCGGCGCGCTCGGCGTCACCGCGTTCAGCAAGATGCAACCCGGCGGTCAGGAGGATCCGAACGCGGAATCCAGCACCGCCACCGCGCAACTGGCCGACGAGTTCGGCGCCGACACCGATTACGTCTTCCTGATCCGCGCCGAGCAGGGCAGCGTCGACGCCGAGGCGATCGCCGGATTCGGCAGGGAACTCGCGCGCAGGCTGGCGGCCGACGATCGGCTCGTCAACGTGGTGTCGTACTGGGACACCGGCTCTCCCGCGATGCGCTCCGGCGACAGCACGGCCGCGGTCATCCTGGCCGGCGGGGCCGATCAGGATCCCACCAGGGAGACCGAGATCGCCGAGCAGATCGTCGCCGAATACCGCTTCGACGGCCCGATCGCCGACGTCAGGATCGGCGGCACCAACGCGATCTTCCACGCCATCACCGAACAGATCGGCGCGGATCTCGGCCTGGCCGAGGGCATCGCGGTGCCGCTGATCCTCGCGCTGCTGGTGCTGGCCTTCGGCAATGTGGTCGCCGCGCTGCTCACCATGGTGGTCGGCGGCGTCGCGATCCTCGGCACCTTCACCGAGCTGTCGATCCTCGGATCGATGACCGACGTGTCGGTGTACGCGGTGAACCTGACGACCGCGCTGGGTCTCGGCCTCGCCGTGGACTACGGGCTGCTCATGGTCAGCCGCTTCCGTGAACGGCGAGCGGCGGGCGCGTCACCCGACGACGCGGTGGTCGGCGCGGTGTCGACGGCCGGGCGCACCATCGTGTTCAGCGCGGCCACCGTCGCGGCGGCGCTCTCCTCGCTGGTGATCTTCCCGCAGTACTTCCTGCGCTCGTTCGCCTACGCGGGCATCGGTGTGGTCGCTATCTCGGCCACGGCCGCCGTGATCACGCTGCCCGCGCTGCTCGTCGCGCTCGGCGCCAAGTCCGACGCGTGGAAGATCCCGGGCGTGCGCGGTATCCGCGGCGACGCGGCGCCGTTCTGGGCGGGGGTGGCGAGCTTCGCGATGCGGCGTCCGCTGGTCACCGGCATCCCGGTGGTGGCGGCGCTGCTGCTGGCCGCGGCGCCGCTGCTGAACGTCCAGTTCGGTACGCCGGACGATCGCGTGCTGCCGACCAGTACCGACGTGCGCCAGGTCGGCGACGCGCTGCGCGATGATTTCGGCGGCGGTGACGCCAACGCGCTGTCCGTCGTCACGGCCTCGGGGGTCGAGGCGGGTCCGCTCGCCGAATACGCGGCCGCGGTCTCGCGAGTGACGCACGTCACTCAGGTCGATTCCAGCGCGGGCACTTTCGTCCGCGGCGAGCGCACCGCGAGTTCTCCCGCGGACGCCCGGTTCGCCAGGCCGGACGCCCAACGCCTCACTGTGCTCACCGATCTCGACCGAAACTCGGCCGAGGCGCGCGATCTCGTCGACCGGGTACGCGATGTGCCCGCTCCGGCAACGGCTCTCGTCGGCGGGCAGGTCGCCGAGCTGCGCGACAGCCTGGCTTCGATCGGATCGAGATTGCCGGTGGCTGTGGCGTGGATCGTGCTCACCACCTTCGTGCTGTTGTTCCTGTTCACCGGCAGCATCGTGCAGCCGTTGCGCGCGCTGCTGTCGAACGTGTTGAGCCTGGCGGCCACGCTCGGGTTGATGGTCTTCGTCTTCCAGGACGGGCACCTGTCCGGTCTGCTCGGATTCACGCCCGCGCCGCTGGACGTGTCGATGCTGCTGTTGTTGTTCTGCATCACATTCGGGTTGTCCATGGACTACGAGGTTTTCGTGATCAGCCGGATCAAGGAGATGCACGACAGGGGCGCGTCCACGCACGACGCCGTCGTCGAGGGGCTGGCTCGCACCGGCAGGTTGGTGACCACGGCGGCGGCGTTGATCTCGATCAGCTTCCTCGCCTTCGTCACGAGCGACGTGCGGTTCATCCAGTTCTTCGGACTCGGCGCGGGGCTGGCCATTCTGATCGACGCGACGCTGGTGCGCGGTGTGCTCGTTCCGGTGGCGATGCGGCTGCTCGGCCCGGCGGCCTGGTTCGCGCCGCGCCCACTGCGGTTGGTGCACGCGCGAATCGGTCTCGCGGAGGCGTGATCGTCAACACACCTGAATGCGTCCGGCCGGGTTTTCACGCTCGGCCGGACGCCGTCGTTTCAGTACCCGAAACCGGCTCGGCCCTGGCCTTTTGACCCACTGAGCGAGACGGTGAGGCGAAGGTCACACGGCCGCTTTCGATTGCGGTTTCGGTGCTGGGGTACCGCTCGGTACTCGGGTGCGGGCGCGCAATTCCGCGCCTGGCAACCATCCACTTCCGCCTGATGCGAGTACGTCGAATGCCATTGCGACCGGGTGTCGATCTTGTTTGGTCGGCGGTAAACAAACTTCGGGTCTTTTTTCACTCCCGGAACATGTAGTTACCAAAAATAGAGTTGACAAAACCGCAGGTAGATGCGTTGTTGTAGATACATACCGGTGCCCGAAAAATGCCTTGGCTAACCATTCCATAGCCCATTGTTCGGTGCGTGGAAGGGCTGATCGAATGGTTTTCGAGTGCCCTTCGGGCGGGTTTCGGAGGGTCGAAATTCGGGCGATCGAGCGTCAGCTACGAGTTAGCTGCCAGTATGAAAAACTGTGTGGTCAGAGGGGTTTGCTGGCGCGCTGCTTTATACGCTCGCCACCGGCGTGGAGGGTTGCGCGGGCATAACGATTGTGTAGAGTCGACGGTAACGCTGGCCGCAGCTGAGCAGCGACTCGCTGCGGCCAGCGGAACTCAAATGGGGGATATCGCAACCGATCTGATACATGGCGTTGCTGCCGATTGTCCGAGGCCGCGCCGATCAGCGTGTGCCCGAGGTTGTCTGCCAACTCTCCGCTTCTTCGACCGGTAAAGCCGCCGCCGCGTCCTGCGCCAGCGCCGCCCTTCGTCCCGCGCCGAACACGTAGGCGAGGAAAAGTGCCTCGGCCGCGAAGCCGATACCGATTCGCACCGGGGCGGGAAGCGGACTCGGCGTCACGAAACCCTCCAGCAGGCCCGACACGAACAGCACCCCGACCAAACCGAGCGCGATCGTCGCCGTCGCCCTGCCCTGCCGGGCGACCGCCTCGATGCGGCTCAGCCGACCGGGGTCGACGAGGGTCCAGCCCAGCTTCAGTCCCGCGCCACCCGCCACGAACACCGCGGTCAGCTCCAGGGTTCCGTGCGGAAGGATGAAGCCGAAGAACGAATCGAGCCGGTCCGCCTCGGCCATCAGCCCGGCGGTGATGCCGACGTTCATCGCGTTCATGAACAGCAGATACACCGCGGGCAGGATCAGCACGCCGGTGAACAGCGCGATCGCCGCCACCCACGCGTTGTTGGTCCACACCTGCGCGGCGAACGCGTCGTTCGGGTGCTCGGTGTAGTAGGTCTCGAACGCGCCGCCCGGCGCGGTGACCGCGGAGTTGTCGGCGGGAATGCCGAACAGCTCGCGAGCCCGGCCCGATCCCTCGATCCAGATCGCCAGCCATGCCGAGACCGCGACGAACAGCGCGGCCACCGACGCCCACCACGGCCACGCCCGGTAGACCGCGGCAGGGAAGCGGTGGGTGAAGAAGTGACCGATCTCACCCCAGGTGTCGGCGCGGGTGCCGAGCACCCGTCCGCGCGCCCTGGCCAGCAGGGCGCTGAGCCCGGCGATGAGTTCCGGATCGGGACTATGCGATTGCAGCCTGGCCAGCTGCTGTGACGTCCGCCGGTACAGCGCGACGAGTTCGTCGGACTCCGCCCCGCTCAGCTTGCGCCTGCGCGACAGCTGATCCAGCCGGTCCCAGGACCGCCGGTGCGCGTAACTGTATGCGTCTACGTCCATATCGGTTGCCTCCCACTACCGCCGGTCGCAAGAATGCTATCGAGATGGCTGAGTTCACCACCGGCGAAGCGGTCGCCCTCGAGCTTCCGATCGCGCGGATACCGACACGCGCCACCGCGTTCCTCATCGACCTGGTGGTGCAACTGACGCTGGGCGTGCTGTGCGTGGCCGTCGCGGGCCTCCTGGTGGTGCGCAGCGGCGCCGACCCGGCGTGGGGTGACGCGATCATGCTGACGACCGTCGTCGCGGTGCTGGTCGGCTATCCGGTGGCGTGGGAGACGCTCAGCCGCGGCCGGTCGCTCGGCAAGCTGGCGCTCGGGCTGCGGGTCGTCCGCACCGACGGCGGGCCCATCGATTTCCGCCACGCCATGACGCGCGGTCTGGCCGGCGTCATCGTCGACTTCTGGATGCTCGGCGGTTTCGGCGCCATCGCCGTGATCACCTCGATGTGCTCCCCGAACGCCCGGCGCGTCGGCGACGTGCTCGCGGGCACGGTCGTCGTGCACGCCCAGCGCGGACTGCCCGCGCCCGCCCTCGCCTTCGCGCCGCCCTGGCTCGTGGGCTGGGCCGCACGCCTCGACCTCTCCGGCATACCGGAGGATCTCGCCCTGGCCATTCGCCAGTACCTGACCCGCCTGCGCACCCTCACCCCGGCGGCCCAGGCGACCCTCGGCCAGGCTCTGGTCACCGCCCTCTGCGCCCACCTGCGCGTGCCCGTTCCACAGGGCTACCCGCCGATCCAGATCCTCGGCGCCATCGTCGCCGAACGCCAACGCCGCGCCCTCGCCCCACAGGCTCCCGGCCTCGTCCGCGTGGCGTAGCCGCTTTCCCACAGACCGTTCTCACGCCTCACAAGGCTGATGCCTATGTGAGGCGTACGAAGGTGTGTGAATCCAGCCGGGGACGGCGGGTGGTTCAGAGGGAGCCGGACTGTTTGAGTTCGAGGTATTCGTCGGCCAGCGCCTCGGGGAGGCGGTCCGGGGGTGCGGAGACGACCGCAATGCCCTTGCGGCGCAGGGATTCCTGTACCAGGGCGCGTTCGGCGAGGATCGTTTCCGCGGCGGCCGCGGCGTAGATGTCGTCGCGGGTGGTGGCGGCCGCGGCGACGTCGGGGTCGATCACCGAGACGATGAGGACGCGGTGGCGGTGCGCGAGGACGGGCAGCACCGGCAACAGGTTCTCCTCGACGGCCGCGCCGTCCAGGCTGGTGAACCACACCACCAGGCTGCGGCGGCGAGCCCGTTCGATGGTGGCGCGCACCAGCCCCGCGCTGTCGGTGTCGACGAGCGCGGGGGTCAGGCCCGCCAGCGCGTGCATGAGCTGGAGTTGCAGGCGGTTGCCGCGCACGCCGCGCACCTCGGTGCGGACGGTGCGGTCGTAGGCGAGCAGATCGACGCCGTCGCCCGCCGCCGCGGCCAGCCCGCCGAGCAGCAACGCGGCTTCGATCGCGGCGTCGAGACGGGTGCCTTCGCCGACCCGGCCCGCGCTGACCCGCCCGGTGTCCAGCAGCATCAGCACGTGCCGGTTGCGCTCGGGGCGCCAGGTGCGCACCAGCACGTCGGTGGCGCGTGCGGTGGCGCGCCAGTCGATGGAGCGCACATCGTCGCCCGCGACGTACTCGCGGAACGAATCGAATTCGCTGCCCTGGCCGCGGGTGTTGGCGACGTTGCGGCCCTCGAGGTGTTGCAGCCGCTTCACTTTCGAGCGCATCAGCCGCTCGCTGCGGAACGCGGGCAGCGCCCGCACCCGGGCGGGCACGGTGCGCCTGGTCTGCCTGCCCGCCAGGCCGAGCGGGCCGAGCAGCCGCAATGTCACCGGACCCGCGACGCGGTCGCCGCGGTGCACCGGCCGCAGCGAGGTACGCAGCCGCACCTTGGTGTTGGGCGCGAGTTCCAGGGTGTGCCTGCGGTTTTCGGTGCGCGCGCTGCGCGGCCAGTCGTCCCAGAGCAGGCCACGCACCGTGTGTGCGCCGGTGTTCACGACGGTGAGCTCCACCTCGGTGGCGCGGCCCTGCCGCACGGCGGTCAGCTCCGGCCTGGTCAGCGTCAGGTCGCCCGCCGCGCCCGCCGCGACCAGGTCGACGAGCACCGCGATCGCCAGCGCGGCGCACGCCAGCGCGACGCCGTACCAGGACGGCAGCACGACAGCCACGAACAACCCGAGCACCGCCGCGACGGTGACCAGACGACCGGTGACGACCACGGCTAGACCGGAACCGGGACCGAGCCGAGCAGCGAGGACATGACGCCCTCGGTGGTGACACCGTCCAGCTCCGCCTCCGGCCGCAAGTGCAGCCGGTGCCGCAGCACCGCCACCGCGACGAACTTCACGTCGTCGGGCGTGACGAAGCCGCGCCCGTTCAACCACGCGAACGCCCGCGAGGCCGCCATCAGCGCGGTCGCGCCGCGTGTCGACGCGCCGTGCTGCACGGCGGGCGCGGTGCGGGTGGCCCGGCACAGGTCGACGGTGTAGGCCAGCACCTCGGGACTGATCGTCACGGTGGCGATGGCGGCACGCGCGGCGGCGATGTGCGCGGGCCCGGCCACCGGCCGCAACCCGGCCGCCGCGAGATCGCGCGGGTCGAAACCGGCCGCGTGCCGTTGCAGGACGCGGAATTCGTCGTCGCGCCCGGGCAATTGGATGTCGACCTTGAACAGGAACCGGTCCAGCTGCGCCTCCGGCAGCGGATAGGTGCCCTCTTGTTCGATCGGGTTCTGCGTGGCGATCACGACGAACGGGTCGGGCAGCGGCTGCGGCTTGCCGTCGACCGAGACCTGCCGCTCCTCCATCGATTCCAGCAGCGCGGACTGGGTTTTGGGCGGCGTGCGGTTGATCTCGTCGGCGAGCAGCAGATTGGTGAACACCGGGCCGTGCCGGAAGGTGAACTCGGCCGAATGCGGGTCGTAGATCTGCGATCCCGTGACATCGCCGGGCATCAGGTCGGGCGTGAATTGCACCCGCGCGTACTCCAGATCGAGCGCGGTGGCCAGCGCGCGGACGAGCAGCGTCTTCGCCACGCCCGGTACGCCTTCCAGTAGCACGTGACCGCGGCACAGCAAGGCGAGCACGAGGTACATGACCGCGTTGTCGTTGCCGACCACCGCCTTGCCGATCTCCGCGCGCAGCGCGCCGAACGCCGCGCCGGCCTGCTCGGCGGTGGCGGCCTTCGTGATGTCCGTGGTCATCCGACCTCCTGTACTCGGCGGGCGTTCCCGCGTCTCGTCGGCCGGGTGAGCGCGAGGCGATAGTCGCTCATGCCTCCGCCTCGCTGGCGCTCCGCTGCGGCATGCGCGCCGCGCGCTGGCACATGATTCGCTCACTTCGTTCGCTCATCCGATCTCCGTCTCGATCCATTCCAGTTGTGCGGCGACGATGTGCAGCGCGCCCGCGTCCGGCACCGGGCCGAAGAACGCGTTCCCGACCAGCTGCCGGTCCGCGCCGATGCGTGCCGTGACGGCCGCGACGAGCAGGTCGGGCGGCGCGTCGGCGCCCATCCCGAGCAGCGGCCGCAGCCTGCGTAGCGTGGCCGCGCGCAGTTTCGCCGCGACGTACTCGTGGTCGCGGGAGCGGCGATACAGCGCGGCCTGGCCCGCGAGCAGTTCGTTCGCGGCGACCTCCACCGGGCGCGGTTCGCCGACCAGCGCGCCACGCCGCCGGGCCCGCCACCACACCAGCAGCGCGGCGGCGATCAGAAACTGCAAGCCGCCGAAGGCGAGCGGCGCGGGCAGCCGGGCGAAGATCGAGTCCTGGCCGGGGCCGATGTCCGGCCGGTCGATATCGCCGTTGGAGGGCGGCGGCTGCGGGGGCGGGATGTCGGGCGGCGGTTTCGGCGCGGTGGGCGCGCCGCAGGATTGCATCGCGCCGTAGACGATCAGCAGGAGCACGGCCACCGCGGCGAGCGCGGCCCAGAACTTCGGATCGCGCAATAGTGCAGGCAGCGGCGGCAGCTTGCGGCGGGTGCGTGGCGCGGTCTCCACCGGCGTCAGCTCGGTGGGTTCGGCGACGGGAGGCGGGGCCTCGGCCGAGAAGCGGTCGGCGTATTCGAGCCTGCGGTACTCGTCCTCGGTGGCCGTGCGGCCGCCGTAGACCACCTCGTCGAAACTGCGTGCGGCGGGCTGGAGTTCGGTGGTGACCTCCAGCGGCAGCACCGACGAGACGTCGTCGACCGTCTCGTCGGCGGTCCGGGAGCGGCGCACTTCGAGCACACCGCGTTGTTCCATGCCGCGCAGCACGGCGCGGAAGCGCTCGCGCAGCGCGCGGTCGTAGTCGCGGCGCTGGGCGGCTTCCTCGGCGGCGGCGCGGTGGTCGGCGGCCGGACCGAGGCGCGGGGGCGGCGGGGTCTCGGGATGCGTCACCGCGCGCCTCCGGACGGGATCCGGATGTCCAGACCTTCGCGGCGGCACCGCAGATCGATGTAGGACGCCACCCGCGTGCTGGCCTCGACGATCTCGCCGAAGGCGACGAGCAGCAGCGCCGCCGAGGTGAGCAGCACGATCACCGGCCAGCGGTGGGTGCCGGAGAAGTCCGAGACGAACCACGGAATCGCCAGCAGCGGAACGGCGAGCAGCGTGAACAACAGACGCTGACTCAACCACAGCCCGGTCAGCGACCATTCCGAGCCGCCGACAAGGAGTTTCGTGCGGCGCACCGCGTTGCCGTGCGAGCCGTGCTCGGCGAACAGCACCGGCGCGACCAGGAACCGCTTGGCGCGCAGGTAGCCGAGCCAGATCACCGCGAACGGAAAGGTGATGATCAGAATCGCGCCGACGGACAGGACGCCGATACCGACGAGGGTGAACAGCAGCTGCCCGATCAGCAGCGCGGGTGCGGTCCCGCGCAGCCGGACCAGCGCGGCCCGCCATCCGATACGCTCGCCCGCGATGCTCGCCAACCCGACCGGCACCGTCACGCCGCGCAGCAGCAGGCGGAGGAACCACGCGCCGACCACGGTCGACAGGATCGCCGCCCACGCGGTGCCCGCGTCGGACCCGTCGGTCGCCTCGGAGACGCTCGCGGTGATCACCACGACGACGACCTCGGCCACCACCAGTCCGGCCGCCGCCGTACCGGCCAGCGTGGCGATGTTGGCCTGAATCAGGGCGAACGGCAGGTCGAGCAGTTCGCGGAAGGTCAGCGGCCGGATCGGCACCGTCGTTCCAGGGGACCCTGGTACCGGATCGCTCCCCGCCCCAACGGCACCGGCCGGGTCAGCGGCTGGTAACACGCGGCCGAGTCTAATGGGCACCGCGGCCGGGCGTCAGGGCTGGAGGAGGCAGCGCAGCGTAATCACGCAGGCCCCGAGGCTGTCACACCATTGGGTACAGCGGCACCGAGCCCGCTATCAGGTTCGCGTCAGCGTTCCAGCAGACGAGCGACCACATGGCGGTAGCGCTCCGGGTCGATCGGCGGGATGCCGAGCAGCGCCCGCAGGTACACCCCGTCGCCGACGAGCCGGATGATGTCGGCGCGCACCGGGTCGTCGATCTCGGCGTCCAGGCTGTCGGACCAGGAGGTCATGAGTTCGGTCAGCGCCCGCTGGACATTGTCGAGGTCGGGACCGGAATTGGCGTCGATGGTGCGCATGGTGGCGAGCAGCGAGCGGTAGAGCTCGAGTTCCACGGCATCAGCGGCGTTGTCCTGGTTGGGGGTTTGGAGATACCACTCCGTCGCGGAAATGCCTTTGGCTCGCGCGTCGGTGAGCTGCTGGGTGGCCCGTTCGCCGACTCGGCGGACCAAGCCCGCGAGCAGCGAGTCCTTGCTCTTGAAGTGATAGAGCAGCCCGCCTTTGGAGACGCCCGCCGCGGCGGCCACGTTCTCCAGCGTCACCTGGGACATGCCTTTGTCCAGCAGCAACGTCTCCAGTGCGTCCAGGATCCGGTCGCGGGTGTTTGCCGTCACGCGAGGAACTATACCGGCTGGACGGTAAGGTGCTGTACTGTACCGTCTGGACGGTAAATGAACCTGACGACGAAAGTCGAGAAAGTCGATGAACGCCCAGACCTCAACCGCGGCCACCGCCGCGTCGACAACCACGCCCGCCCCGCCGCGCGCCACCGCGCGCGAGTGGGCGGGCCTCGCCGTACTCGCCCTCGCCCTGCTGCTGCTCGCGGTAGACGCCACCGTTCTGGACCTCGCGGTGCCCGCCATCAGCGCCGACCTCGCACCGACCACCCCGCAGCTGCTGTGGATCATCGACGTGTACTCGTTCGTGCTCGCCGGTCTGCTCGTGGTGATGGGCAATCTCGGCGACCGGATCGGGCGGCGCAGGTTGCTGCTCATCGGCGCGGTCGGCTTCGGCCTCGCCTCCGCTGTCGCGGCATGGGCGGTCTCGCCGCACATGCTCATCGCGGCGCGCGTGCTGCAAGGCGTCGCCGGCGCGACGTTGATGCCCGCGACCCTCGGCCTGATCCGGTCGATGTTCCTCGATCCGCGTCAGCGCACCGTCGCGATCGCGGTGTGGAGCGCGATGGCCGGTGGCGGCGCGGCGGCCGGTCCGCTGCTCGGCGGCTGGCTGCTCGAGCACTACTGGTGGGGTTCGGTGTTCCTGGTGAACCTGCCGGTCATGCTGGTGCTCGTAGCGCTGGGTCCGGTGCTGATCCCGGAATCACGCGACCCGAATCCGGGCCGCTTCGATCTGCCGAGCGCGGTGCTGTCGATGCTGGCCCTCGTGCCGCTCGTGTACGCGGTGAAGGAAGCCGCGGCGCACGGTCCGAGCGCGGCGCTGGTCGCCGTCGGCGCGGTGGGTGTGCTCGCGGGCGTGCTTTTCGTGCGCAGGCAGCGCAGGCTCGCGCACCCGATGCTGGACCTGAAGCTGTTCGCGCTGCCCAGGTTCCGCACCGCGGTGGTGACCAACCTGCTCGCGGTGTTCGCGTTGGCGGGCGTGCTGTTCTTCGGCTCGCAGTATCTGCAGCTGGTGCTCGGCAGGTCACCGATGCAGGCCGGTCTGCTGTTGCTGCCGGGGCTGGTGGCCAGCGTGGCCGCCTCGCTCGCGGCCGCCTGGCTGCTGCGGCGCTGGCGGCCGGGCGCGGTGCTGGCGGGCGCGCTGGTGACGGCGGCCCTCGGCGCGGTGCTGTTCCGCTGGCTCAGCCCCGACGCCGCGACCAGCACGGTGCTGTTCGTCCTCGGGTTCCTCGGCATCGGCGCGGGCGTCGGTGTGGCGCTGACGGTGTCGTCGGACCTGGTGATCAGCTCCGCCCCGGCGGAGCGAGCGGGCGCGGCGGCGGCGGTCTCCGAGACCGCCTACGAGACCGGCATCGCGCTCGGCGTCGCGCTGCTCGGCAGCGTGGTCATGGCGATCTTCCGCAACGGTCTCGACGTGTCCGAGTTGCCCGCGGAGTCGGCTGGTCCCGCGTCCGAATCCCTCGGCGCCGCCACCGAATTCGCCCGTCAGCTCCCGGAGGCCGCGGCCGAGACCTTCCTGGTCTCGGTGCACGAGGCCTTCGTCTCCGGCATCCACCTGGCCGCGCTCGGCACCGCGTCGGTGCTGCTGATCGCCGCCTGGGTGGCGTTCCGCCTGCGCGCGGCGCGTTCGTGATGCAGCGAGGACTCGCACCCCTGGTGGGTGCGAGTCCGTCGCGTTCGTCGTGTGATCACTTCAGCAGGGCCGTGCTCGGTGCGACAGGGAGACCCGGCCTTCAGTGCGGGTGGGTGGTCGGCGTCACGAGGCGGCGCGTCTTCCCGAGTTCCGATCAGGAAGCGCTGTGGCGCCGTCGGTTTCAGCGTGGCCGTGCCAGGGTGGTCGGTGCGATGCGGCCGCGCAGGGTGACCGACTCGCCCAGCTGCCAGTGCTCGCCCTCGCCCGCGTCCGCGGCGGCGACGGTCGACCCGGACGCCAGCAGCAGCCCCGAATCCTGTTTGGCGAGTTCGCACAGCCGCGCGGCCTCGTTGACCGCGTCGCCGATGACGGTGAATTCGTAGCGCTGGTGCGCGCCGACATTGCCCGCGACCACGCGTCCCGCCGCCACGCCGAGACTCGCGGTGAGCTCCGGGATTTCGCCGAGACGCACGCGGATGGCGCGGGCGCAGGACAGGGCCGCGCCCGCCGCGTCGGGCAGGGGAGTGGGGGTGCCGAAGACCGCGAGCGCCGCGTCGCCCTCGAACTTGTTGAGCAGCCCGCCGCAGCGCTCGACCTCGTCCACCACGAGCCCGAAGAAGCGGTTCAGTAGCGCGACGGTCTCGGTGGCGGATCGGGTCGCGGTGATCGTCGTCGAGCCGATGATGTCGATGAACAGTGCCGCCGCGTCGGTTTCCACGCCGCCCAGCTCCGGCTCGGCGGCCAGCGCGGCGTCCGCGACGTCCTGGCCGACGTGCCTGCCGAACAGGTCGCGGATCTGTTCGCGCTCCCGCAACCCCTGCACCATGTGGTTGAAACCGCTTTGCAGCTCGCCCAATTCGGTGCCGTCGTACACCGCGAGCCGGATGTCCAGATCGCCCTTCTCCACCTGGCGCATCGCCTGGCGCACCCCGCGGATCGGCGCCACGGTGGCGGCCAGGGTCTGGGTCATCAGCAGCAGGCCGAACACCAGCGTGGCGCCGCCGAGCGCGAGCACGCACACGGCCAAGCGCTCGGCGCTCACGTCCGAACGGCCCAGCGCGAGCACGGCGATCACCATCAGTCCGGCCACCGGCACGCCGGAGCCGAGCATCCAGGCCAGCAGCGAGCGCCCGAAGACGCCGATGCCGCGGCGGCGATGGGCGGGCGCGGCCTCGAGCACCCGCGTCGTCACCGGTCGCAGCGCGAACTCGATGATCAGATAGCTGTTCGCGCACACCACGATCGCGCTGATGCCGACGGCGAACGCGACCTTCGGGATCAGTTCCGGATCCGCCAATCCGTACAGCGTCGTGAGCAGGACGAGCCCGCCGAACCACAGCAGACCCTGCTGCACCACCAGCGACCGGGGCACGGCGGCCGCGGCCGCCTGTTCGGCCTCGGTGGGGACGTGATCGAGATCGGTCGCCCAGCGCAGGGCGCGCAGTCCGCGCGTCGTGCCCCACCCCATGCCGAAGGCCATCGCCAGCCCGGCGTAGACGGGTGCGGCGATCACGTCGAGCAGCAGCAGGTCGCGGGTGAACACCGAGGGGCCGGGCAGCACGAACCCGCCGAGCGCGATCGAGACGACCATGCCTGTGACGTTGGCGAGGAGCAGCGGCACCGTCAGCAGCAGCTGAATTCGCAGCCGGCGCATCCGCGAGGATTCCTGCGCTGACCCGAGCAGCCGCGAACCCCACGGCGCGGTCCGCGTCGACACCTCACCCACCACCGGCATGCGTGCAGAGTAGAACGCCGCGCGCGAACCCACTCGGAGATCTCTGGCGGACGGGATGCAGGCCAGTGCGCGCTCGGCAGGATCGGGTCTCCGCACGAACGGCGCGACATCGCCCGGACCGCGCGGCCGATCGCTCGATCAGCGGCCGGGAGGAAGCTCCCGTCGGCCGGAGCCCGGCAGTTCCCGCTGCTCGCGCGCGGTCAGCTCGTCGTGGTGCGCCACGGGCGGCAGTCCGTAGTACGGCCCGTATCCCTGGTGGAGCGCGGCGTACCGCGGATCGTGCGCCGCCGGGTGCGGCGCGTCGACCACGGTCGAGGCGATGCGGTGCGCGTGCCAGGCCTCCGGCGAGCCGGGCGGCAGCTGGTAGCCGGCCTGCGGCGTGACCGCCTGCGGCTGGGCCGGTGCGTGCGAATCCTGCGAGTCCACCGTCACCTTCCTGGTGCGGCGCAGCGTGAAGGTGATCTCCTCCACCTCCTCGAACGCCTGCCGCGCGGTGCGCAGCGGGTGCGTCGCGGTGTCGATCGCGTTGGCGACGAATGAGGGCACCAGCGGCCGGATCCAGCGTGCCGCGGTATCGGTGAACGGCACGGTGCCGATGATCGGCAATTCCAGGCCGCCGCCCTTGGGCTCCTCGGTTCTCGGCGCGACCGGGGCGAGCGCGCCCGCGCCCGTGATCGGTGCGAGCGGAGCCGCGCCGACGGTCGCGGGCAGGTTCGGTGTCACGATCCCGTCCTGAGACACGGAACTGTCCTTTCGATCGGCAGCCGGTGCGGCTGGCAGTTCGGGGTGCCTCGGCTTGTCGAGGCCACGCGGTTCGGAGATGCCGATCTCCAGCCCGCCGATGGCCGCGATGATCCGGGTGCGCTGGCGCTCCCTGTCGATGGCGGTGTCGGCCTCCACGGCGAGCCGGGCGGCGGTGAGCTGCTGTTCGGCGCGCATCTGCTCGGCCTCCGCGCGCACCTCGGCCTGCTTGACCGCGATGGCCGCGTCGGCTTCGCGTTCGGCGCGGTCGACCACGGCGCGGGCGGCGGCGTGCCGGTCGAACGAGGTCTCTCCGCGCCACCAGCGCAGCAGCAGCGGCAGCAGGGCGAGCAGCACGAAGGAGATCAGGCTCGCCAGCCGCAGCAGCAGCGCGCCGCCGGTCGCCGCGGTGTGGTCGTTCATCGCGACCCAGCGCGCGCCCAGCCCCCGATCACCGTCCGTGAAGGCGGCGGATCGGGCTGCGGCCGTTGCCCTTTCGGCCTCGGGCAGGCGCTGGTCCAGCGCGGCCGCCCGGTCCTGCGCCGCAGCGAGCCGGTGGCGGGCGTCGTCGAGCATCTCGTTGGCGGTCTGGGATTCCGGTCCCCGGCCTGGCACGCCGGTGATCCGGGTCTGCGGGCATTCCGGGGTCGGATTGAATTCGCACCGCGCGATCACCAGTGCGCGGTCGATATCCGCCTGCGCGGCGGCGATGGTCTGATCCAGCGCGGTGCGGTCGGCGCGCGCCCGGTCGAGGTCGGCGCGGGCGGCGGCCACCGCGGGTGCGGATTCGACGGCGGCGTGGGCCTTTTCGTCGAGTACGCGGTTCACCGAACCGCCGAACAACGCCGTGCTCGCCAGTTCGCCCAGCAGCACGCCCGCGAGGATCGCCACCGCGATGCGCCCGGCCAACCCGAGCCGGTCGGGCATGCGGCCGGGCCGCGCGGTGGCGAGCGCGCGGCCGACGGTGCCCGCGAGCAGCGCGACGATCAGCGCGACCGGCACGATGGCGAACAGCGGCCAGCCGTCGGTCACAGCCAGCGCCAGGGTCGTCACGACCCCCGCTACCAGCGCGAACAGTGCGACCGCCGCACCGGTGACGGCGTAGCTGGCGCGTTCGTGGCGTTCGGTGAGTTCACCGGTCTGACCTCCGCCGAGCCAGGTGAACAAGCCGGTGACGGTCATGGGATCTCACATCCTCTACGTCCCAGTCGTATGGCAGCTTGGCGAAACTGTCACAGATTCGTTGTCCCAGCGTGACAGGCAGTAGCCCGACACACCGAGTACGGCCCAGTGGATGTGGCAAGGCTCACAGCGAAGGCGGCGGTTTCGCCTAACCTGACTGGGTGATTCGTTGTCCAGCGAACGGGCGGGAGTATGCGCGCACTCGCGGCGGCACTGCTGTCGGCGGTGCTGCTCGTGTGGGCCGCGGGTAGCGCTCGGCCGGTTCCCGGCGAGCCGATGGACAGGTCACTCGACCGGCTCGTCGTCCTGATCGCCGAGCGTCTCGACACCGCCGACGCCGTCGCCGCCGCCAAGTGGGCCGACGCCGCGCGCGACGGATCGGCGCCGACCATCGACGACCCGGCCCGCGAGGCGGAGGTCTACGACGCGATGGCGCGCCTCGGCGTGGCCAAGGGGCTGCCCGAAAACTGGGTCAGGCGGGTGTTTTTCGGCCAGATCGAGGCCAGTAAGACGGTGCAATACGGCCTGATCACGCGCTGGCGGTTCGACCCCGCGGGCGCCCCGAGTACGCCACCGGATCTGACCGACGTGCGTCCGACGATCGATCGGCTGAACGCGGCGATCATCGACCAACTTGCCGAGCACCGGGCCGAACTGGCCGCGCCGGACTGCATGGAACGGCTGTCGCACGGCGTGTTCGCCCTGCTCGAGGCCATGGATCCGCTGCATCGGCTGGCGCTGATCCGGGCCGCTTCCGCACTGTGCTGAGCGACGGTCGCCGAGCGTCCGGCGCGGTGTGTTCAAGACCACTGATCTTGTTTGCTGAAAATGTGCTGTAAAGCACAAAGCGCAAAAGAATCCGGACGGTCGGATACCTCCTGAGGCTTGTCACACCCCTGTCGTAAATATCTCATCGAGGTCGCGCGCGAGTTAGCCGCAGCACAAGTGGTTTGCCGTCCTCCGGGCAGGGGAAATCATCTTCGATGCAGGTGAGCGCCTGTTCTCGGGGTTGTTCGGCCTCGCGGGGCGGTCGCGCGGTGGGCCGTGTCCACCACTCGGCACCGGGTGCCGGGGGATCGATCCAGGTCCATTCGCTGCTTTACACTGGACGACGCGCACACGTGGAGGACCGTATGAAGAAGCCCAGCTAGACCAGGTTATTAGTGCTACCTAAGTTGGTTGGGCCCCGGACCTGACTTATCGTTTGCTCTTACGCCGAACACGAAAAGCTCGGCAACCATCGCCCGCTCGGGCTCACCAAGCAGGTGCCCAGAGTAGCGGGTGAACACCCGCGCGGAGGTAAGGAACACGTAAGCGTTCCGTTACCTACGAGCACCCACTTATCCATCGCGGGTGGACAACTGGAGACGTGACTGCACGCCGAAGACCATCAGCGCGGCTGGCTTCGGAACGTACGGGCGCAGTCTTGACGGAGGCGTTCGACGAAAGGCCGTTTTTCATCGAAGGCCACTTTCTTGAAGGCAGAGGCATGACGCAACTTCCTGGCCACAGGTCACCTGGACCCATCGGTCTCTACGACCCGGCGAACGAACACGACGCTTGCGGCGTCGCATTCGTCGTCGATATGCACGGCCGCCGCAGCCGCGACATCGTGGACAAGGCTATTACGGCACTGTTGAACCTGGAGCACCGTGGTGCTGCGGGCGCCGAGCCGAACTCCGGCGACGGCGCGGGCATCCTGATCCAGATCCCGGACCGTTTCTTCCGCGCGATCGTGGACTTCGAGCTGCCCGCCGAAGGGTCCTACGCGTCCGGCATCGCCTTCCTGCCGCAGGCTCGCCGCGAGGCCGCGCGCGCCGCCTACGGCGTGGAGAAGATCGTCAAGGAAGAGGGCCTCGAGGTTCTCGGCTGGCGCGAGGTGCCGATCGACGAGTCGTCGCTCGGCGCGCTGTCGCGCGACGCCATGCCGACCTTCCGTCAGATCTTCATCGCGTCCCCGCAGGGCGCCGCCGAGCAGCTGTCCGGCATGGACCTGGAGCGTCGCGCCTACGTCATCCGCAAGCGCGTCGAGCACGAGCTCGGCTCGGCGGGCGCGGGCCAGGGCGCCGTCGGCAAGGAGTCGGTGTACTTCCCGAGCCTGTCCGGCCAGACCTTCGTCTACAAGGGCATGTTCACCACGCCCCAGCTGCGCGCCTTCTATCTGGACCTGCAGGACGGCCGGGTGGAGTCCTCCCTCGGCATCGTGCACTCCCGGTTCTCCACGAACACCTTCCCGTCGTGGCCGCTCGCGCACCCGTTCCGCCGGGTGGCGCACAACGGTGAGATCAACACCGTCACCGGCAACGAGAACTGGATGCGCGCCCGTGAGGCGCTGCTGAACAGCGACGTGTTCGGGACCGACTCCGCGGGCAAGAACCGCTTGGAGAAGATCTTCCCCGTCTGTACCCCGGGGGCGAGCGACACGGCCCGCTTCGACGAGGTGCTGGAACTGCTGCACCTCGGCGGCCGCAGCCTGCCCCACGCCGTGCTGATGATGATTCCCGAGGCCTGGGAACGCAACGAGAACATGGACCCGCAGCGGCGGGCGTTCTACGAGTACCACTCGATGCTGATGGAGCCGTGGGACGGCCCCGCATCGGTGTGCTTCACCGACGGCACCGTGATCGGCGCCGTACTCGACCGCAACGGCCTGCGTCCGAGCCGGATCTGGGTCACCGAGGACGGCCTCGTCGTGATGGCCTCCGAGGTCGGCGTGCTCGACATCGACCAGTCCAAGGTCGTCAAGAAGGCCCGCCTGCAGCCGGGCCGCATGTTCCTGGTGGACACCTCCAAGGGCCGCATCGTCACCGACGACGAGTTCAAGACCGAGCTCGCCGCCGAGCACCCGTACCAGCAGTGGCTGGACGAGGGCGTGACCCGCCTGGCGGATCTGCCGGACCGTCCGCACGTGCACATGTCGCACGACCGCGTGCTGATCCGTCAGCAGATCTTCGGATACACCAACGAAGAGCTGAACCTGCTGATCTCGCCGATGGCCAAGTCCGGCCTCGAGGCGCTCGGCTCGATGGGCACCGACACCCCGATCGCGGTGCTCTCGGCGCGCCCGCGCCTGCTGTTCGACTACTTCTCGCAGCTGTTCGCGCAGGTGACCAACCCGCCGCTGGACGCGATCCGGGAAGAGGTCGTCACCAGCCTCAAGCGCAACATCGGTCCCGAGGCCGATCTGATGCACCCCGGCCCCGAGTCGTGCAAGCAGATCGCCATCGAGCAGCCGATCCTGGACAACGACGAGCTGGCCAAGCTCGTGCACATCAACGACGACGGCTCGCGTCCCGAGCTGCGTTCGGTGGTCGTGCGCGGTCTGTACCCGGTGAAGAAGGGTGGCAAGGGCCTGCGCAAGGCGCTCGAAGCCATCAACACCCAGGTCTCGGCGGCCATCGACGGTGGAGCGCGGATCATCGTGCTCTCCGACCGCGAATCCAACGAGAAGCTGGCGCCGATCCCGTCGCTGCTGCTGACCTCCTCGGTGCACCACCACCTGGTGCGCGAGCGCACCCGCACCAAGGTCGGCCTGATCGTGGAGGCCGGTGACGCCCGCGAGGTGCACCACATGGC
Source organism: Nocardia sp. bgisy134 (assembly GCF_057708325.1). Taxonomy (NCBI): domain Bacteria; kingdom Bacillati; phylum Actinomycetota; class Actinomycetes; order Mycobacteriales; family Nocardiaceae; genus Nocardia; species Nocardia sp. bgisy134. The sequence goes on from NZ_JBYIRW010000005.1 coordinate 22,552, forward strand.
CATGCTGGTCGGCTTCGGCGCGGCCGCGATCAACCCGTACATGGCCTTCGAGACGATCGAGGACATGCTGGAGCGCGGCGCGCTCGACCTCGGCACCGGCAGCCTGGAGGCCGACTACCGCAAGGCCGTCGCCAACTACAACAAGGCGGCGGGCAAGGGCGTGCTGAAGGTGATGTCCAAGATGGGCATCTCCACCCTGGCCTCCTACAACGGCGCGCAGCTGTTCCAGGTGATCGGCCTGTCGCAGGAACTGGTGAACGAGTACTTCACCGGCCTGCGCTCGCACCTGGACGGCATCGGCCTGGACGAGATCGCCGACGACGTGGCGGCGCGGCACCGGGTGGCGTTCCTGGAGAACCGCAACGAGCGCGCGCACCGCGAGCTCGAGGTGGGCGGCGAGTACCAGTGGCGTCGCGAGGGCGAATACCACCTGTTCAACCCGGACACCGTCTTCAAGCTGCAGCACGCGACCCGCTCGGGCCAGTACTCGATCTTCAAGGAGTACACCAAGCTGGTCGACGACCAGTCCGAGCGACTGGCCTCGCTGCGCGGCCTGTTCAAGTTCAAGTCCGGTCAGCGCGCGCCGATCTCGATCGACGAGGTCGAGCCCGCCTCGGAGATCGTGAAGCGGTTCTCCACCGGCGCGATGAGCTACGGCTCCATCTCGGCCGAGGCGCACGAGACCCTCGCGATCGCGATGAACCGGCTCGGCGGCCGCTCGAACTCCGGTGAGGGCGGCGAGCACCCGGCCCGCTTCGAGGTCGAGGAGAACGGCGACTGGCGTCGTTCGGCGATCAAGCAGGTGGCCTCGGGTCGCTTCGGCGTCACCGCGCACTACCTGACCAACTGCACCGACATCCAGATCAAGATGGCCCAGGGCGCCAAGCCGGGCGAGGGCGGCCAGCTGCCCGCGCACAAGGTGTACCCGTGGGTCGCCGAGGTGCGGCACTCGACGCCGGGCGTCGGCCTGATCTCGCCGCCGCCGCACCACGACATCTACTCGATCGAGGACCTGGCGCAGCTGATCCACGACCTGAAGAACGCGAACCCGCAGGCGCGGATTCACGTGAAACTTGTCGCGGAGCCCGGCGTCGGCACCGTCGCCGCGGGTGTGTCGAAGGCGCACGCGGACGTCGTGCTGATCTCCGGCCACGACGGCGGCACCGGCGCGTCCCCGCTGACCTCGCTCAAGCACGCGGGCGGTCCCTGGGAGCTCGGCCTCGCCGAGACCCAGCAGACGCTGCTGCTGAACGGTCTGCGCGATCGCATCGTGGTGCAGGTCGACGGTCAGATGAAGACCGGCCGCGACGTCGTGATCGCCGCGCTGCTCGGCGCCGAGGAGTACGGCTTCGCGACCGCTCCGCTGGTGGTCTCGGGCTGCATCATGATGCGCGTCTGCCACCTCGACACCTGCCCCGTCGGTGTCGCCACGCAGAACCCGGTGCTGCGCGAACGCTTCACCGGCAAGGCGGAATTCGTCGAGAACTTCTTCCTGTTCATCGCCGAAGAGGTCCGCGAACTGCTGGCGTCGCTCGGCTTCCGCACGCTGGACGAGGCCATCGGCCGGGTCGACATGCTCGACACCGCCAAGGCCAAGGAGCACTGGAAGGCCAGCAAGCTCGACCTGTCGCCGATCCTGGACGACGTCGAGACGGCGTTCATGTACCAGGACCGCCGCTGCACCAAGTCGCAGGACCACGGCCTGGACAAGGCGCTGGACCAGCAGCTGATCACGCAGAGCCGGGACGCGCTGGAGCGCGGCCAGGCGGTGAAGTTCGAGACCAAGATCACGAACGTGAACCGCACGGTCGGGACCATGCTCGGCCACGAGGTGACCAAGCTGTACGGCGGCACCGGCCTGCCGGACGACACCATCGACATCACGTTCACCGGTTCCGCGGGCAACAGCTTCGGCGCCTTCGTGCCGGCGGGCATCACGCTGCGGGTGCAGGGTGACGCGAACGACTATGTCGGCAAGGGCCTTTCGGGCGGTCACATCGTCGTGCGCCCGTCGCAGAGCGCGCCGTCGGACTTCGTCGCCGACCAGAACATCATCGCGGGCAACGTGATCCTGTTCGGCGCCACCAGCGGCAAGGCGTTCATCAGCGGCGTGGTCGGCGAGCGTTTCGCCGTGCGCAACTCGGGCGCCACCGCGGTGGTCGAGGGCGTGGGCGACCACGGCCTCGAGTACATGACCGGTGGCCGGGTGGTCATCCTCGGCGAGACCGGACGCAACTTCGGCGCCGGTATGTCCGGCGGTGTCGCGTTCGTCTACGACCCGGAAGGCACGTTCGCCGCGCGGGTCAACCCGGAACAGACCGACGCGATCGAGCAGCTCGCGGGTGACGACTTCACCTGGCTGCACGACATCGTGACCGAGCACCGTGACCAGACGGGTTCGGCTGTCGCCGATCGCATCCTGAGCGATTGGTCGCAGCAGGTGAACCACTTCGTCAAGGTCATGCCGCGCGAATACAAGAAGGTTTTGCTCGCCATCTCCGAAGCTGAGAAGAGCGGCAAGGACGTGGACGAAGCGATCATGGAGGCCGCACGTGGATAACGCGCGACGCTTGCAGAAGCCGAGTCCGACTTCGATAGGCGAGAATACGGAGGCGGCACGTGGCTGACCCACAGGGATTTCTGAAGCACACCTCGCGGGAACTGCCCAAGCGGCGTCCGGTTCCGCTGCGCCTGATGGACTGGAAAGAGGTCTACGAGGAGAAGTTCTCCCAGGACACTCTGAAGACCCAGGCCAGCCGGTGCATGGACTGCGGTATCCCGTTCTGTCACAACGGCTGTCCGCTCGGGAACCTGATTCCCGAGTGGAACGACCTGGTGTACAAGGGCCAGTGGCGGGAGGGCATCGACCGCCTGCACGCGACCAACAACTTCCCGGAGTTCACCGGTCGCCTGTGCCCCGCGCCGTGTGAGGCGTCCTGCGTCCTCGGCATCAACCAGGACCCGGTGACGATCAAGCAGGTCGAGGTCGAGCTCATCGAGAACGCCTTCGACGAGGGCTGGGTGACCCCGGTCTACCCGACCCGCATCACCGGCAAGAAGGTCGCCGTCGTCGGTTCGGGCCCGGCCGGTCTGGCCGCCGCCCAGCAGCTGACCCGCGCGGGCCACACCGTGACCGTGTTCGAGCGCGCCGATCGCATCGGCGGCCTGCTGCGCTACGGCATCCCGGAATTCAAGATGGAGAAGCGCTTCATCGACCGCCGTCTCGCGCAGATGGAGGCCGAGGGCACCATCTTCAAGACCGGCGTGAACGTGGGCGTCGACATCACCGCCGAGGAGCTGCGTGAGCGGTACGACGCGGTCGTGCTCGCCGGTGGCGCCACCCTGGCCCGCGACCTGCCGATCCCGGGTCGTGAGCTGGACGGCATCCACCAGGCGATGGAGTTCCTGCCCTGGGCCAACCGGGTGCAGCTCGGCGACGACGTCACCGACGCCGATGGCCTGCCGCCGATCCACGCCAAGGGCAAGAAGGTCGTCATCATCGGTGGCGGCGACACCGGCGCGGACTGCCTCGGCACCTCGCACCGCCAGGGCGCGGAGTCGGTGCACCAGTTCGAGATCATGCCGCGTCCGCCGGAGGAGCGCGCCGCGTCCACCCCGTGGCCGACCTACCCGCTGATGTACCGGGTTTCCTCGGCGCACGAAGAGGGCGGCGAGCGGGTGTTCTCCGTGAACACCGAGCGCTTCGTCGGCAAGGACGGCAAGGTCACCGGCCTGGAGGCGCACGAGGTCAAGATGGTCAACGGCCGCTTCGAGAAGGTCGACGGCACCGACTTCACCCTCGAGGCCGATCTGGTGCTGCTGGCCATGGGCTTCGTCGGACCCGAGAAGCCGGGCCTGCTCACCGATCTCGGTGTCGGCTACGACCAGCGCGGCAACGTCCAGCGCGACAAGAACTGGGCCACCAACATTCCCGGCGTTTTCGTCGCCGGTGACATCGGCCGCGGCCAGTCGCTGATCGTCTGGGCCATCGCCGAAGGCCGCGCCGCGGCCTCCGCGGTCGACCAGTTCCTCGAGGGCGAGACGGCGCTTCCCGCACCGGTCACCCCGACGATGGTCGCCCAGCGCTGAGCGTCGCCTGAGCAAACACGAGGCGCCCGTGGACAACTCGTCCACGGGCGCTTTCGTGTGTTCGCTGTCGGAAATCGGACATTCGCGGAGCCCGAATGGCGAATGGGACGCGCGACCCCTATTGTGATCAACGGTGTGCGGCGGACCTGCGGGCTCGTCGTACACGTCGTACAGGCGTTAACGCGGTGGGTGGCTCGGGTTGACTTCGCGTCCACGAGAACGACATCCGCCGCGTTCAGCATGTGAGCGGCAACTCGACGGGGAGCGCCCCACCACCGGGGCCAGGTTTGAACTGGAGCAGTATGCAGTTGAAGAAGCTTGTCGCGGCCCTCGGCGCGTCCGCGACGATCGCCTCGGGCTTGGTGTTCGGCAGTGGGACCGCGGCGGCGGACAACTGCCCCAGCCTCTATGTGGTGGCCATCCCCGGTACCTGGGAGACCGGTCACGACAAGAAGCCGCAGCCCGGCATGCTGGCCGGCGTCACCCGCGGCCTGCCCGGCTCGGTCGACGTCGACTACGTGACCTACGCGGCGACCGCCTTCCCCTGGGAGGGCGAGATCTACGGCAACTCGAAGAAAGAGGCGGTCACCGCCGCGCGCGGGTTGATCGGCGACGTGGCCCAGCGTTGCGGCGCGACGAAGATCGCGCTGGTCGGCTACAGCCAGGGCGCGGACGCCGCCGGTGATCTCGCGGCCGAGATCGGCACCGGCCTCAGTGTGGTCTCCCCCGATCGCGTCGCGGGCGTCGGCCTGATCTCCGACCCGCGCCGCTCGCCGACCGACACTCAGGTCGGTCCGGTGGCGCCCGGCGCGGGCGCGGGCGGCGCGCGGGTCGGCGGCTTCGGCTGGGTGAGCGACCGCACCCGCACCATCTGCGCGGTCGACGACCTGTACTGCGCGACCGCGACCGACGACTTCGTCACCCGTTTCGCCGGCTTCCTCGCCCAGAGCTCGGACGCCAACCCGGCCAACATCTGGCGCTACCAGATCGAGGCGGGCGCGATCATCAACGATCTGATGGCCTTCGGCGGCGTGCCGCTCCTGCAGTCGCAGCTGACCGACGCGGCGAACCAGCAGCGCGCCAAGGACCTGGAGCGTTTCTACCGCTCGCAGGCGCACACCGTGTACGGCAGCTACTCGGTCGGCGGCGGGCAGACCGCGGTCTCCTGGATGCACAACTGGATCGCGGGCATGGCCTGATCGGTTCGTAGACACAGCGAAGGCCACCTTTCCGGCGCGGGAGGTGGCCTTCGTCGTCTCCCGATCAGTTGCCGGACGTGGTCGGCGGGATACCCTCCTGGTGGACGCGTGGCCCGGCACCCGGCGAGGTGTAGTAGTCCGAGTCGTGGGAATCCGTTCTGTCGTTGCCCGGTCGGCCCGGGTACCCGTGGTTCCCACCCGGATGTGGATAGCTGACATCGGTCAGCACGAGGCCCTCCGTCCCCTGCTGAGCGGTGTCGGCAGCGGGCGCTTCCGCACTGGCCGTCGCCGCCAGCGGAATCGTCACCATCGCGCCCGCCACGGCGGCCAGGAGGGCACCTCGGCGGATGTTCTTAGTCTTGGAAAACATTCGGAACTCCCTTCTCTCAGAGCGTGAGTCGCGGTGACTCACGAACTCCCATCGAAGGGCGCGGCGCTGTGACTGGGGTGCGACGATTCTGGTAGTCCGCTGTGAGCGGCGGGCTTCGCTGTGAATCCGCGGCCGATGTTAACGGCGGCGGGCTCTCCCGCGATCAGCGGCCGATGTTACGGGGCAACAGGTCCCACACGTGCCCGTTCTCGTTCACGGTCGCGGCGGTGCGGCGGCCGGTGCGGGAGAACAGGATTCGGGTCACCGAGCAGTAGTCGATCGGGAAAGTCAGCGGCCGCGGCAGGCCGAGCACCTCCTGGAGCAGCACGTTGATCACGCCGCCGTGGGCGAAGGCGACCACGGTCTCGGCGGGATCGGTGCTCGCGGCGATCTCCGTCGCGGCCTCGCGCACCCGGTGCACGAACGCGGGACCGTCGATCTGCTCGGGCAGATACCCCGCCTTGATCCGTTCGTAGGCGTCGCGGAACTCCAGCTTGGCGTCCTCGATCGGAATGTAGGCGGGTAGGTCGCGATCGTATTCGGCCAGATCGTCCACGATCTCCACCGGCAGCCCCAGCTTGGCCGCCGTCGGCGCCGCGGTCTCCCGCGCCCGCCGCTGCGGACTGCTCAGCACCCGCGTGATCCGATGGTGGCTCAACGCCCCCGGCACGCGCTCCGCCTGCTCCCGCCCCACCTCGGACAGCTCGGGATCGGCGGGACCGGACGCGTTCAGCATCCGAAACGGCTGAGCATGGCGAACGAGAATCAACTGCACCCACCCACTGTGCCGCATGCTCCCGCGGAGGTCCGGTTCAGGTGGCGTTGTCGGGCGGAAAAGGCTCCGGGTCGCGGGCGACGACCGGGGTTTTCGCTCTGCATCTCTGTTGTTCACTTCAGGCAGTGCTTTTCGGATACATCGCGTCGAAGTGCGGTGACATACTCGTCGCCGTGACCGCCGAACCGTTCCCACAGTGGTTGCGTCCGCCGCCCGGCGGGTTCGTCGCCGAGGACCTGGACCGCCTGCCGGACCTGCCGCCGCACACCGAGTTGATCGACGGGAGCTTCGTCTTCGCGTGCCCGCAGGCGAAGTTTCACGTGCAGGTCATCGCCTTGCTCGAATCGATGCTCGGTCGCTTCGCGCCTGCCGGCATGCGGGTTCGCCACGCGATGACGGTCACGCTCGGCCGGGACCAGCGGCCCGAACCGGATGTGCTGGTGGTGCGTGCGCACACCGAGGGCGGTAGGGAAAGGACGACCTATTGGCCCGAGGAAGTCGTGCTGGCCGTGGAGGTCGTGTCGATCGAAACCCGAACCCGGGATCGCGAGCGGAAACCTCAGCTGTACGCCAAGGCCGGTATCGCACACTTCTGGCGAGTGGAGAACAGCGACGGGCACCCGGTCGTCTACGTGTACGAACTCGACCCCGCGACAAAGGCATACGCGCTCACCGGCATCCACCACGACCGCCTGCGCCTGAGCGTTCCGTTCCCTATCGACATCGACCTGACCGGGATCTGATCGGATGTAGTCCGCGGGCGAACCCACTCGCCGCCCTACGGCGTACCGAGCCGATTCCGCAGCACACGAAAGCCCGGGTCGCGTACGCGGCCCGGGCTTTTCGCGTCAGAGCTCGATCAGTGCTGGCCGTACGGCGGCTGGCCCGGCTGGCCGTAAGGGGGCTGGCCCGGCTGGCCGTACGGCGGCTGACCCGGTGCGCCGTAGGGCGGCTGGCCGTTCGGCGGCTGCTGGTCTTTCTTCTTCTTGTTCAGCAGCAGGTAGATACCCACTCCGATGGCGACGACCACGAGCAGGCAGCAGAGGCCGCCGAAGAGCAGACCGTTGTTGCTCTTCTTCTTTTTCTTGGCCGCGTATTCCATGGCCGTTGTCCAGGTGTCCGGGCTCGCCCACACGGACGGATCCAGCAGGCTGGCATTGGTCAACAGGTCAACGTACATATGTCCCATCCCGATCGTCGAAGGTGTCGGCCTCCTCCCGGAGCCGAGTCTCAAAGGTTATCGGGCGGTTTCGATCATCGTTAATCCTTCGACGATGCAATCTCTCATAGTGAGATCCTCAGCGCGGCTTCACCAATGGGAACGGCAGCGTCTCGCGGATGCTGCGGCCCGTGATCAGCATGACGATCCGGTCGACGCCCATGCCGAGACCTCCGGTGGGCGGCATGGCGTGTTCGAGCGCCTGCAGGAAGTCCTCGTCCAGCTCCATGGCCTCCGGATCGCCGTTCGCCGCGAGCATGGATTGCTCGGTGAGCCTGCGCCGCTGCTCGACCGGATCGGTGAGTTCGCTGTAGGCGGTGCCGAGTTCGACACCCCACGCCACCAGATCCCAGCGCTCGGTGACACCCGGGATGCTGCGGTGCGCGCGGGTCAGCGGCGACACCGAGGTGGGGAAGTCGATGTAGAAGGTGGGTTCCTGGGTCTGCGATTCCACCAGGTGCTCATACATTTCCAGCACCACCTGCCCCGCGTCCCAACCGTGCTGGTACGGGATGGCGGCCCCATCGCACAGCGTCCGCAGTTCTTCCACGGACGTCTGCGGGGTGATAGTGGACCCGATGGCCTCCGACACCGCGCCGTGCACCGTCTTCACCGGCCACTCGCCGGAGATGTCGACGGCCTCGAACTCGCCTTCGTCGGTGGGCCGCATCGCGACCATGGCGCCGTTGGCGGCCATCGCGGCGTCCTGGATCAAGTGGCGGGCGGTGTGCATCATGCGCTCGTAGTCGCTGTGCGCCTCGTACGCCTCGAGGATGGTGAATTCCGGGTTGTGGCTGAAGTCGACGCCTTCGTTACGGAAGGTGCGGCCCAGCTCGAACACCTTCTCCATGCCGCCGACGCATAGTCGTTTCAGGTATAGCTCGGGTGCGATGCGCAGGTAGAGGTCCAGATCGTAGGCATTGATGTGGGTGATGAACGGCGTCGCGTTGGCGCCGCCGTGCACCTGCTGCAGGATCGGCGTCTCGACCTCGAGGTAGCCCCAGGAGTTCAACGAGTCGCGCAGCGAGCGCACCACCGCGCTGCGCCTGGCGAGCACCTCGCGGGTCTCCTGGTTGATGGCCATGTCGACGTAGCGCTGGCGCACCTTGGCCTCGGGATCGGCGAGGCCCTTCCACTTGTCCGGCAGCGGGTGCAGGCATTTGCCGTTCATCCGCCAGTCGGCCGCCAGCAGGGAGAGTTCGCCGCGTCGGCTGTGCCCGATCTGGCCGCTCACCTCGATCAGATCGCCGAGGTCGAAGTACTCGCCGAACTCGGCGCTGCGCTCGGCGCCGACCCGTTCGCGGTCGATGACCAGCTGGATGTCGTCGGACCAGTCGCGCAGCACCGCGAAGATCACCCCGCCGTAGTCGCGGATGCGCAGCAGCCTGCCGCACACCCGGACCGTGGTGCCGCGCGGTGAGCGCCGGGCCGCGGCCACGGTGTGCGTCGGGGGATAGGCGATCGGGTACGGGTCGATGCCCGCCGCGGCCAGCCGGTCCAGCTTGTCCATCCGCACCCGGACCTGCTCGGGGCGGCGCGCGAGGAGTTCGGCGACACCGACTTCCGGTATGTCCGGCGCGCTGCCGTCGGCGTGCAGGCCGGTGATGGTGTCGGGCACCGCGCTGTGCAGACCGGTGTGCACCGCGGTCTCGGGTTCTTTGCCGAAGCGCGGCAGGAAGCCTTCGGCCAAGCCGCTGGCCATCGCGACCCGCGGCAACTGCCTGCGCTCCTCGAACAGGAAGAAGCGCGGCACCCAGTGCGGCTGGTATTTCACATTGGACCGGTACAGCGCCTCGAGCTGCCACCACCGCGAGAAGAACAGCAGTACTCCGCGCCAGAGCCGCAGCACCGGGCCCGCGCCGATCCGCCCGCCCTCCTCGAACACCGACCGGAACACCGCGAAGTTCAGCGACACCCTGGTGATGGCGTGCTGCTCGGAGGTCAGCGCCAGCTGCGAGATCATCAGCTCCATCACGCCGTTGGGGCTCTGCGGGTCGCGGCGCATCAACTCCAGCGACGCCCCCGTGCGGCCCCACGGCACCAGCGACAGCATGCTGAGCACCCGGTCCTGCTGATTCACCGCCTCGACGAGCAAGCAGTCGCCGTCCAGCGGATCGCCCAGCCTGCCGAGGGCCATGGAGAAGCCGCGCTCGGTCTCGGTGTCGCGCCAGGCGTCGGCCCTGGCGATGACCTGCGGGAACTCCTCGGCAGGGATGTCACCGTGCCTGCGGATACGCACCGAGATGCCGTGCTTGCGCAGGCGGTTCGCGGCCTGGCGGACCTGCTTCAGCTCCGGCCCCGCCAGCGAGAAACTCCTGGTGTCGAGAATGGCTTCGTCGCCGAGGCGCAGCGCGGAGAGCCCGGCCCTGCGGTAGGCGGTCGCTCCGAGTTCGCTGGCCCCCATGACGGCGGGCGTCCAGCCGAATCGGTCGGCCAGCCGTAGCCAGGCGTCGATCGCCTGCGGCCAAGCCTCGCGGATGCCGATCGGATCACCGCTGGCCAGGCAGACGCCCAGCTCCACGCGATAGGTGACGGCGGCCTTCGCGCTCGGCGCGAAGACCACCGCCTTGTCGCGGCGGGTGGCGAAGTAGCCGAGCGAATCGTCCACGTCCGAGCCCTCGAGCAGCCCTCGGATCGCCGACTCGTCCAGGCCGGTCATGGCGTTCTCCGCGCGCTGCGAGCGCAGCAGCGTGATCACCGCGGCCAGCAGCGCGATCGCGCCGAACAGGCCGAGCAGGAAGTTGACGAACGGACGCGGGTGACCGTCGAAATGCTCGTTGTCCACCAGGATCGCCGCGGTCACCCGGTAGACCGCCCAGGCGGGCCGCTGCACGCCGGGCGGCAGCGTGCCGGGGAACAGCTCGACCAGGGCCCAGCCGAGCAGACAGCCCACCGCCAGCCCGCCTGCCAGGACGCCGAGCGCCTTCCAGGCCGCACCGCGGCGCACCTTGGTGTAGAACTCCCGCCACGAGGCGATCAGCACGCCGATAACGCCGAGCTGCACGATCATCGCGACGAGCGCGTCGATATTGCCTTCGGTCACGAATTCCACGGCGTTGGTCAGCGCGAACAGCGCGAGATAGCCGACGAGCAACCACCAGGCGATCCGTTTGCGGCTGGCGATCGCGCCGGCCAAGAGGCCGACGATCAGCGCCCACATCAGGTTGGTGTCCGGCGCGTCGAAGTAGTAGTCGTCGAGGTAACGGCGCGGCACCTCGGTCAGGAATCGCAGCGCCGGCGAGAGGCTCCACAGAAAGCACGACACCGCGAAGACGCCGAGCACAGTGCCCGCGATATGCGGGACCTGGGCGAACCGGCCGTGCCCGCGGTGCGGGACCGGGGGAATCGGTCTGTCCGCCAGTGGCTCGATATCGATACGCTCACCGGCTTGCGTGAAAGTCACCAATCCAGTGTGGACGCTTCCGGGTTTGTTTGCCGAGCCTTCGCGCGGCGTGTTCGCGGCCCCCTGATATATCGCGTCCCAGCGGCCGAGACTCGCGACTATGTCGCATGCGCTTCGACCGCTGGGACGCGAGACGGGCAGCGAACGGGCTCGTAAGACTCGCCCTCGAGGTGGTCGAGAATTCTCCCGGCTCAGGTTGGCGCATGCCTCCGCCTAAGTGCGTGCTGGCAGGCGGTTTGCCGATCCGGGGTTCCTGGCGCGAGGATGTACGCCATGTCGGATCCAGTCGATGTGCCGATTGATGACGACGTCATTCGGCTCGGTCAGTTCCTGAAATTGGCGAATCTGATCGATTCCGGTTCGGAGGCCAAGACGGTGATCGCCGCGGGCCTGGTCCGGGTGAACGACGAGGTCGAACTACGGCGCGGACGGCAGTTGCACGTCGGCGACGTCGTCGCCCTCGCCGGACACAAGGCGCGGGTCGCCCCGGACTAGCCGGGGCCGTTCAGGATTCGGCGCGCACCACGATGCCGTCGTGGTCGCTGTAGAGCACCTCGCCGGGCACGAAGGTGACGCCGCCGAACTCGACCGTCACGTCGCGCTCACCGCTGCCGGTCTGGGTGCTCTTGCGCGGGTTGGTGCCCAGCGCCTTGATGCCGATGTCGAGGGTGCGCAGGATCGCCGAATCGCGGACGGCGCCGTTGACGATCACGCCTGCCCAGCCGTTGTCGACGCCGCGGCCCGCGATGATGTCGCCCACCAGCGCGGTGTGCACGCTCGCGCCGCCGTCGACGACCAGCACCGCGCCGTTGCCCGGTTCGCTCAGCGTCTGCTTGACCAGCAGGTTGTCCTGGAAGCAGCGGATGGTGGTGATGCGTCCGGAGAACACCTCGCGGCCGCCGAACTGAATGAACTGCGTGTCGCAGCTGCGGATCTCGGGGCCGATCTCGTCGGCCAGATCGGCGGTGGCAATGTTCACTGATTCGGTCACGGTGTCAGCTTAGGGGTGGCGCGCCGAAGGGTGGCCGCGGCCGGTTGCTCGATGTGAGCTCGGTCGCTGTCGCTCTCGGCGGCTTGCCGGGGCGGTCACCGGTGTTCGGATGATGTCCGGCGTCAATGGTGTCGGTAGCGCAGTTCGTACTTCTCGCGATCGATGTCGGAGATCCGGCCGTGGTCCAACAGGTCCGGGCTCAGGCCGTGCTGGATCAAGCGGAAGCGGCGCCACACGTAGGTCAGCGCCACCGTGAAGACGATCAGCGGCACGATCATCATCACGATCATGCCGATCTTGAGCGGCATCGGTCCGGGGAACAGCAGCACCAGCGCGAAGAACGGGATGATCGGCACGAGGAAGCGGACGAGGTACCGCTCCGATGCCCCGTGTCCGACGAGGTCGTGGACGACCCACTCGTGCAGCTCCTCCGGGAGCTCGCGGCCCAGATCGTAGGCGATCCGTTGCCCGAATGTGGGTTTCTTCATGTCTACAGGCTATGCCCGTGAGATGAGTCACCGCCAGCGTCGCGGCGGCGGTCGACCGCCGTCCGACCATGCGTTTTCCGGCCGCCGAGCGGGCGTCAGGCGCGGCCGTGCTTGCGCTCGTAGGCCAGCCGGTCCGCGGCGGACCGCTCCCTGGCGTCGGCGTCGGCCAGCGCGGGGTCGAGTCCGTGTTTGATCAGGCGGTGCCGCCGGTAGACGTACATCAGCGCCACCGTGAAATAGATCAGCGGCAGATAGAGCAGCGCCATCATCGCCAAGCCCATCCACAGCGGGCCGGGGACGAGCAGGAACAGGCTCAGCACCGGGATGATCGGCACCAGGATGCGCACCAGGTAGCGGCGGGTGGCCCCGGGGCCGGTCAGGTCCGCGCGCACCCACTCCGACATCGCCGGGGGCAGCGTGCGGCCCCAGATGTAGCCGATCCGCTGGGCGAAGGTCGGGGTGGTGCGCTCGCTCATGGTTTCAGCATCCCATTGGCCGCGCGGTTTTCCCGCCCTTCGCCCGGCGCGAGGTCAGGCGCGGGCGGCGTGGTACGCGGCGATCTCCTTCACGAGATTGTCCGTCGTGTGCTTGACCGCGATCTTCACGAACGGCTCGATGGTCTTGCCGAGCGCCTTGCCCGCCAGACCACCGGGCACCCGGAAGTCGATGATGGCATCGACGGTGCACAGCGCGTCGCTCTTGGGGTGGAACAGGAAGGTCGACACGATCTCGAAGCCCTTGATCGACTTGATGCCGATGGCGTAGTTCTGCTCCCAGCGGATCACCTCGACGCGCGAGTGCAGCGAGGCCGGACCGAGCTTCATGTGCCCGTCGAAGACGGCGCCGACGCCCTCGGTCTGCTCGCCGACCGGCGTGAAGGACTGAATGCCATGCAGGAAGCTCGGCAGGTTCCGGTAATCGTTGACGTACTGGAACGCGGATTCGGCCGTCGCGGCACAGTTTTCGACGATCTTCACTTCGGTCATGCGGGCCACTGTAACGGGTTTCCCCTGCGGTAGCGGATCACGCTGTGACGGCCAGGGTCGCCGCCAAACCGAAGGCCACGGCCATGACGGTCACCTCGAGCACGGCGCGGCGCAGCGAGCTCGCCGCGTCCATCCGATGGTCGGCGGCGCGGCGCACCCAGGTGCGCCGCCACCACCAGCCGAGCGCGAGCAGCACCGCGAGCACCGTGGTCTTGGCCAGCAGGATGCGGCCGTACCCGGTGTCGAACAGCGGGCCCAGACCGCCGAGCCGGACGAGTCCGTTCACCACGCCCGTCGCCGCGACCACGCCGATCAGCGGAAAAGCCACCGCCGAGTACCGCGGCAGTGTCGCCGCCCATTCGCCGCGCGTGCGGACCACCAGCGCCAGCGCGACCAGCAGTCCGAACCAGGCCCCGGCCGCGAGGGCGTGCACGGCGGCCAGGACCGAGCCGAACGCCTGCTGCGACATGTGCCCGGTGATCGGGCGCAGCGCCACCGCCACGGCGGCGAATACCAGTACCAGGTCGGTCGAGGCCGTGCCCGCGCCGCGGAAGGCCAGCGTCGAATAGCCGGCCACCGCGGCGGTCGCGATCAGGATGGCGATGCCGACCTGACCGCCGCTGATCTCGGTGAGAAAGGTGCCGAACTGGCCTGCCGCCAGCCGTCGCACGGGAACGCCGACCACCTCGGCCGCCTCGAAGACGAGCACCGCGAACTCGGTCACGCACCAGGCGCCGGCCAGCGCGGCGAGCATGCGCCACGGCGGCGCCAGCCGTTCGTGCACACGGGGAAGCGCGGCGAGTCCGAGCACCGTCGCGCCCAGACCGTCCGCGATGACCCGCACGGCGCCTTCGGCGGGCGCCGATCCCGTGGTGAGCAGCCAAGCCAACCCGACACCGAGCAGCCCGGCCGGGACGATCAGCAGCAGCGCTCCCGTGTCGCGGACGCCGGTCGCCCCGCTGCTCACCGCGTGCTCATCGGCGCTGCCCGCCGCGGAAGCCGATCAGCGCGAGTGCGAGACCGCCGCCGAACAGCACGACCGCGCCGATCACGAAGATCCACACCGGGATTCCGTCGGAGCCGTCATCCTCGGTGGCCCTGCCCTTGGCGTCCGCACGCGGGCCCGGCGTGCCCTTGCCGGGCTGGCTCAGCGTGAACGTCCGCTTGCCGCTGACCGGGTGACCGTCGGCGGACGTCACGCGGTAGGCGATGACGTAGTCACCCACCGGGCCGAGCTCGCCGACCTCGATGCTCACCGTCTTGCCGTCGACGACCGGCTCGCCCTTGGACCAGAGGTTGCCGTCCGGACCCGTGAGCGTCAGCGACGGGAAGTTCGGCTGTAACTCCTCGTTGAAGGTGACGCTGATCCGCCCCGGGCTGGTGTCCACAGTCGAGCCGTCCTCCGGCACGCTGCCGACGGCGCCGGAATGCGCGGCGGCGACGGCAGCGGTGGCCAGCCCGACACCGAACAGCAGCAGTACGGCGACCAGCGCGGCGCCGAGACGTCGGATGGTCCTCATGAGCGCCTCCCGATCAGGCTGCCGAGTCCGAATGCGACACCGAGCGCGCCGAGGGCAACGCCGATGCCGCCGAGCCAGCGCGCCGCGTTGTCGGTGCTGTCGTCCTGCGCGGCCGCGCCGTTGTCGACGCTGTGGCCGTCGGCGTGATCGCCCGAGCCCGCCGCGAGGGTCAGCGTGGGCGCCGGGTGCTCCGGTTCCGCGCCGTCCGGGCCGACGGGCTGATTCCAGTCGACCACCTTGCCGTCGCTGTAGGTCTGCTTGGCCGGGAAGCTCACCATCTCCGCGGCGGGCAGCGGGCCGAGCGAGACGACGAAACGCTGGAACTGGCCGGGGCCCACGCCGGGCGCGCCGGGGTCGGCGGTCCAGGTCACCGCGACGGCCTCGGATTTGTCGTTGCGTTCCACCCGGGCGGTCCAGCCCGACATGGGTTCGGTGCGCGCGCTGCGCACGTTGGGCAGCGTGACGGTGAGCGCGGTCGTCGACGCGGTGTCCGATTCGGTCGGTACGCGGAAGGTGACGACGGAGTACTTGCCTTGCTGAGCGCCGGGCGCGTCGACCGTCACGTGCGCGGCGGCGATACCGCCGGAGAGCAGCACGAAACCAACGGTCGCCACCGCACCGCAGGCATGTGAAAGAGAACTTCGCATGGGGAGGCTTTCTGTCCGAAAGGAATTGGGGTGCGCGGATCAGGCGAACGCCGGTGGCGCGCGCGGCCCGATCGGTCCCCGCGGCGGAAAGCGGTAGGTCGGTGTCCGGTGATCGGCCCAGCGGCCCGCTCTCGCGACCGGGAGATGCCGAGGTTCGCCGAGGATGGCTCGGGCCGCGCCGGAGACGATCCCGTAGAGACGTTCGGCGGCCAGGATCGCGACCGCGCAGGCGAGGGTCGCGAGAAGATGCGCGCACAGCATCCAGCCGGTCGGCAGGAAACCCGCCAGCGGTGCGTCGTCGCGCGCGATGTGCGAGACGCGCTCGCCGTGCGCGTGCCCGAGCAGGCCGGTCAGTACCGCGTGCCCGGCGAGTTGTCCGGCCGCGAGCGCACCCAACACGGGCGCGGCGGCGTGCGCCTGTCCCGCACGGCGTCGAGCACCCTCGAGCCATTCGCCGCGTCGGGTGCTGAGCTGGGCACTGTGCTGATCGCCGCGTCGGGTGCTGAGCCGATCGCCGTGCCAATCACCGCGTCGGAGCCCGAGCCGACCGCGGCCGATCGTGCTGCGGGATCGGTCGGAGCTCCGCGAGAAACTCGTCGCCGCGCACCCCGCCAACGCCGAAACCGTCAGCAGCAGGGCCGATTCCGGCGAATCCGGATAGCCCCCGCCCGCGGCGCCGTGCGCGGCAACGCTGAGCAGACCGACCAGCGCGCCGACCAGGCCGCCGCGCGGCCAGCCGGTACTCGGGCCGGGGTTCATCGCGGAGACGGCATTCAGCTCACGCCGAGCCGGGCGAGCACGTCGGCCTCGATGCCGGACAGCTCGTGCGAGATGGAGGTGTGCACGGCGCGCCTGCGCGCGGCGGGCATCTGTTCGGCGGTGCGGACCGCGGCGCCGAGACTGTCGAGCCGGGCGCGGGTGGCGATGACGAACTTCTGCCCGTCGCCCTTGTCGTCGATCTTGCCGAGCGCGGCCTCGGCGTTGGCGAGGCGGGCCTGGAGCTTCGCGCCGTGCCCGGTGTAATCGCCGAGCTGGTCGATGCCGATGCCGAGTTGCTGCGCGCGACGGGTGTCGAGCTGGCCGCGGACGAAGGTGGCGCCGCGGTAGGCCAGCGGCGCGAGCACCGGAACGAGCACACGGGCCACGCCGAGGTACTTGCGCACCTGGCCCGCGCTGAACACGTCACGCTCGGCCTTGGCGGCCACCTTCAGCGCGGCCTTCTCCTCGGCCTGCAGGGTGGCGATCTGCTGCTTGGCGACCTTGGCCTGAGTGCGGGCCTCGGCGCGCTTGGCCTTGCGATCGTTCTTCGCGAACAGCTTGGCTTCCATCGCCGCCTTGTGCTTGAGGGCTTTGGCCTCGGCCCGGCGACTCGGACGCCGCTTGCGCTTCGTGAACAACCCCATCGGAAGGCCCTCCGTCAATGCTGTGTGCCAGGGCAGCGCTGTCGGCGCGAGGCCGTCTGCCGTCTACCACGCGGTTTGCGCCCACCTTATCCGGTCGACGGCGGCGGCAGCGAGGGCACGCCATGTCCTGTCGGGGGTCTGGACCATACTGCATACGTGTATTCGGGCAGCGGTGACCGCGAGGGTCGCAAGGTGGACGGCTCGGCCGCGGACCGGTCGGGCGAGCTCGCCGCCGCGCCGATCGAGGACGCGCCGATCGAGAACGAGCCGGTCGAAAACGCGCCGATCGAGAGCGGTCCGATCGTGAACGCGCAGGTCGCGTTCATCGATGCGCGCGCGTTGATCGGATGCAGGCACCGGCTGCACCTTGACGCGGCCCACCCGCAGATGCTCACGGGCGTACTCGAGGATCCGGGTGTGCGCCAGCGGCGGGAGGCCGCGACCGCGCATCGCAATCGGGTCCGCGACGCGCTCGTCGCCGCCGATCCGGACAACTGGCTGATCATCGACCCCACGCTGCGGGCGTCGGATCGCGCCGCGGCCACCATGAGCGCGTGCGCCGCTGGGGCGCAGAACATCTGGGGCGGGCTGCTGCCACAGGAACCGGACACCGGCAGACGCGGCGGCTCGGAGATCCTGCTGCGCGACCGCGATCGCGGCGGCTACATCCCGGTCATCGTGGTCAACCACAAGGTGACCGATCCACGCAAACCCGAACCGGCCGAGTTCCATCCGACCACCTCGGACCCGTATCGCTGGGACCCGCGCCCGGATCCGGCCCGCAAGCTGCGTCAGCAGCCGCGCGACCAGCAGCGCCTCGCCCACCTCTACCGGATGCTGCAACGTCACGGGCTGGCCAGTCCGTCGCTGGTCGGCGGTGTCATCGGCTACCACTTCGACCGCATCCTCGTCCACGATCTCGGCCCGCTGCTCGACGAATACGACCGCCGCTACGCCGACCGCATCGCGGTGGTGCGCGGCGAGCTGCCGACGGTGCCGTCCAAGGTGCCCGAATGCAGGCAATGCCCTTGGTGGACACGGGGAGTCGAGGGAGCGAGCTGCGAGGGCTGGCTGGCCGAGCACCGCGACGTCAGCCTGGTCGCGCCGGGCTCGCGGGCCGACGTGCTGCGCGGCCACGGTGTGGAGACGATCGACGACCTGGCGGCGTGGACCGGCGACGACCCGGAGGACTGGCAGCACGGCCCCTTCGACGAGGCCGTGGTCACCGCGCGCGCCTGGCTCGCGGGCGCGCCGCTGGTGCGCCGCTACGACCGGGTGCAGGTGCGCCGCGCCGACGTCGAGGTGGACGTGGACCTGGAGAGCTTCCAGGAGCACGGCGCGTACCTGTGGGGCACCCTGCTCGACGGGCGCTACCGCCCGTTCGTCACCTGGGACCCGCTGCCGACCGAGGACGAGGGCCGCTCCTTCGGCGAGTTCTGGACCTGGCTGATGACGGTGCGCGCCGAGGCCGCGACGGCAGGGAAGACCTTTGCCGCCTACTGCTATTCGCGCACCGCAGAGGACAAGTGGCTGTACGAGTCGGCGCGCCGGTTCGCCGGGCGTCCCGGGGTGCCGACGGTGGACCAGGTGCGCGCGTTCGTGGACGGACCCGAGTGGGTCGACATGTTCCAGGCCGTGACCGACCAGTTCATCTGCCCGAACGGCAAGGGGCTCAAGAAGATCGCGCCGGTGGCCGGTTTCTCCTGGCGCGATCCCGAGGCGGGCGGCGAGGCGTCGATGAGCTGGTACCGCCAAGCCGTCGGCTACGACGGTGCACCCGATCCGACCCAGCGCACCCGGTTGCTCGAATACAACGAGGACGACGTGCGGGCCACCCAGGTGCTGCGCGAATGGATGTCGCCGCTGGTGCCGAACCCGCACTGCGCCGAGTTGGAGGTGCCCGCCCTGGCCGACTTCGGGCGTGCGCCGGAGTTGCCCGCCGGTGGCCGCGGCGCGGCGTCTTCCTTCGGCCGCGGCGCCTGATCGGGCGTGCGTCCGTGCCGTCGGCCCGCGGCGGTACCATCGCGACGTGACTCAGCACGTCGAACAACTCGAGTTCCAGGCAGAGACCCATCAGCTGCTCGAGCTGATGATCCATTCCGTCTACTCCAACAAGGACACGTTCCTGCGGGAGCTGATCTCGAACGCCTCCGACGCGCTGGACAAGCTGCGGCTGGCGTCTTTCCAGGACAAGGACCTGCACGTCGACACGTCCGACCTGCACATCGAGCTGGAGGTCGACAAGGACAACCGGGTACTCACCGTCCGAGACAACGGCATCGGCATGTCCCGCGCCGAGGTGGTCGACCTGATCGGCACCCTCGCCAAGTCGGGTACCGCGGAGCTGCGCAAGCAGCTGAAGGACGCGAAGACCGACGCGGCGGCCGAAGAGCTGATCGGCCAGTTCGGCATCGGCTTCTACTCGACCTTCATGGTGGCCGACAAGGTCACCCTGACCACCCGCAAGGCGGGCGAGACCGAGGGCACCCGCTGGGAGGCGGGCGCGGGCAGCTCGATCTACACCATCGAGGCCGTCGACGACGCGCCGCAGGGCACCGCGGTGACGTTGGAGCTCAAGCCCGCCGACGAGGAGGATCACCTCTTCGACTACACCCTGGAGTGGAAGCTCAGGGAGATCGTCAAGAAGTACTCCGACTTCATCGCCTGGCCGATCCGCATGCAGGTGGAGCGGACGGTCACCGAGGGCGAGGGCGAGGACAAGCAGGAGAAGACGGTCCTCGAGGAGCAGACCCTCAACTCGCAGAAAGCGCTGTGGACGCGTCCGAAGAGCGAGGTCTCCGAAGAGGAGTACAAGGAGTTCTACAAGCACGTCAGCCACGCGTGGGACGACCCGCTGGAGATCGTTCCGCTCAAGGCCGAGGGCACGTTCGAATACCAGGCGCTGCTGTTCATTCCGTCGCACGCGCCGTTCGACCTGTTCACCCGCGAGCACAAGCGCGGCGTGCAGCTCTACGTCAAGCGGGTGTTCATCATGGACAACTGCGAAGAGCTGATGCCGGAGTACCTGCGCTTCGTCAAGGGTGTGGTGGACGCGCAGGATCTCTCGCTCAACGTCTCCCGCGAGATCCTGCAGCAGGACCGGCAGATCCAGATGATCCGCAAGCGCCTGGTGAAGAAGGTGCTCTCGACGGTGAAGGAGCTGCAGGGCGCCGAGGATCAGGAGAAGTACCAGACCTTCTGGACGGAGTTCGGCCGCGTCCTCAAGGAGGGCCTGCTCTCGGACTTCGACAACCGCGAGACCATCCTGCAGGTCTCCTCGTTCTCCTCGACGCACTCCGAGGCCGAGCTGACCACGCTCGCGCAGTACGTCGAGCGGATGAAGGACGGCCAGGACGCGATCTACTACATGACCGGCGAGTCCCGCCAGCAGGTGGTGAGCTCCCCGCACATGGAGGCGCTCGCGGCCAAGGGTCTCGAGGTGCTCATCCTGACCGATCCCGTCGACGAGATGTGGGTCGGTTCGGTGCCGGAGTTCGACGGCAAGCGGTTCCAGTCCATCGCCAAGGGCGAGGTGGATCTGGAGACCGAGGAGGAGAAGAAGGAGTCCGAGGCGCTGCGCGAGCAGCAGGACAAGGACTTCGCCGAGCTGCTGACCTGGCTGGGCAAGACCCTCGACGAGAGCGTCAAGGAGGTGCGCCTCTCCAACCGGCTCACCACCTCGCCCGCCTGCCTGGTCGGTGACGTCTTCGACTTCACGCCGATGCTGGAGCGGATGTACCGGGCCTCGGGCCAGATCCTCCCGGAGACCAAGCGCATCCTCGAGCTCAACCCGACCCATCCGCTGGTCACCGGCTTGCGCGACGCGTACGACACCCGCAAGCAGGACGCGGACGAGGGTAAGGTCCCGGAACTCACCGAAACCGCCGAGCTCCTCTACGGCACCGCGGTGCTCGCCGAGGGCGGCGAGCTGAAGGACCCGGCGCGCTTCGCTCACATCCTCACCGACCGCCTCACTCGCACGCTGTAAACGCACTCCGCGAAGGCCCCCTCCCGCATCGGGAGGGGGCCTTCGTCGTTTCCCATGGGCCCCTCCCACACATGCCGCATACGCCGCACAGAGGCGGCGGCTGTGTGCGGCGTATGGGAAGGGTGTGGCGACGTCGCCAGGGCGGCGACCGTGGGCCGGTGCCTGCCTTGTTCGCGGTGGGTCCCGGACGGGGTACCCGGATGTCTTCGTCCAGCGTCCCTGCATCGGCGATAAGGGTTTGCTGAAGGGTTCGTAAGGGTTACCGAAACTCGCTGACAGGTGCTCCAAACTTATTGTGCGCATTGCGATTTGGCTTACAGCGGGTTGGCGTGCGGAAGGTTGCTGGGGTAGGGTCGGAGACAGCGAAGGGGAGTAGCCCCCAATCACGCAGTCGACATACTGGCCCGCTGCCTCCCCGAGGCTCGGGTCCGGTTGTGTGAACCGGGTTTTCATCCGGTGGGCGAGACCTTCGGCCTGAACAACCACACGTTGTCGGCCGGAGGCGTACCCAGATCTCCGGCAGGCAGGCCGGAGACCGGGAGTGCGCCACACATGATCGCCACCATCCTGCTGAGCATCGGCATCGTCTTCCTTGCCGAACTCGGAGACAAGTCCCAGCTCATGGCGTTGACGTTCGCGTTGCGCTATCGCTGGTGGGTGGTTCTCGGCGGCATCGCGACCGCCACAGCGGGCGTGCACCTGATCTCGGTCGCCGTGGGCTACTTCCTCGGCGCGGCCCTGCCCACCCGGGCCATCTCACTGGTCGCCGCCCTCACCTTCTTGGCCGTCGGCCTGTGGACCTTGCGCGAACACCTCGGCGCTCCCGACGATGACGCCGAGCCGCGGCCACCCCGCTCCACCGCCGCCCCGTTCCTCGTGGTCCTCTCCGCCTTCCTCCTCGCCGAACTCGGCGACCGCACCATGTTCGCCACCGCCGCCCTCGCCACCGACAACAGCTGGTTCGGCGTGTGGCTCGGCTCCACCATCGGCATGGTCGCCGCCGACGCCCTCGCCATCGCCGTCGGCATCGCGGTCGGCAAGCATCTGCCCGAACGACTGATCGGCATCTGCTCCGGGCTGCTGTTCCTGTACTTCGGAAGTGCGACGTTGCTCGGTGCGGCGGTGCCGTCGATGGGTGTACTGGCGGGAGCGGGGCTTGCTGCGATCACGCCGGTGGTAGTGGGTGTCGTGCTGCTCGTGCGGCGGGGGCGTTCGCGCGGGGAGAGGCTCAGTGGCCAGGTTGAGGGAGTTGTCGCGGAGGGTGTGCGCCCGCAGGGGTGAGGGCCCCGCCCCGGGTTCGGTCGGGGGCTCGTCCGGTCGGCGGGTTGTCGCGTTGGCGGACGTTGTTTCTTGGGTGATCCTTGCGATTCGCGCCACCACGGAGTTGGCGCGATACCGCTGAGACCTCAGGCCCGCACCTCATCGACTATCGCCGACCCGTACAGATCCCCACTCCGCCGCACCATATCCAGCAGCGGCGCGCACAGGCCCCGCAGTCCTTCCAGGTCAGCCGCAGCGATCCGCGCGGTGACCATCGCGCTCACCGCGGCGGCGAAGGTCTGACAGGCGAACCGCTGTTCCTCGCTGCGGGCGTCGAGCACCTCGGCGATCACCGCGACGAACGAGTCCTGGAGTTGGGCGCGGCGCGCCAGCGCGTCGGAACCCACCGCGTAGACCTCGACCAAGTAGAGCCTGGCGTAGGCGGGGTCCTCGATCAGCCCTTCGAAATACGCGTCGAGCAGACGTCCCATCCGGTCGAGATTCGTTTCGCTCGTGCCGTTTTCGTCCTCCAGCGGTCCGGATGCCTCCGCGATCCGGACGACCAGCCGCTCGACGGCCCGCTCGTAGGCGGCGGTGAAACAGTCCTCCTTGGAACGGAATTGCTCGTAGAAGGTCTCCCGGGAGACGCCCGCCAGTTTGAGGACCGCCGCGACGGAGGTGCCGACGTAGCCGGTGACCGCCATGGTCTCGGCCATCGCGTCCAGGATCCGATCCCGCTGCGACGCGATCACCTGCTCCCGAGGTAAACCGTGCCTGCCCCTGGGGAGTTGGCGGGCGGTGCCTTGGGTGTCGGTCATGCGGTGGCTCCGGACGGTTCGGTGGGGCAGGTGTTCGGCGAGCGCGGCGCCGGGCGACCGGCGTCACGCCCCTCGGGCGGGTCGCTCCATTCTGCGTGGTCTGCTGGGTTGATCGGTGGTGAAGGGCGCGTCCTCGGCGCGGGCGATCTCCAGCGCCTCGGCCACTCCGCGGCGCAGCGTGGCGTCCACGAGGCGCTGGGCGAGCGGGCGGAACGGCAGCGCCACCGCCACCCACCAGGGCGAGACGATCTGGCGGTGGCGGCGCGCGATGGCCCGTTCGGTGGCGTCGATGGCGGGTCCGAGCGGCGCCACGCCGGAGACGGTGGCGCGGCCGAGGATGGCGCGCGCCGCTGCCGTGCCGAAACCGCGAGCGGTCATGTCGGTGTCCAGTTCGGCGAAGTACGCGATGCCGACCTTGGCGCCGGTGTGCCTGATCTCGTGGCGCAGGGTGTGGCCGAGCGCCTCGACGCCGGCCTTCGACGCGCTGTACGCGCCCGCCAGCGGCAGATTCACGGCGGCGGCCAGCGACGAGACGATGAGCGCGTAGCCCTGTGCGTGACAGATGTGCGGGCCCGCGGCGCGCAGCGTGTAGTAGACGCCGAGCACGTTCACCGCCAGCGTCTCCTCCATCACCGAAGGATCTCCGCCGATCAGCGCCAGCTGCTTGGCCACACCGGCGTTCGCGACCACCACGTCCAAGCCGCCGAGCTCGCTCGCCAGCGTGGTCACCACCCGCTCCACTTGGGCATGGTCGCCGACGTCGCAGTAGCGCCACGGGGCGTCGCCGCATTCGCGCGCCACCTCCGCCAGCAGGTCGGGTTCGAGTCCGAGCAGCGCGACCGACGCCCCGTGCGCGTGCAGCTGCTTGGCCAGCGCGGCCCCGATGCCTCGCGCCGCCCCGGTGATCAACACCCTTCTACCGGCGACGACTGGGCCGGAGAACAGCTTCATGCGGCGACGATACCACCGATGAACAGCAATGTTCGCAAATATGTTCGCCTCGCGCGCGGCGTGAGAGAATGTCATGCATTGTCTCTCACGAGGCCTCGCCGGGTACGCCCGGGTCGGGGGCGGACTTCGCTCCACAGCATCTATTAGTGTGCAATTGACACAAGGCCAACTGGCTGTCACGAACGAGAGGACCATCGTGGAGATTTCGGGTTCCGCCGCCATCGTCACCGGAGGCGCATCCGGCCTCGGCGCCGCCACCGCCAAGCGTTTCGCCGAGCTGGGCGCCACCGTCTTCGGCCTGGACGTGCCGCAGTCGATCGAGCGCGCCGGTGACAACGTGCCTGCCGGGGTCACCCTCATTCCGGCCGACGTGACCAGCAACGACGAGGTCTCGGCCGCCGTCGCGAAGGTGGTCGAGTCGGGCGCGCCGCTGCGCATCGTGGTCAACTGCGCCGGCGTCGGCTGGGCCGGTCGCATCCTGTCCAAGAACGGCCCGCACGATCTGGAGCTGTTCCGCACCGTCATCACCGTGAACCTGCTCGGCACCTTCAACGTCATGCGGCTGGCCGCCGACGCGATCGCCAAGACCGATCCCGTCGACGAGTACGGCCAGCGCGGCGTCGTCATCAACACCGCCTCGGTCGCGGCGTTCGAGGGCCAGGTCGGCCAGATCGCCTACTCGGCCTCCAAGGGCGGCGTGCACGGCATGACCGTGCCTGCCGCGCGCGACCTGGCGCAGTTCGGCATTCGCGTGAACACCATCGCCCCCGGCATCATCGACACCCCGATGCTGGCCGGCGTCACCGAGGAGTACCGCAAGGGCCTCGAGGCGGGCGTGCCCTTCCCGTCGCGTCTCGGCCGCCCGGACGAGTACGCGCAGCTGTCGCAGTACATCGTCGAGCACGACTACCTGAACGGCGAGACCATCCGCATGGACGGCGCGCTGCGCATGGCGCCGCGGTAATTCGGCGTACCACGCGAAGGCCGCCTCCGATTCGCTTCGGGGGCGGCCTTTTTCGGCCAGGTGATCAGGGCAGGGGCTTGTGACCGATGCCGAGGAACGCCGTGGTGGCCAGTGGGGTGTTGGGCCGGTAGTTCTCGGCGAGATGGGCCCGCATGGACTCCGAGCGGGCGGCCCACGCGTCCTCGCCGATCGAGCGCCGCAGCAGCATCATCGGCGCGCTGCTGCGCGACATTTCCTCCCACAGCCGGTCCGCGTCCGGGTAGGCCACCGAGGTGGTGTGCCGCTGGATGGACACCCCGGCGAACCCAGCTCCCCGCAGCTCGGTGGCGAAGACCTCCGGATTCTCCAAGCTCAGGAAGTTGGGCTGCGGCTCCTGGATGGCCGGATCGCCCGCCGCCAACGCGCCGAACATCATTCGCATCAGCGGGGACTCGGCCACCGGCGCCCAGCTCGACACCACCGCGACCCCGCCGGGGCGCAACACCCGGAACAGCTCGGCGAAGCCTTTGATCCGATCCGGGAAGAACATCAGGCCGAACATCGAGAAGCCCGCGTCGAAGCTGTCGTCATCGAACGGCAGCGCCTGACCGTCACCCACCCGCACGTCGACATTGGTGATTCCGGCGTCTCGCGCGGCATTCCGGAGGCGTTCGAGCATGTGCTCGGCGAAATCGACGGCCTGCACCCGGCCGACCCGCGCGGCGGCGGGCAGACTCAGCGTGCCCGGCCCCGCCGCGACATCGATGACATGCGCGTCGGCGGGCAGATCGGCGAGTTCGAGGGCGCGATCGGAGAACGGCGCCATGATCGCGAGCGCGGATTCGGCGTAGCCGTCGGCGACCAGATCCCATGGTTCGGCGGAGGCGAGGGGATTACCGGACATCTTCCACGATCCTTTCGACCGTGACAGGCTAACTGTGCAGCACCCTCGCAAACCACCAACTCACGCGAATACGGCTGTGCACGAATGCGTTCGAGGCCGCGGCGAAGCGCAGGCGTCCGCATTCGCCGAGCATCGGGGCGGCACCGCTCAGGCCGCGAGCAGCATCGCGAGCACGGCGGTATCCGGATCGCTGATCGGATCCAGCCCGACCCGGCTGACCAGCGAGGTGACGGTGCCGTCGGATTCCGCCTCGGCCCACGCCGCGCGGTGTTCCAATCCCAGGTGCGGCACGCCCGGCAGCAGCACGCAGCCGGAGGCCGCGCCAACGCATTCGGGCAGCGTCGGGCGAGTCTCCGACGGCGGGTGCAGCATGAGCAGCGCGGGCGGCACGTGATCGGCGAACCGCCCCGGCTCCAGCGCCTGCTCGCCAAGCACCGTGCCCTCGGCCAGCACCAGCCCGACCGTGCCCGGCTCCGGATCGTCGGGCAGGTCCTCGCGGACGCCGAAGACGGTCGACGTGGACAGCAGCCCAGGCAGGCT
The DNA here is from genome assembly GCF_057708325.1 of Nocardia sp. bgisy134. Taxonomy (NCBI): domain Bacteria; kingdom Bacillati; phylum Actinomycetota; class Actinomycetes; order Mycobacteriales; family Nocardiaceae; genus Nocardia; species Nocardia sp. bgisy134. The sequence goes on from NZ_JBYIRW010000005.1 coordinate 49,046, forward strand.
CGCCACGCGCACGGCGAGCACCAGAACCTGCGCCCATTCCTTGGTGGTGTCCGGCCAGCGACCGGAAATGACGAACCCGCGCAGCGACCCGCGCGAGTGGAACGGCGTGACGCCGATCGGCCCGTTGGTTCGCATCGTGCCTCCCGAAATGAAACCGGGGGCGGCCTTGCCCGTCCTCGAACTGTATGGATTCAGAGGATGACCCACGAATCAACTGGCACACAAGTACCAATGAGTGCTAATCGGGCAGTGGACGCGCAGATCGGGCGGCGGACACGAAAAAGCCCGCCGGGCGATTCCACTACCCGGCGGGCTTCCAGCCGCGCGCCTCGGCGCGCGGAGATTCACCCGAAGATCAGGCCCTTGCCCTGGGTGACGGCGCGAGCGAAGCGCTCCTGCACGTCCTCCCAGTTGACGACGTTCCAGAACGCGGTCACGTAGTCGGCCTTGACGTTCTTGTACTGCAGGTAGAAGGCGTGCTCCCACATGTCGACCTGCAGCAGCGGGATGATGCCCAGCGGGACGTTGGCCTGCTGGTCGTAGAGCTGGAAGGTGAGCAGCTTCCCGCCGAGGGTGTCGTAGCCGAGCACCGCCCAGCCGGAGCCCTGCAGACCGTTGGCGGCCGCGGTGAACTGCGCGCGGAACTTGTCGAACGAACCGAACTGGTCGTCGATCGCGGCGGCCAGCTCGCCGACCGGCTTGTCACCGCCGTTCGGGGAGAGGTTCTTCCACCAGATGGAGTGGTTCACGTGGCCACCGAGGTGGAACGCGAGGTTCTTCTCGTAGAGGAAGATCGCGCCGTGATCGCCGGATTCGCGAGCCGCCTCGAGCTTCTCGAGTGCGGTGTTCGCGCCCGCAACGTAGGCCGCGTGGTGCTTGGAATGATGCAGCTCGTTGATCTGCCCGGAGATGTGGGGCTCCAGGGCGCTGTAGTCGTAATCCAGATCTGGCAGCGTGTACTCAGCCACGATGTCCCTTTCTCAGTTGTCGGGCTGTGACGCTCGGAGATTCGAGCGCTTCCAACCATCATTCGTACACCCGCTCGGTTCCAACCGGGCCGTGTGCCCCCTCATTCCATCGGAGATTCGTCGATAACGCAGTGGTTGGTACCGGCGTGAGCGGAAGGGCGGTTCGAGCAAGAGCATTCGTGAGTAGCATCGGAACCATGTCGTTCTTCGACGAGCTGGTCGGACGGATCCGTCTCCCGGAGCCGGCGATGGTGACGCCCGAGCAGGCGCTCCCCGGCCGGGAGGAGCCAATCCTGGTGCCGGATACCCATTTCGTGAACGGCAATCCCCTCCGTCCGCCATTTCCTGACGGCATGCGGGTCGCGGTCGTCGGGATGGGTTGTTTCTGGGGTGCGGAGAAGGGCTTCTGGGAGCTCGACGGCGTCTACACGACCGCGGTCGGGTACGCGGGCGGGTACACGCCGAATCCGACCTACGAGGAAGTGTGCAGCGGCCGCACCGGGCACACCGAGGCGGTGCTCGTCGTCTTCGATCCCGCGGTGCTGGATTACGCCACCGTGCTGAAACACTTCTGGGAGGACCACGATCCGACCCAGGGCATGCGCCAGGGCAACGATCGTGGCACGCAGTATCGCTCGGCGATCTTCGCGCTGAGCGACGAACAAGCCGCCCTGGCCGGAAGCAGCGCGGAGACCTACGGCAAGCGGCTCGCCGAGGCGGGGTACGGGTCCATCACCACCGAGATCGCGCCGCTGCCGACTCCGGAAGCAGGTCCGGCGCCGAATCTGTCCGGGTTCTATTACGCCGAGGGCTATCACCAGCAGTACCTCGCGAAGAATCCGGGCGGCTACTGCCCGGTGCACGCCACCGGGGTGACCTGCCCGGTCGGGCTGGGGGCCTGAAAGACCTTGCGCGAACGGCGAACCGCCGCGCATCCGAAGTGATCGGACGCGCGGCAGTCGCGGGGCTCGGTTACAGCGGCGGCACGACGCCGGGGCGAAGGGTGCGCGGATCGGCCGCGTCATGGGCCTTCCACCAGCGCACGCCGCCCGCGATGAAGTCGGCGGGCGCGATCTCCTTGCCCTTGGCGTCGTACACCGTGACGTTGTCGAACCACACGCGCACATCGAGTTCGCGCGGGTCGATGCCCTCCTCCTGGGAGAACTCCAGCACGTGCGAGGGGGTGTGATCGTCGATCTCGGTGTCGAAGCTGAGCAGTTCGCGCCACAGCGCCCAGCCGCTGTCGTCGACGTCGATGAATTCCCAGCCGTGCAGGCGGCCGCCGCCGAAGCTGCGGATCGCGTGGTCGAGGCCGTCGAGCGTGAGCGGAAGTATCTTGGCCGCGATGTCGTCCCAGCGCTGGATCCGCAGTGAGGCCGCGACTCGGCTGACGCCGGTGAAGTCCAGCCGGACCTGATGGTCCTGTGGCGGCGCGCCGTCGGCGGGCACCGTCATGACTGTCAGATCGAGGCGCAGCGTGGCCGCCTTCGTATCCACCTCGAGCCCGAGGCAGGTCGCCTCCGAGATCGCGGTGTTGAGTCCGGTCGAGTCCAATCCGTCGAATAGCCCCCTGCGCACATCCATGCCCTCAGGCTACCGACAGCGCCAGCTGGAGCCCGGTATTTCAGTTTTTCGCTAGTGTTCTCGTTTTTTCTGGAACCGAATCGTTCGCCGTTCCGTCCAAGTAGATGTCGGGACCCGCTCGGCCGCGGTTCCGAGGCAGCGGCGAACGACCGCTCCGGGATGGACAAGGAGGGGAGTCCCGGATCGGTCGTTCGTGACCCCCGCTTCGCCGAGGATGAGCTGGACAGGGCCGTGTGGGTCCCGATCCCGGTCCGCTGGGGCGAGATTGGATTCGCGTGAAGTTTGCTTATAGCCGCGCCCTGTGACTGTCCCCGACGGTGATAGGCGGGGCCTGTGGATCAGGTTGTGGATTCTGTGGATAACTCCCACGAAGATATGCACAGGTGGTCGCGGAGCGGGGCGGGAATGGGTTAACGGCGGCGGAAACGGACTCGGGGTACGAAATTTGCGGACGGGTACCGACCCCGCAACCACCTGGCGATACGGACATCGTCGCCGCCGGGGTGGTTGTGGGCGGCGGTCCGCCCGAAAACCCGCGCGCGATCGGACCGGATGCGGAAGTACGCCTGATCCCCGGCGCTGCGGCGATCATGGCAGGATCGAGTCGTGACGAGCCCCGAGATTCCGTCGGTGCCGGTGGAAGACCTGCCCGGCGAATTCGACCACGGCGAGCGGCCGGACCCGGTCCGGGCGATCCTGCTCGACGTGCGCGAAGTCGACGAGTGGCAGCTCGGGCACGCCCCCGGCGCGATCCACATCCCGATGGTCGATGTGCCCGCGCGCACCGACGAGCTGGACTACGACGCCGAGGTCTATGTCGTCTGCAGGCAGGGCGGCCGGTCCATCGAGGTGGCGAAGTACCTGGCCTATATCGGTTTCGAAGCGGTGCAGGTCGACGGCGGCATGGTGGCCTGGCAGCGGATGGGTCGCCCGCTGGTCGCCGAGGGTGACCATCCGGCGAAGATCTACTGACGGAAGAGCGAGGTGCCCAGGCAATGAGCGTCAGGCCGGAAGCGGCAGCCCGTGGGACAACGCCGGGCGAGCGAAGGACACGCTGTGAGTAGCGTGCTGCAGCCCTGTGCCCGCTGCGGCGCGCGGTGGGCCGTGCACGGCACCCCGATGCACTGGTGCCCGCGCTGCCACGGCGTGCTGCTCTCGCCCGCGCCCATCGACGCCCCCGCCGATCGGCGCAACTATCGGTGGGTGGCGCGCCGCCCGGATCACCGGAACGGCAGACCCGTCACGGCGGCGCGGCGCAGGCCGACCGCGCCGACCCCGCGCTACCCGCAGATCCCGCGCTGGGGCCTGCGCGACGAGCTGCCCGCCTCGGCCCTGGCCGCGCCGCGCGGCCGCGCCGCCGCGCTCGCGAGCTGGGTCACGCCGCTGCTGCTGGTCACCGCGGGGATGTTCGCGCTGGCCGCGGTCGCCGAGCTGGTGCGCTACGTGATCCTGCTGGTCAACCGGACACGTCTCATCGACCCGCTGGCGTTGCGGTTCTCGGACTGGCTCCTCACCGGGTCGTCCCTGCTGGCCCTCGCGCTCGCGCTCGGTAGCGGCGTCGCTGTGCTCGGTTGGTTGATCGAGACCCGAAGCGCGGTGTTCGCGCGGGCGGGTCGCCGCGATTCCCGTCCTGTGCCGCTGCTCGTGCTCGGCTGCCTCGTCCCGGTGGCCAACCTGGTGTATCCGGGGGTCTTCCTCACCGAGGTCGCCGCGGAACGCGGCGACCCGAGGGCGCTGCGCGCGATCCGGATCTGGTGGTGCGCCTGGATTCTCGGCGGGCTGATGGCCGCGGCCGCGCTGTTCTGGCGGGCCGCGGACTCGCTGCAGGTCAAGGCGGACGGCGTCCTGTTCACGGCGTGGACGGACGCGGTCGCCGTCGCGCTGACGGTGCTGACGCTCTGGGTGGTGCGGCTGCTCGACGGACACGATCTGTTCGGCCGGGTCCGGCTGGCCCGCCGCTGGGTGGTCGCGGTCGACCCGGCGGTGCCGGTCATCGAGCCGGTTCATCCGGGCGGCGCGGCGCGCACCGAGGCGCCGGATGCGGCCGACGCCGAGATCCCCGATGATCGGGATACCGACAACGGTGCTGTTCAGCACGAGGAGGTCATGGCCAAGTGAGCCAGAGCAGTCGCGCACCGTTCGTCGTCGCGCACCGTGGCGCCTCGGCGGCGCGTCCCGAGCACACGCTCGCCGCATACGATCTCGCGCTCCAGGAGGGCGCCGACGGCGTGGAGTGCGACGTCCGGCTGACCAGGGACGGACATCTGGTCTGCGTGCACGACCGCACGGTCGACCGCACGTCCTCGGGCTCCGGGCTGGTCAGCGAGATGACGCTCGACGAGTTGCGTGCGCTGGATTTCGGCGCCGACGGCGAGCCCGCCTCGGTGCTCACCCTCAGCGAACTCATCGAGCTGGTCCTCGACTGGCGCAGCAGGCCGACCAAGCTGTTCATCGAGACCAAGCACCCGGTCCGCTACGGCGGGCTGGTGGAGAACAAACTGCTCGCCGAACTCCAGCGCTTCGGCATCGCCACGCCCGCCTCGGCGGATCATTCGCGCGCCGTGGTCATGTCGTTCGCGGCGCTCGCGGTGTGGCGTATCCGTCGCGCGGCGCCGTTGCTGCCCACGGTGCTGCTCGGCGAGTCCTCGATCTACCTCGGCGGCGGGGCCGCGACCACCGTCGGCGCCACGGCCGTCGGCCCTTCGGTGAAGACGCTGCGCGAGCACCCGGATCTGGTGGACAAGGCCGCGGCGGCGGGCCGCGCCACGTACTGCTGGACGGTGGACGAACCCGAGGACGTACGCCTGTGCGCCGACCTCGGCGTCAGCTGGGTCGCGACCAACCACCCCGGTCGCACGAAGACCCTGCTCGCCGCCGCCTGAGTCGCGTCCGAGGAGTGGTTCGACATTCCTCGGGGGCCGCGCCGTGGCGCATTGCTGCGACGGTCACAGCACCATGTAGTTTGACCCCTCGTGGGTAAGAGCAAGCGCAACAGTCCGAAGCCCGGAGGGAACCGGGCGCAGCGTCTCGCCGAGCGAAAGGTGGCGCTGGACCAGGCGGCTCAGGCCGTCACCCGCCCGTTCGAGGGGCTGGCCGCGGAATGCGATCTGGTCGCACTGCGGGAGTTCGTGCCGTCGGCGACCGCGACGCTGAAGCTGTCGCCCGAGGTGGCCGCCGAGCGTTCCGTCGTGCTCGCCACGGTGCTGCCCGGCGCGGTGGCCGCGCTGGTGCGCGCGGGCGATCAGCCGACCGGTTACGTCGGCACCCAGATGCAGTTCCATGGACCCGATCCGGCCGCCGACCTCGCCGCGGCGATCCTGTGGACCCAGTCCGCCGAGCCTGGCGACTCGCTCACCTCCGTCGAGAGCATCGCGGGCGGTCCGCGCCTGGCCGACGTGATCGATCCGGGCGGCGACCTGGAACTCGTCGTGCACCAGGACTTCGACTGGTGGGTGCCGGAGGGCGTGACGCCCGATCCGCAGGTGGCCGCGACCATCGAACAGGCCAAGCAGGCGATCATGCCGTCGGCGCGGCTGGAACTCGGCGCCGATTCCGTAGGCGCGGCGTGGTGGGTGGACGCGGGCGAGAAGGCGCACGTGCGCTGGGTGCGTCCGGAGAACGAGGACGACCTGATGCTGGCGCTGGCCAGGCTGCACGCCTCGGGTGGGCTGCACATGGGCGAGGGTTCGCGTTTCGCCGGTTCGTTCCGCACGCACGGACTGCTGGTGCCGGTGTTCGACCTGGACCCGGAGCGCCACTCCAGCGAGTGGACCGCGCCCGCCGCCGAGTTCGGCGCCCGCCTGCTCGCCGCGCTGGCCACGGACGCGCCGCTCACTTCCGAGGAGCGCCGTTCGCGCGACGGTCTGCGGTCGCGTCAGGTGACCTTGCGCTGACTCCGAAATTTCCCGGAGGGAATTTTGTGAAAAACGCCTCTTTCAGACTCTGTGGCGGGTTAGGTTCTGAACATCACCGTTACTGGTGATGGTGAGGATTGCCTTACCGCACAGATGAGGAAAGTAGGAACACCATGGAAGCCATTCTTGCGCTGCTCAAGACGCTGCTCAGCTCGTTGAGCGCCAGCTGAGGCAACCATCTCGGTCGAAACAGGCCCAGCTCGTCGCGAAGAGCTGGGCCTGTTTTCCGGAATAACCTCTTCTATAGCGAACCGCCCGCTGTCGAGGGTGCGCCGGAGGCATCGGCCGGAGAACTCATCTCCCGCGCGATGAAATTCTCCAGATCGAACAGGTTCGAGCCGGCGCGGTCGGCGATGTTGAGCAAGGTCGTCATATTCGCGACCTCCTCGACCTGCTCCTTCAGGAACCATTGCATGAACTGCTCGCCGAGGTAATCGCCCTCCTCGCGGGCCGTGCTCGCCAGCCGGATGATCTGGTCGGTGACGGTCTTCTCCTGATTGAGGGCCAGGGCGATCGGTTCCCGGACACCGTCGAAATGCGACTTCGCCGGATCGATGCCGGAAAGCTCGACGCTGATATCCCGGTCGAGGAAGTACTGCACGATCATCATCGCGTGATTGCGTTCTTCCACGGCCTGTGCGTAGAACCGCTTGGCCAGCTGAGGCAGATCCGTATTGTCGAACCACACCGCGATCGCGATGTATTGGTGTTCGGCATTGAATTCGTGCCGGATCTGGTCGTGGAGCAGGCTGTGGAATTTGCTGCGCGGGGACTCCGAATGGCTGGACATGCCGCCACATTATCGCTGGTCAGGGCGCGTGTCATCCAAGTGCACCCTTATTGAGGCTAGTGTTGCCTAATTAAATGTTTGCTGCGCCAGCCATTTTCGGCGCCGAATTGCCTGGCTTCGCGGGCGCGCGCACCTCGCGCGCCACGAACTGCTCGACGTCGAACAGGTTGCCTTCCCGATCGATCACGGTGAGCAGCGTCGTCATCCCGGCGACGTTGTCCACCTGCTCTTTCAGGAACCACTGGATGAACCGCTCGCCGAGATAGTCGCCGCTCTCCCGCGCCGCCTTCGCGAGCGCCGTCACCTGCGAGGTGCAGTTGCGCTCGGCCTCCAGCAGGAATGCCGTTGCCGCGCGCGGAGATTCGAAGTCCGAGCGGATCGAGTCCAGGCCGCCGACCCGGACCTCCAGATCCCTGTCGAGCAGGTACTGCACCATGCGCATCGCGTGCGCACGATGCTCCTCCGAGCGGGTGTAGCAATGTCGGGCCAGTTGTGGAAGCCGCAGCGAGTCGAAGTAGACCGCGGCGGCGAGATACTGCTGCGCGACGGTGAAGCCGTGCCGGATCTGATCGCGCAGCAGGGCCGGGAAGGACTGGGCGCCATCGGTGTCGGACATGCCTCGACGCTACCGCGTGAGCAGTTCTTCCGGGATGGATCTGTCGTTCGCGAGTGCTTCGAAGAACGCGCTCGCCTTCGTCTTGTCCCACAGCAGCACGTTGCCGCTGCCGTCGACGTCGTCGAAACCGCCGACCGGCACCGTCGTCGCCACCGTGTCGCCGCGCATCGCCCAGCCGAGGCGGCCGAGATCCCAGATGTGATCGTCCTCGTCGACCTTCAGCGAGCCCGCGGTGTCGGCCGCCAACGGCCAGAGTGTGAACGGATTGGCCACGGTGGCGCCGCTGGTCGCCTTCTTCAGCAGCGCGGCCATGAAGAGGCGCTGGTTGTTCATCCGGTCGATGTCGGCGAGTGCGGTCGCCCTGCTGCGCACGAAACCGAGCGACTCCGGTCCGTTCAGCTTCTGGCAGCCCGCCTCCAGATTGATGCCCGCGAGCGGGTCGTCGATGGGTTTGGGCACGCAGACGTCGATGCCGCCCAGCGTGTCGACGATGCCCGCGAAGCCGGCGAACCCGATCTGCGCGTAGTGGTCGATGCGCAGGCCGGTCGCGCCTTCCACGGTTTGTACGAGCAACTGCGGGCCGCCGAAGGCGAAGGCGGCGTTGAGCTTGTCCTTGCCGTGGCCGGGGATGCTCACGTACGAGTCGCGCGGCAGGCTGACCAAGGTGGTGCGACCCGACTTCGGGATGTGCACCAGCATGATCGTGTCGGTGCGCTCCGGACCGACGTCGCCGCCGGTGGCCAGCTCCTGCTCCTGTTCGCTGGAGAGCCCGCCGCGCCCGTCGGAGCCGACGAGCAGCCAGTTGGTGCCCGGCGTGTTGCCGACCCGGTCGGCGTATCCGGCCAGGGCGTCGATGCGGGACAGCTTGCCGTCGAGGTTGATCACCGCGGCGACCGAGGCGACGACGAGAACCAGCAGGAACACCAGGAACCACCGGAACGGATGCCGTTTGCGTCGCGGGCGCGGGGCACGGTCGGCGCGCGGCGGCGCGGCAGGCGGTGGTGGCGGTGGTGTGCCGCGGCGTCCGCGCGGGCTCGGGGCGTGGGTGCGCGGGACGGGCTCGTGGAACGGCTCCGGCTGCTGCGTCGGCGCGTACTCCGGTTCCGCTTTGTGGAGCCGCGGCGGCGCCTCCTGCGGGACCTTCGAATACGCGAGCGGCTGTGCGTGCGGATCGGCGCCGTCGCGGCGCAGCACTTTGGTCCGTTCGACAGGCGGCGGGTGGCCTTCGCGGCCCTGTCGTGCCGGCGGGGCGGCCGCACCGTGTGGCGGCACGGCGGTACGACCCTGCGCGGGAGGAGGGGGCGCGGCGCCGTGCCCCTGCGGCGGCGGGCCCGGGCGGCGCGACCTCGGATCGGCGCCCTGCGGTGCGTGCGGCGGGGGGACTCGTCCAGGTCCGCCGCCCTGTCGTGGCGGCGGGGCCGCGTGACGCTGCGGAGGCAGCGGCTCACGACCCTGTCCGGGCGGTGGGGTGGCACGGCGCTGCGACGGGGGGACCGCGCCGCCCGACGGGATGCCGGGTGACGAAGGCGGAACGGCTGCGCCACCGGGCGGCGGGGGTGGTTGCGGCACGCCGGGGCGGCCCTGCGGCGGCGGCACCCGGCGCGTCCGCGCGTTGCGGGGGTCGTCGCCGTTCATCACACTGACTTTACTTATCGGGGCGGCAGGGGGTTTCTCCGATAATCACCCGGCGGCCTGTTTCCGTTACGGCAGCCAGGAAACGTGTCCGCGCAGTGCCGTGTAGCCGATGTAGGCGACCGCATCGATGGTGGCGTGCGCCAGTATCAGCGGCCACAGCCGGTTGGTGCGCTGCCAGTAGCGGCCGAAGATCAAGCCCATCACCAGGTTTCCCAGACCGCCGCCGAGGCCCTGGTAGAGGTGGTAGCTGCCGCGCAGCAGCGCCGAGGCGAGCAGCGACGAATTCTCCGTCCAGCCCAGTTGACGCAGCCGCGTGATGAGGTACGCCACAACGAGGATTTCCTCGGCGAACGAGTTCGCGCAGGCGGACAGGATGAGGACGGGCAGCCGCCACCAGTGCTCCTCCAGCGAACTCGGCACGATCGTCACGCTGAAGCCCATGGCGTGCGCGATCAGATACAACCCGAGCCCCGGCAGGCCGATGATCGCCGCCAGCGCCAGTCCCGGCACCCCATCCGCGCGCGACCGGAACCGTCCGAGCCCGATCAGGCGCGGCCCGATGCCGCTGCGCCACAACAGGTACAGGCCCAGCGCCGCCCATCCGGCCAGCCGCAACACCCCGAGCAACTGGAACAGCAGGTCGATCAGCGACTGCTCGGAGCGCGAGGCGTTCAGCGCGATCGTGCGCCCGCCGATCCCGCCCGGCCCCAGCGCGCTGTCCAGCAGTGACAGCGCGGCGCTGATCCCGCTCAGCCCGAACGTGACGGTCAACACGACCGCGATCTCGATCCGGATCGCCAGCCGCTCCCGCTCCGTCAGCTCGGATTCGCCGGGGGCATCCGACTCAGCACGCATGCCGTCGAATCTAGCCAGCTGCGCAGGTTCGGGCTGGGTGCGGTCACATCCGGCGCAGGCCGTTGAGGAAGGGGCAGCCCGCCAGGGTGCGCACGGCGCGGCTGAGGGATTCGACGTCGTCGACCGGAGCGCCGAAGGGAAGGCGGAAGTCGTGGTCGCCGTCGTGGCCTTCGATCCGCAAGGTGACGCCGTACCGGTCGATGGCGAGCGGGTGCACGGTGCCGGTCTGCAGGCGCGGCGGCAGATGGCGCGCGAGCTGGGCGATGACGTCGGCGTGATCGGCGTCCATGTGCTGCAACCAGGCCGATTCCAGCGCGCAGAACGGGTCCGGCTCGGCCAGTCGCAGCTCCTCGACGCAGACCGATTCGGCGCCGGTCGAATCCGCCATCACGGCGCTGTTGATCACCAGGCGCAGCAGGGTCGAGCTGTATCCGACGTCCAACAGCGCGGGATCCGGGTTGTCCTTGGCGACCTCGCCCGCGAGTACGCGCTGCGCCTGGGCGGGCACGGCGCGCACGGTGCCGCGCAACCAGACGAGGGCGCGGACCGGCTCGCGCAGCGGCAGCGGCGCGTGATCGGTGAGTTCGAGCACCGCCGCCGCTCCGCCCGGGCCGGAGTTGCCGGTCAGCACCGCCGCCATCGAGCCGGTCGGCACTGCGATCACCACGTCGCCGCACTGCCGCACGTGATGCACCGAGGTCGGCGTCGGGTCGATCCCCGGCAGGGCGAGGACCGCCTGCTCCGCGTGAGCGCACGCGCTGCGTACCCGCTCGGCGGTGGTGGGCGCGACGGTCGGATTCGGCATGCGGACCTCCGTGGTGATGGCGGCGGCGATAATTAGGTAAACCTAAGCTAAGTGAGCCGCCCTCGATCTGCAAGCGTTACCTTCCGGCTGATTCCAGAATCAGGGCCCGCTACGGTGATCCTCGTGGGAGAAGCGACACCGACGGCAGGTCACGGCGCGAGCGAACCGGTACTGGTCTCGTTGTCCGCCCCCGCCCGCCGCAGCCTGGTCGACGGCTTGATCGGCCCGCCCGGCTCGGTCCCCAACGCCCCCATCCTCGCCGCCGACGCGTCCGACGCCGAGATCGCCGACTTCCTCGCCGGTGTCGTCCATGCCGACACCGGGTTCGTTGCGCGCACGGACGACGGTGAGCGCGCACTCGCTGTCGTCGCGGCGACCGCTGCCGCTTTGTGCGGCGAGGACATTCGCGGCGCGCTCGTCCAGCCGGATGTCGAATTTCTAGTCGGTCTGAAACCGCCTGCGGTGGAGGCGGTTCGCGGTGTTCTGCTCGCGGTGGAGACGGTCGCGCCGGATCGTGTCGGTGAGGTTCTCGCGGTGCTCCGCCGTTGAGGCGCGAGGTCTCGTCGGGTGATCGTGCGCGCCGAGGTCGGTCGACCTTGTGGCGGGGTGCGCGGATCTTGCGCAGGGTTCGGCCCGGTCCCCACCATGCCGAAGGGTTGCACACCCCACCCGATCCGGGCCCCACGTCGGCCCCCGCCGAGGCCCAGCAGCCGAACCCGAAGGACGCGCGTCGCACGAAGCGGTTTGCTGGCATCCCGGCGCTTGTAATGTCGTAGGGGTGCCGCGTATCGCGTATTTCGGACCGTCCGGAACCTTCACCGAGATGGCCCTCGCCAAGCTCGAGTCCTCGGCCGTCTTCGACGGACCCGTCGAGCGGGTCGCCGCGCCCAGTCAGGGGGCGGCGCTGGATCTGGTTCGGTCCGGTGACGTGGATGGCGCTGTCGTGCCGATCGAGAGTTCCGTGGAGGGTTCGATCTCGGCCACGCTGGATTCGCTGGCCATCGGGCCGCGATTGCAGATCGTCGCGGAGACCGAGTTGGAGGTCAGCTTCACCATCCTGGCGCGGGCGGGCACCGAGCTGGCCGACGTGCGCACGCTGGCCGCGTACCCGGTGGCCGCCGCGCAGGTGCGGATGTGGGTCGCGCGCCGGATGGCCGAGGCCGAGATCTACACGTCGGCCTCGAACGCCGCCGCCGCCGAGGATGTCGCGGCCGGTCGCGCCGATGCCGCCGTCTCGACCGCGCTGGCGGGGGAGCGGCTCGGGCTGATCGCCCTGGCCACCGGAGTGGCTGATCACGAGCAGGCGATCACCCGTTTCGTGCTGGTCACCCGGCCCCGCGTGGCGCCGTCGCCGACCGGCGCGGACCGCACCTCGATCGTGTTGGAACTGGCGAACGAGCCCGGCTCGCTGATGCGCGCGTTCGCCGAGTTCGCGACGCGCGGCATCGACCTGACCAGGATCGAATCCCGGCCCACCCGAACGGGTATGGGCACTTACCGGTTCTATCTGGACTGCGTCGGGCATATCGATGACACCGCGGTCGCCGAGGCGCTCAAGGCGCTGCACCGCACGGCCAGGATCCGCTTCCTCGGTTCCTGGCCCGCGACGTCGGCGACGGGTACGCCGCCGCCGTCCGACGAGGCGGCCGCGGAATGGCTGACTCAGTTACGAAAGGGGGTGGCGGACACATGAACGAGATCGCGGGCAAGCTGATCCTGGTCCGGCACGGGGAGACCGAAGGCAACGTCGCCAAGATTCTCGACACCAAGGTTCCCGGGCTGCCGCTGACCGAACGCGGTGCGGCCCAAGCGAAGACGTTCGGATCGAACCTGCTCGTGCCGCCGCGCGCGCTGCTCTCCTCGGCAGCACTGCGGGCCAGACAGACGGCGGGATACATCGAGGCGGCGACGGGCGTCACCGCCGACGTCCTCGATGACGTGCACGAGGTCCAGGTCGGTGAACTGGAAGGACTGAACGACCCCGAATCGCACCGGTTCTTCCAGCGCATCTACCGCGCGTGGCACGAGGGCGATCTGTCCCCGCGGGTGCCGGGCGGCGAATCCGGCGAGGACGTCCTCGCCCGATTCCTGCCGGTCATCGAGAAGCTGCGCACGTCCTTCCTGCTGCCCGAGGCGGGCGGCGGCGATGTGCTGCTGGTGAACCACGGCGCCGCGATGCGACTCGTAGCGCGCACGCTGAGCGGGGTGACACCGCCCTTCACCACGAACAACCACCTCGACAACACCGAAACCATCGAGCTGGTCCCCCGCCCCGACGGCGGCTGGGACTGCATCCGGTGGGGCCGCTTCGTCCCACCCTTCGGCTACGAGGTCTCACCCACCGCCGACGATCCGATGGGTTAGGCGGCGCAGACCGTTTCACCGCCTCGTAGAGGTCAGAGCCTGTGCGAGGCGTGTGAGCGTGCTGCGAGCCTCAGGAATGCTTGGCCGCGGACCGGGGGAAGTCCTGCCGTTCCGGCAGCGAATTGATCAGGTCCAGCAGCGCGGTGCGCAGTCGCGCCGTGGTGCCGGAGCTGATCGACGACCACTTGGTGTCGTCGTCGGCGACGCTGGCGGTGATCAGGAACCGGCCGCCGCGAGTGTTGAAGATCGCGATGTGGTTGTCCGAGACGTCCCGGGTGCCGTCGCCGTACACCACACCGGAAATCTGCGCGTGCGAATGGATTTCGACCAGTGCGGAGGCCAGCACCTGCACGTCGCGGTTCGGGTTGCACACCTTCGCCAGCCGGTTGGCCGTCGCCGCGGCGTCGCCGGTTTCGCCGAAGATCGGGGCGAGCAACTCGGTCTGGGCGTTCATGCTCTCCAGCTCGAGCGGCTCGGCCGGGCCGAGCGCCGCGACGATCGGCCCGGGAAGATCCTCTTCGACCTCGTCGATGACGTAGGACTCCGGCCCGCGGAGGGCGACGACCACCATGTCGTCACCCTTCGCGAGACACATCCGGCTGATCTGTCCCTCGACGACCCACCGCAGGGCGAGCACCCAGTGCGGCCGGTACAGCGTCCGCAGCCGATCCTCGAGCTCCCCGTGGACGATGCCGTCGATCAGGAAGTCCCGATCGGCGAGCGTCTGGGCGGCCACGTCCATCGCGGCGTCGTGGTCGGCCTGGTTGTCGTAGCGTCCCATCGCTTGCAGCACGACGGGAAGCTCGTCGATCTCCAGTCTCTCCAGGAGAAACTGCATCTCGTCGAGCGACAACACGACGCCCTCGAGCATCGACGGGCCGCGGCCCGCTCCCAGAATCGTCACTTAGCCGTCCCGGCGGGGTCGGCGCCGATGACGCCGTCGGCGGAGAAACGGCCGTCGGTGAAGTGATCGCCACGCAGGTAGTCCGTGCCCTTGTGCACCGACTCGTCGTCCTCGGCGCCGCGGGTGTTCCCGAGCAGCGGGCTTCCGGACGGGTTGCCGGTGGCCGGACGGACCGGCGCGGCATCGACCCGGGCGACGACCTCGGCCACCGGAGCCGCGGCGGGCGCGTTGTTCGGCAGACCCGAACCCCAGCCTTCCGGCAGCTTCAGCGAGCCGTTGTTCAGGTTGACGGCGGCGCCGGACCCGAAGGTCGCCGATCGGGTGGCCGCGGTGGTCGCCCCGACGCCGGCCATGCCGCCCGCCATCATCGTCACCGGAGCCGCGGGCGCGACGCTCGGCGCGCCCACGCTGGTGACCGCCGCGATCGCGTTGGCGCCGATGTTGCCGACAGTGCTGACACCGCCGGTGGCGACGGTGCCCGCCACGTTGGCGGCCTGGGTCGCGGCGCTGACCACGGCCGGGTTGTTCACCACCGAGACGGCGGTCGCGATGGCCGACTGCACCGGATCACCCTGGAACGACGACTCGGCGGCGCCCGGGTCGGCACTGCCCGCGCCGTTGGCGATCGGCGGCGGGTTGTAGAACTCGCCGGGGGTGGACACGGTCACCGAGGTCGCGGCCTCGTAGGTCTCCATGACCAGCGCGGCGCGAATGTCCATCGCGTGCTTGGCGACCTCGGCCGCTTCCAGCGCGCCGGACACCGCGCCGGGCGGGTTCGCCGAGGCGACGACGGCGCCGACGGTGGCGACGATCTCGGGCGGGCTCGGCATCGTGAGCGCGGCGACGGTGTAGGCGGTGGCGTTCGCCGCGGCCTTCGATCCCATGGCGGCGGCCATCACGCCCTGCTGCTCGGCCCAGCCGGTGAATCCGACCAGCCGCGACAGGGCCGCGATGCCGTTCACGCCCTGCATGCCGACGCCGAGCTCGGCCATCACCCGGGTGACGGTCGCGGTCGCGTCGACCCACGCCGCGGTGAGCCCGCCCCACGCGGTCGCGGCGGCCGAGATCGGGATGGCGTGCGCGCCCGAGTGGAGCAGCGCGGAATTCGTTTCGGCCATGCGGGGCAGCCAGAACACCCCGGTGATTCCTGCGGTCATGCTTGTTTCTCCCCTTGTGTCTCGATGTCCGCGATCAGGCGCCGATGGTGCCCGCGACGCCCTGCATCACTCCTGCCTTCACCACGTCCTCGGCGACGTGGGTGGCGAGCTGCATGCGCAGAACGGCTGCGGCATGGTGCAGTTCGAGAATGCCCTGGGCGACGGAGCCGTCGTGCGTCGCGGCGGCCTTGTTGAAGTGATGGGCGGCGAGCAGCGACACCTCGTCCGCGCCGGACGGAAGGACGTGCGTACCCGGGCCGGTGACCGCCGCGGCGGCGGCCAATCGTTCGGCCAGCAAGTCCAGTTCGGCAGCGGCGGCAAGGATGATCTCGGGCGAGATCGAAACGTGGCCAACCATTACTCGACTCCTTCTAGTGGCGGCTATGGGGCGGAACCACGAGAATTCCCCCTACGAGTGATAGGACGCGACAGCCACGCGATCGGTTCCATCGAATCCCCTACTTCTTTTGCGATCTTGCCAGCCGCCTGCGCTCCCCTGCGTACCGTGTCCTTCTGGATGACGCGGCTCGCACCGACGACTTGGTCAAGACTAGCCCCATCCCAGCTGATGCAACCGGTCTTCGTCAATGCCGAAATAGTGTGCGATCTCGTGGATCACGGTGATCGCGACCTCTTCGACCACCTCTTCCTCGTCGGCGCAGATCTCCAGAATCGCATCGCGATAGATGGTCACCGTGTCGGGCAGCGCGCCGCCGTATTGACTGTCGCGCTCGGTCAACGCGATTCCGTGATAGAGCCCGAGCAAATGCGGGTCTTCCATATTGCGTGCTTCGATCAGCACGACCACATTATCGATGGCGCGCGCGAGCTCGGCAGGAATCAGATCGAGCGCGTCGGAGACCAGTTCCTCGAACCGGTCCTCGGACATGGAGACCGTCATGGGCGAGCGCGACCTACCTGGGCCGCGGCTGGGGCTGCGGCGGCAGCGGAGCAGCGCCGGGCAGCGGTGTGGGCGTGGAGCGACCCGAATTCGGCGGCGGCACAGGGGCTTGGCCGTTGATCAAGATCTCGCCCCTGGCCGTACCGGTGATGGGCGCGAAACCCTCACGGTCGGTGCCCTTCCCGATCATGCAGTCCAGTTTGCGGCTGCCCGCCAGCCAGCTGCGGGCGTCGACGTAGTCGAAGAACAGCGTGAGCGTCTTGTCGCGGATCGCCTCGGGGGAGCCGAGATAGTCGGTGGCCGCCCTGGCGCACTCCTCCTCGACGTACTTGTCCTGCTCGTCCTTGCCGGGCGGGACGCCGTTGAAATGGGCGCCGAGATCGACGGTCGCGATGATCTCCACCGCGTGCGCCTGCGCGCAGTCCACCGGATCGGTCGGCAGGTTCTGGTTGATGCCGAGGCAGGTGCCCGCCTGGAAAACCCTGGACTGGTCGTGTTCCGCCGCGCTGCCCTGCGAAGGCAGCGGCGTTCCGGTGCTGCCCGAGAACTGGAGGCCGCAGCGCAGGGTGCGGTCGCCGTTCTTCCAGCCCTCCGGGCTCGGGTACATCAGGCCGACGACGTAGCGCCCGCGCGGATCGAACTTCCCGTTCATGTACTGCTGCACCGAGGGCACGCAGTGCTCTTCCTTGAGCTCGGTGAGCCGCAGCGAATCAGGGAAGCGCGAGCCTGGTCCGAATTCCACGCCGGGGTATCTGCTCATGTCGATGTCGGCGGCGACCTCGAACATGTGCCGGTTACCGCAGGACACCTTCACCAGGTCGCTGCGGTCGGGCTTGGTCCAGCTCAGGCAGTCGCCCTCGGCCGCGGTGCCGAACTCCTTGTCCAGCACCGTTTGCGCGGGCGCGCCGGGGTTGTGCGCCTCGAGGCCCGCCTCGTTGTCGAAGCCGGTCACGAACAAGGTGACCAGGGCCGCGACGACGGCGCCCGCGGCGACGGCGAGCAGACCCCAGCGCAGCGTCGGCGCCGACAGGTGCAGCCCGCCGCCCTCGGCGAGCGCGCCGCGCGCGGACGTGAGGGATCGAGGGAACGAACCCGAGCGCGCCGATGCACCCGTCGGCGACTGCTCGGAGTGCGGAGTCTGAGACACATCATCGGAGGACATCGCGATCCATCATGGCAGCTGTCCGCCCTCCGGTGCCACGACCTGCCCGAATCCGCGCGTTCACCCGCGGAACGCGGACAGGAACAGGCCGGGCAGCCGTGCCGGATTGCGATCGGCGTAGAACTCGGTGAGCTTGCGGCCCGTCACGGCGGCGGTGTCGTTGCCGACGAACCACGGCGGCTTGGGGGAGAGGGCGAGCTCGCCGCCGAGCAGCGAACGCGGCGCGGGACGGAACGGCCCGCGCACCACCGTGCGCTCCACCTCGTCGAGCAGGAAGGCGTTGTGCACCACGCCGATTCCGCTCTGCACGTCGTCGAGGGTGTGGCCGGGGAACGCGCCCCATGTCGCGCGCGGCGACAGGAAGGCCAGGCCGGTCCACGTGTTCACGGCGACGGTGCCGTAGCGCAGGCGCTCCACCGCGCGTTCGAAGGAGATACCGAGCCTGCCGATGGTCGTGGGATCGGCGAGCACGTTCGCGCCGAGCGTTCCGGTCAGTTCGGCGTTGGCGAAATCCACCGCGCGCTGGAGGAATTCGCCGCCGCGCCCGGGCAGCTCGACCACGCCGAGCACCGGAGAGAAGTACTCGGTGCGCAACAGCGGCGTTTCGGCGGACGGCAGACCGTCGATCAGCACCCGGCCCTGGCCGAGCCGCTCCGCCTCCGGGTACGAGGCGAGCGCGTCGGCGACGCGGGCGTCGCTGCCCGGGTAGTAGGCCGCGCGCTGCGGCGCCAGCTCGAGCGCGGTGCGCAGCTCGTCGAGGAAGCGGTCCTTCTGCGGCCAGTCCGCGCCGAGCACCACGGCCTGCGCGGCCACGCAGTTGTAGCCGCCGTTGTGCAGCCGCTGGGTCGCGAGGTGCTCGGCCTGGAAGCTCAGGTCCGCGTCGGACCAGTTGCCGGGGACCACGATGGTGGGGGAGACGCCGCCGAGCTCGCTGGTGATCGGCTTGTCCAGCAGCGGCGTGCCCGCGCGCCGGTTCGCCGTGCCCTCGGCGCCCCGCCCCCAGACGATCGCGTCGTGGGTGTTGGCGCTGCCGGTCATGTGCACGTGCGCGACGTCGGGATGGCGTACCAGGTAGCCGCCCGCCTCCGCGCCGCCGAGCAGGATCCGCAGCACGCCGAGCTCGATGAACGGCGCGAAGACCATCTCGAACACCGTGAACAGCGGATCGGTGATCGGGTTGAGCTTGAGCGCGACGACGCGGTTGTGCGCGTACAGCTCGTAGAGCGCGTCCAGCGGCGGGATCGAGGTGATGTTGCCCGCGCCGAGCACCACGCCGATGCCGCCGGTCGCGGCGGGGTCCAGCTGGCCCAGTCCGGCGCGGCGGCGGGCGGTGTCGGCGTCGACTCCGGGCCGCAGCCAGACCTCGCCGCGGAAACCGCTCAGCAGCAGCCGGTCGTAGGCGTCCGAAGGCAGGATCGGCACAGTGACCCGGTCGCCGAGCGCGGTGCCCAGCCGGACGCCGTCCAGCGGGCTGCGCCCAGCCTCCAGCTTCGCCAGGGTGGCCGAGAGGGCGGCGGTGGCCTGCAGGAGCGCCATCGGGCCCGACATCCACTCCTCGCCGACCAGCGGGGAGTCCGCGTCGAGGTCCTTGACGGTGCGCGCGGCCCGCACCCAGTCACCGGCGAAGCGGCCGGTGCGTTTGTGGATCTCGTCGAGCAGTTCCCTGCGCTTGCGCAGCGGAGTCGCGGCCCAGGTCTTCTCGCCCGCGGACAGGTCGGCAAGGGCGTTGTCGATGGTCGTCTCGTCGAAAGTCGTGCCCACAAGCCAACTATGCGCGCACCATGCCCCGCGCGGCCAGGAACTGGACAGATCGGCGCAAACGGGTCAGCAGGGGCGGGCACGCGCGCCCGATCCGGCCGCCGGGACCGGCAGACCGATATCGGGGTGAAACGCCGACGGCCCGCCGACTAGGCTGATAGCCCATGATCGACCTCCGACTCCTGCGGGAAGACCCCGACGCGGTACGCGCCTCGCAGCGCGCCCGCGGCGAAGACCCCGCCCTCGTCGACGCCCTCTTGGAGGCGGACGCCGCGCGCCGCGCCGCGGTCGCCACCGCCGACAACCTGCGCGCCGAGCACAAGGCGATGGGCAAGCTGGTCGGCAAGGCGTCCAGGGAGGAGCGCCCGACGCTGCTCGCGCAGGCGCAGGAGATGTCGGTGAAGGTCAAGGAGGCCGAGGCGGCCCAGCACGCCGCCGACGCCGATCTGGACGCCGCGCACCGCGCGATCTCGAACGTCGTGCAGGACGGCGCGCCCGCGGGCGGCGAGGACGATTACGTCGTCCTCGAAACGGTCGGAACGCCACCCGAATTCGACTTCGAGCCGAAGGACCACCTGGAGCTCGGCGAGGCGCTCGGCGTGATCGACATGGAGCGCGGCGCCAAGGTGTCGGGCGCGCGGTTCTACTTCCTCACCGGCTACGGAGCGCTGTTGCAGCTCGGCCTGCTCCAGCTGGCCGCGCAGAAGGCCGTCGCCAACGGCTTCACCATGATGATTCCGCCGGTGCTGGTGCGCCCGGAGATCATGGCGGGCACCGGCTTCCTCGGCCAGCACTCGGCGGAGGTCTACCACCTGGCCGACGACGACCTGTACCTGGTCGGCACCTCGGAGGTGCCGCTGGCCGGCTACCACTCAGGGGAGATCCTCGATCTCGGTGACGGCGCCAAGCGGTATGTGGGCTGGTCGTCGTGCTTCCGTCGCGAGGCGGGCAGCTACGGCAAGGACACCCGCGGCATCATCCGGGTGCACCAGTTCGACAAGGTCGAGATGTTCGTCTACACCACGCCGCAGGAGGCCGACGCCGAGCACCGGCGCCTGCTCGCCTGGGAGCGGGAGATGCTCGCGGCCATCGAGGTGCCCTACCGCATCATCGATGTCGCGGCGGGTGATCTGGGCAGCTCGGCGGCGCGCAAGTTCGACTGCGAGGGCTGGGTGCCGAGCCAGCGGACCTACCGTGAACTCACCTCGACCTCCAACTGCACCACTTTCCAGGCCCGCCGTCTCGCCGTGCGCTACCGCGACGAGAACGGAAAACCGCAGATCGCAGCCACTCTGAACGGCACACTCGCGACCACCAGGTGGATCGTCGCGCTGCTGGAGAACCACCAGCAGGCCGACGGTTCGGTGCGGGTGCCCGAGGCGCTCGTCCCGTTCGTCGGTACCGAGGTACTGCGACCCGCGCGCTGACCAGGGCGATAGCCACTGGTTCGCCATGCCCGGATTCCGGGGATGTGGCAACCAGTGAGATGCGTTGTGTCTAGGCTGTTCCCCGTGCGAGGAATCGGGGCGCGCGGCGATACCCGAACCCGGGTGCGGGCGGCATCGGCGCTGGCGACGGCAATGGTCATGGCTCGGACCACCGGGGCGTTCTACGTCATGGGTGGTGTGCTTGGTCTGGTGATCACGGCCATCGCACCGGGTGACGAGGGTAATCGACCACTGGTCGGCACAGCGGCGGCGATCGCGCTGGCGCTGGGTCTGACGCTGCTCGCGTGGGGTCCGCGACTGCCGCATTCCATCCACCACGGCTACGTCGCGATCGCGACCGTGCTGGTGACGATCGCGGTGCACTCGTTCCCGAACACCGTCGGCGGCATCAGCCTGGCCTCGTTCTATGTCTTCATCGCCTGCGATGCGGCCCTGTTCTTCCGCTGGCCGCAAGCGATGGCACACATCGCCTTCGCCATGGCGCTGTGTCTGTGGGCGCTGCCCGCGCGCGACCTGCCCTGGTGGTCGGGTCTGATCCCGGCGGGCGTGACGTTCGGCGTCGGCGTCGTCGTCGGCATCCTGACCAGGATGGCCTCGGAAGCCGATATCGACGTGCTCACCGGCTTGTTGAACCGCCGCGGTTTCGACCGCGCGCTGAACACCGCGATCGAGCAGGCCACCCGCGCCGGGCAGGGTCTGTCGCTGGTGCTTGTCGATCTCGACCGCTTCCAGAAGATCAACGATCACCTCGGCCACCGTGCGGGCGACGCGGTCCTGCAGCGGGTGGCCGACACCTGGTCCAAGCTGCTCGCCCCCGAGCAGCGGCTGGCCCGCTACGGCGGCGACGCCTTCGCCCTGCTGCTGCCGAACACCACCGAACAGGCCGCGATCCTGCTCACCGAGCAGCTGCGGGCGGCCGTCACCACCGGTTGTTCGGCGGGCGTCACCTCATGGCAGCCGGGCGAGTCCGGTTCGCTGCTGGTGAGCCGCGCCGACGTCGGTCTGTACCGCGCGAAGCAGGCCGGTCGCAACCGGACGGTGCTCGAGTCCTCCCGGCAGCTGCCGCTGGCCGTCGAACTGCGCGAGGCCATCGATCGCGGCGCGCTGGACGTGCACTACCAGCCGATCGTCAGCCTGAGCGAGGGCGGCGGCAAGGCGGTCGGCGTAGAAGCGCTGCTGCGCTGGTCGTCGAGCGCGCAGCCGGACGTCACCACCGAGGGGCTCATCCGGGTCGCGGAGGAATACGACCTCATCTCCGATCTGGACGAACTGGTGCTGCGCCGCGCCTGCGCCGACGCGGCCCGGTTGCAGGAGACCTTCGCGCAGCTGGACCTGACGCTCAACGTCAATGTCAGCGGGCTGGAACTGGCCGAGTCCGGTTACGCCGATCGGGTGTCCGACATTCTGGCGAGCACCGGGTGGCCCGCCGACCAGCTGGTCCTCGAGGTCACCGAGAGCGAGCTGGCCGCCGAATCGCAGACCGCGATCGCGAATCTGCACACGCTGCGCGACCGGGGCGTGCGCATCGCCATCGACGACTTCGGCACCGGCTACTCCTCACTCAGCCGCTTGGCCACCCTGCCGAGCGACATCCTGAAGGTCGACCAGTCCTTCGTGGCCGCCATCCGCTCGGATTCGCCCGCGCCGCCGCTACTCGGCGTGATCGCCGCCCTCAGCAGCGCGCTCGACCTGCAGGTCATCGCCGAGGGCGTGGAGACCGAGTACCAGGCGGCGGTGCTGACCGAACTCGGTTTCGCGCTCGCCCAGGGCTACCACTACAGCGATTCGCATCCGGTATCGGATCTGATCAACGACCTGAACGACGGGCAGGGCCGTATCGGAGCCGGGCTGTCCGACCGGGAGATCGGCGACGACTCCATGCCCGCGGCCAACGGTTGGCTGCCGCTCGGCTGACTCGCCCGCGGGCGCGGAAAATCGCTTGACGAGGCCGCGCCCGTGCGTCGAAGCTGAAGGGCATGCGCTTGATCATCAATGGCTATTGAGCTTCCCGCGCACCCTCCACGCGACGGGGTCGTGATCACGGCGTCCGTGGTCTCACCGTACGTGCGGTGCTGTTCAGGGGCTCGCGCGATCTCATCCCGCTCTACGCGCTGTACGCGCTGCTGTTCGCCGAACACGGCCTGAACACCGCGCAGATCTCCTCGCTGCTCGCCCTGTGGTCGGTGACCGCGTTCGTGCTCGAGGTGCCGTCGGGCGCCTGGGCCGACACGGTGTCCCGGCGCAACCTGCTCATCGTCAGCGGTGCGCTGGTGCTCGCGGCCTTCACGTGGTGGACCGTCGCGCCGTCCTATCTCGGATTCGCGATCGGCTTCGTGCTGTGGGGCGTGTCGAGCGCCCTGGAGTCGGGCACCTTCGAGGCGCTGATCTATGACGACTTGGTCGCCAAGGGTGAACCCGTCGCCTATCCGCGCATCATGGGCTACGCCCGCGCGGCCGCGGAGGGCGCCGTTGTCGTGGCGATCCTCGCCGCGACGCCGCTGTACGCCTGGGGTGGGTATGCCCTGGTCGGCTGGTCGAGCGTGGCGATCGCGGCGTTGCACGTGCTCGTCGCGGTGTCGCTGCCGAGCGCGCCGAAGGCGGCATCGGTCGACGACCTGACCGACGACGCGCCCGCCGCCGTCGCGGCGGTACCGGGTCACCCCGTCGTGCCCGGCGACGCACGGGCTCGGGCCGCGGCCGCCGATCGGTCCGGCGTGCTCACCCGATACGTGACGATGCTGCGCACCGGCGTCGGCGAGGCGATCCGGGTGCGCCGGGTGCGTAACGGTGTGCTGCTCGGCGCACTGCTGTTCGGTATCACGGCCTACGACGAGTACTTCGCGCTGCTCGCGCAATCGGCGGGCGCGCCGACCGTGGTGGTGCCGCTGCTCGTCGGTCTCACCGTCGTCGGCTCGCTCACCGGTTCGCTGCTCGCGGGCCGCACGGCGCGGTTGTCCGCACGCGTCATCGCGGCGGCCGTCGCCGTGGGCGGTGTGCTGTTCATCGGCGGCGCGTTGATCGCGGGTCTGGCCACCGATCGTCCGGACGCGGTGTATCTGCTGACCGGCGTCGGTTTCACGGCGATCGGCCTCGGCTACGGTGTCGTGCTCAATGCCGAGGTGGTCGCCGAATCCCGGTTGCAGGACGCCATCGAGGGCCCGGCCCGCGCGACGGTCACCTCGGTGTCCGGCCTGCTCTCGGAGGTGGTGTCGCTGGTGATCTTCGGATTCGTCGCGCTGGCGACGCTCTGGCTCTCGATGGCCGCGACCTTGGCGCTGCTCGGCCTGGTCATGCTCGCCATCGCCGCCCTGACCCCGGCCTGGTTGCCGCGGCACGTGGTGCGAGCCGAGGTCGCCGGACAGGCGTGAGCGGCGGCGCTGATCGCCCCGCGGGTACGGTGCGGAAATGACCGGGCGGGCGAGGGTGGGGTTGTTGTGCGGGTTCTGCATCGGCGCGGGTGTGGCGGTGCAGGCCCGGATCAACGGTGCGCTCGGTGTCCGGTTGCAGGATGGCATCGCCGCCGCCACCGTGAGTTTCGGGACCGGGCTGCTCCTGCTCGCGATCGCCTTTGCGCTCAGCGGGCGGCTGCGCGATGGACTCGGCGCGGTGCGCAGGGCGCTCGGTGAGCGGACGCTGCACCGGTGGCAGATGCTGGGCGGGTTGTTCGGCGCGTTCTTCGTCGCCTGCCAGGGTCTGACCGTCGCGGCGATCGGCGTCACCGCGTTCACCGTCGCCGTCGTCGCGGGGCAGCTGTCCAGCAGCCTGGTCGTCGACCGGCTCGGTCTGGCACCGAGCGGCTCGACCCCGATCACCGCGTTGCGGATGGGCGGCGCGGCGCTCGCCGTCGGCGCGGTCTTCCTCGCCGTCGCCGACCGCTCCGGCGCCGCACCGGGCGCGCTCGCGCTCCCCGAATCGCTGCGCTCGGTCCCGTCCGCGCTGCTCATCGCGCTGCCCGCGCTGGCGGGCATCGGCCTGGCCTGGCAGCAGGCCGTGAACGGACGTGTCGGTGCGGTCGGCGGATCGTTCTCGGCCGCCCTGGTGAACTTCGCCGTCGGGCTCGTCGCTTTGCTGCTGATCGAAGCCGCCCTGCTGACCGGCACGGGCGGACTCGGCGAATTCCCCGCCGAACCCTGGCTCTACCTGGGCGGCGCGATCGGCGTCGCGTTCATCGCCCTCGCCGCGCTCACCGTCCGCTGGATCGGAGTCCTGCTGCTCGGCCTCACCTCCGTCGCGGGCCAGCTCGCCACCGCCATCGCCCTCGACCTGCTCATCCCGACCGGCCCCGCCCTGTCACCGTGGTCCGTGCTGGGCTGCCTGCTGACCTTCGTCGCGGTCGGGCTGGCCGCCAAGCAGCGTCCCGGCATCGCATCCACGTCGGCCGATTCCCGGATTGGGGACCAATGACCCTCGGCTTCCCGCCGACGGTGCGCACGCCCACAGATCCGCCCGTTCGGGTAATGACCTCGTCGGGCTGCGCAGCCGCCGCGCAACGGGCTGTTCGTGCCCGGGCGTGAGCGTCGTCGTTCGCCCCGAACCGAACAGTTCTTCGCAACACCTCGAATACTCTTCCGGCGATTCCGATTTCGAATAACCGCAGATGTGGGAGGGTGCGGCCCATGCTGATCGAATACGGGGTGTGGGTGACGCGGCTGGCGCTCGCCGTGGTGTTCGGATTGTCGGCCTGGGGAAAGCTGGCCGATCGTGCGGGGACGCGGCAGGCGGTGGGGGATTTCGAGGTGCCGGTGCGGTGGGTGCCTGCCGTGGCGTGGGGGCTTCCGGTCGTCGAGGCGGTGCTCGCGGTGGGTGTGGTCCTGCCGTGGACGGTGGCGGCCGCGGCGATCGGCGTGCTGCTCCTGCTGACGGTCTTCACGGCGGTGATGGTCCGGTTGATGCGGCGCGGAAAGCATCCGGCGTGCTCGTGCTTCGGTGCGGCGAGCGCGACGCCGATCGGTGCGCGCAGCATCGCGCGCAACGGTGTGCTGATGCTGCTCGCGGCCCTGGTCCTGTGGGGCGCGTTCGCCCGTCCTTCGGTTCCCGCCGGATTGCCCGCCGACACCGCCACCGGACTCGCGCTCGTCGCGGTGCTGTGCGGGGTGCTGGCGTGGCTGATCGGCCAGGTCGGCGCGCTGCGTCGCAGGCTCGACGAGCAGGCGCTCTCGACGCTGGGCGCCGAGGGCTTGCCGGTGGGTTCGGTCGCGCCGGAGTTCGATCTGCTCGACGTCGCGAACACGCGCACCAGCCTGGCCGACCTGCTCGCGGCGGGCCGAGCCGTGCTGCTGGTGTTTGTGCATCCGGGTTGCGAGCTGTGTGCCGCGCTGGCGCGGGAGTTGCCGCGATGGCGGTCGCGCGTCGATCTGACCATGGTGGCCGTCGGGAACGGGGACGCCGCGGAGCAGGCCGCCTGGGGCGTCGAACAGGAGCTCGGCGACATCCCTTCGCTGGTTCAGCAGGGCAACGAGGCAGCGCTGCGCTACCGCGTCCGCGGTACACCGTCGGCCGTGCTGATCGACGCCGACGGACGGGTCGCCGCGCCCGTCGCGCGGGGCGCTATCGCGATCCGCGAGCTGATTCTCGCCAGAAAATCCGTCCGAACTCAGCTTTCCTCTCGAAGCAACGGTCATCAGGCTGCCATGCGCGGCCCGCGCTGACCGGTCGGCCTGGTTTCCTCGGGGAAAAACCAACCTGTGGTTCAAATCGATTGGCGCGCAGAGCATTTCGTGACATAGTTGCCTATTGGTAGCTAGGATCGTGAAGCATCGATGTAGCAACCGCGCGCGACCCATCCACTACTTTCAGCAGGGGAGATGTCATGGCGGACTTTGCATTCACCGATTACTCCGGCAAGGAATTCATCATCCGGCTGACCAACGAGCAGCGCATCGAAGAGGCGCGCCGGATCCTGTCCGGCGAGGAAAAGATGTCGGTCCACGTCATGGGCCGAATCAGGAAGCAGCCAGTCGACTACAACCCGGGCTGGAGCTTCCACCTCGATCCCGACACGATCACCTTCTTCACCATGGCGATCGAGGTCTGTGACTCGGCCATCTACTACGTCGAGGATCACCTCGACGAGGCGTGCGGCGCCTTCCTGCCCGGTTGTTTCTGGTGCCCGTGGTCGTCCAGGCTCACCAGGGAAATCCGCTGATCGACGGCACCACCGCGGCAGACCCCGGCCGTGCGCGCCGGCCGGGGTTCGTCGAACTCAGAGCTTGCGCGAGCGCAGCTCGTGCCCCTTCGAGGTCTTGCACCGGCCCGACTCCAGATCCCACTGCCAGCCGTGCAGGTTGCAGGTGAGGTTGTTGCCCTCCACCACGCCGAACTTGGACAGATCGGCCTTCAGGTGCGGGCACCTGCGCTGCACCTCCCAGCCCGCGATCTCGGTCGAGGCCGAATCGTCGTGCGCCTCGGAGAACCAGCCGTCGGCGTAGGCGATGCGCTCGTCGGTGAGGCACTTGAAGAACGTGTAGAGAAACTCGTTGTAGCCGCCGATCCGCCACGCCTGGAATCGGGTGGACAGGAAGATGGTGTTCACCCAGTCCGGCTCGTTGTCGCGCAGCACCGTCTGCACCAGCTCCGGCGCGACGCGGAACCCGTAGCGGTACTTGCCCTCGCCCTCGATGGGCGCGCGCACCGTCCGCTTCGGGAAGTCGAGCACCACGGTCTCCTCGCCGAGCACCAGGCCGACGGGGTAGCCGATGCCGTCGCAGATCAGATCGCTCTGCGCCATGATCGGCTCGAACAGCTTCCGCAGCGGCTCGAGCAGCGGGCCGTCGCCCTTCGCCCACGAGGCTTTCTCGGCCTCCAGCGCCGGGGCGAACCGCTCGGCCATCCGCTCGATGTACCCCGCCTTGTCGGCGTAGATCTCGGCCGGATCGAACGGGTGCGTCAGCGACAGTTCCTTGCCGCGCACGTCGGCGACCGAGCCGGGGATCATCAGGATCCCGCCCTCGTTGCCGTGGATCTCCATCTGCTCCAGGAACACCATCTGGTCCGGGAAGATGTTGCCCTCGTCGCCGCGGTCGTCGTTGAGGTAACGCAGCTCCGAGTCGAGGAACACCGGCGGACCCGCCGAGGGCACCACCCAGGTCGCGCCGACCTGCTCGATGTAGCTGCGCGCCCGGTCCATGCCGCGCTGACGCTTCTGCTTGCCGAAGTTGGACTTGGTGCGCGCCGGGATGTCGTAGACCATCGGGTACCAGATGGCGCCCGAGTACTGGAGCAGATGGATGTCGACGTGGCCGAACGCGTCGTGCAGCACGTCCATGTCCACCGGGCGGGCGTCGTTCATGTTGAAACAGACGGTCTCACCGTCGGAGACCACCAGACCCGAGTCGCCGATCGGCCCGTCGGCGGGCGCGCGCAGGGCGATGATCATGACGTCCAGCTCGCCGCCGGGACCGGTCACGGTGTGCTTGACCGAGTCCTCGGTCTCGACGAACTTGTGGAAGCCGAGCTTCTCCAGCTCGCGGCGCAGATCCGGCACCGGGTAGTCCGGCAGCAGCACGGTCGCGTCCTTGCTGACGTGCTTCGCCAGGTGCTCCGCGTCGAAGTGGTCGCGATGCAGGTGCGAGACGTAGAGGAAATCGCAGTTGCCCAGCTCGTCCCAGTCCAGCTGGGTGTTGTCGGGGAACGGGACCCACGAGGCGAAGTACGCGGGGTTGACCCAGGGATCGCAAAGGATCGTTCCGGCTGCGGTTCGAATGTGGAATCCGGCGTGTCCGACGCTGGTGATCTGCACGAGCTGTTCCTCCTACGCGTACCTCCGCCTGCGCTCCGGCGGTGCGCTGAGCGATGGACGGACTTCGTCCGGCGGCACCATCGGGCGTACCTCCGGCTGCGCTCCGACCGTGCGCCGCGCCAGATGGGCGTTATCAGGCAACCAGGTTAGTAGCTGCGTTCACATGACGATGCTCACGGTGCCCGCTACGGCGAGACATCGCCGATGCAGTACCCCTCGTCGCTCTCGGTCAGCGTGAACGTGCGAACCTGCGTGACGCCGGAGGAGTTGGTGACCGGCACCTCCACGGTGAGGTAGCCGTCGCCGATGCGGTCGGAGCTGATCTGCTGACCTGCGAAGTCGGTCGCGCCGGTCAGCTTGCCGGGGTTGTTCGCCAGCGGCGGCGGGGTCGGGCTTCCGGTGCCCTTCGGGTCCCACTCGGCCGGGCTGGCCTTGCAGATCAGTGGGTAGTCGCCTTCCTTGTCGGCCGGGTCGAGCGGTTCGCCGACGAAGCGGGCGAGGTAGCGGCGCACGGTGTGGCGGGCGTCGGCGTCGTTGTAGCCGATCTCCGTGCCCGCCGGGAAGACCCGCGGACAGGTGTAACCGGTCGCGATCGCGTCGCGCTCCACGGTGACGGTCGCGCTGCGGCTCTTCCAGGTGACGGTGCTCGCGGTCGCCGTGCCGGGCTGGGCGATGGTGGCGAGGATGGTCTGCTTGTCCTCGTACATCTCGGCGACGTTGCCGGGAGCCATGGCCCAGCACTTGTCCTGTAGTTCCGCGATGGTGTCCGACTTCAGGTCGGCGGCCCAGTGCCGCAGCGCTACCGCGGCCTCCGGCACGCCGGGCACCGCGCCGACCTCGGGCGCGTCGGCGGGCGGCGCCGCGAGCGTGCTGGTGGCCGCGGTAGCGGGCGGCGCCGAGGGAATCGCAGCGGGCGGCGTCGTCGCTGCCTTGGCGGGCGCGGGGTCGTCGCCCGGGATGCCCGAGACCGAGTCGCAACCGGTCAGCAGGAGTGCGCCGCCGAGCGCCATGCCGATCAGTGCCCCGCGATACCCGCGCCGGAGAGCCGGGCCAGGCGGCGCCGCGGAACTCTTGCTCGATGCGGTGGGGTCGCCTGCGTTCCTGATAGTCCGGTCGCTATACGCCAGCAGTCGGGCGCGTTCCACTTCGACGATCCTCTTTCTGAGCCGATCGGGGCGGATCCCGGATCCGGTGGGCGTTTCGCCACTGCCGGATGGGAAAGTCTGCGACTACGCTAGCGGAATTGTGGAACCCGTCTACCGGACGATCATCGGGCTGGCCCGAACCGTCTTCTTCGTGCAAGGTCTGAAGTTCACCGTCAAGGGCGATGAACACATCCCCGCGACCGGTGGCGCCGTCGTCGCGGTCAATCACACCGGCTACATGGACTTCACCTACGCCGGTCTGCCGGTGCGCACGCCCAAGCGCTACGTGCGGTTCATGGCGAAGAAGGAAGTCTTCGACAACAACATCTCCGGCCCGATCATGCGGTCGCTCAAGCACATTCCGGTGGACCGTGGGGCGGGCGCCGACTCCTACAAGGCCGCGGTGGACTACCTGCGGCGCGGCGAACTGGTCGGCGTGTACCCGGAGGCCACCATCAGCCGCAGCTTCGAGATCAAGGACTTCAAGTCCGGTGCCGCGCGGATGGCCATCGAGGCAGACGTGCCGATCATCCCGATCGTCATCTGGGGCGCGCAGCGAGTGTGGACCAAGGGCTTCCCGAAGCGGTTGGGTCGCACCAACACTCCGATCTCGATTCTGGTCGGCAAGCCCATCCAGCCGTACGAGCCCGCCGCCGACCTGACCGCCGAGCTACGCGCCACCATGCAGCGGATGCTGCTCGAGGTGCAGGACGGATACACGCACGAGCCAGGCGCCTACTGGGTGCCCGCCCGCCTCGGCGGCGGCGCCCCGACGCTCGAACAGGCCGACGCCATGGACGCCGCCGAAGCGGCCGAGAAGGCGGCCCGCCGGGCCAGTCGCGCCGACTGATCCTCAACAGGTCATTGGGGTCGCTGTGCCCGATGGCTTTTGCGTGCGGTCGTCAGGCCGTCACCTGGCACGGTGTGGCGGCCGGCAGGTGGCCGCGGAAGAACTTGCCCGGCGACACGCCCATCAGGGTGCGGAAATCGGCGGTCAGGTGGGACTGGTCGTAGTAACCGTTGTCGGCCGCGATCCGCGACCACGGGCTGATTCCCGCGTGGGCGAGGACCTGACGGACCCGGTCTATGCGGGCGAAATGCTTGGGCGACAACCCGATCCCGCTGCTGAACAGGTTGCGCAACTGGCGCTCGCTGACCGCGAGGTCGGCGGCCAGCGCCGGGATCGGTCGTCCGGCCGGTTCGGCGAGGGCGACGGCGGCCTTGGCCAGCAGGTCGCGGTGTGCGCGTTGCGTGGCGTCTTCGGAAAGGCGCTGCGGTAGTTCGTCTTCCAGGAAGGCGAGGATGTCGTCGTGGGGTAGGTCGGCGAGCGCGTCCGCGAGTTCGGCCGCGGGGCCAGGCAGGTCGGCGAGCCGCACGGCCCGGTCGGTGAGTTCGCTCGCGGCGACGCCGAGCATCGGGTGGGCCGCGCCGGGAGCCAGGCGCAGCCGGACACAGCTCGCGGGCGCTTTCGCGGCCGAATACGTTGCCCTGGTGCGCGGGCCGAGTACCAGCGCCTCGCGTCGTCCGGCTTGCTCGGTGCGCAGCACGATGGTGGTCGCGGTGTGCGGGATGTGTGCGAACGGTTCGGACAGGTCCCGCACCAAGGGAATCCGGCCCAGCTCGGTGAGCCACGGGCGCAGCGATTCCGGTGCGCGCTCGGTGGACTCGAGGCGCTCGGCGGTTCGGACGGGCGTGGTCTGCACCGCATCGACTCTAGGCACTTTCGCGCCCGGCGGTTGTGCCGAAACTTCCTATAAGCGACGGCCTGAGCACGGCACCGTCGTAGCCATGATTCTGATCACCGGTGCCACGGGCACCGTCGGCAGTGAGATCGTCCGACAACTGGCCGCGCGCGAGATACCGGTTCGCGCGGTGACGCGTGACCCGGCACGGGCGCAGGCGCCCGAGGGCGTCGAGGTGGTGCGCGGCGACTACGGCGACGCCGCGTCGATGGCGGCGGCGATGACGGGCGCCGAAGCGGTGTTCCTGGTCGGCGTACTCGGACCCGATGACGTCGAGACCGACCGCGCCCTCATCGCCACGGCCCGCGCGGCGGGCGTGCGGCGCATCGTGAAGCTCTCCGCCATCGGCACCGGGGAACCGGACCTCGGCCGCGTCGGCACCTGGCATCTGCCCGGCGAGCAGGCCGCCAGGGCGAGCGGACTCGAGTGGACCGTCCTGCGCCCAAGCAGCTTCGCCTCCAACACCCTCAGCTGGGCCGACCCCATCCGCGCCGGTCAGCCCGTGCCCAACCTCACCGGGGATGGCGCACAGGGCGTCATCGACCCGCGCGATGTCGCCGCCGTCGCGGT
Source organism: Nocardia sp. bgisy134 (assembly GCF_057708325.1). Lineage (NCBI taxonomy): Bacteria > Bacillati > Actinomycetota > Actinomycetes > Mycobacteriales > Nocardiaceae > Nocardia > Nocardia sp. bgisy134. The sequence goes on from NZ_JBYIRW010000005.1 coordinate 81,102, forward strand.
CGAAGCCCTGCTCTCCGCTGCCCACGCGGGCCGCACTTACACCCTCACAGGGTCCGAACTGCTCACCGCCGCCGACCAGGCAGGCGCACTCGCCGCGGTGCTCGGCCACCCGATCGAGGTCGCCGACATCCCCGAGGAACTGGCACGGCAGCACATGCTGGCGGCGGGTATGTCGGCCGAGTACATCGACGGCGCGCTCGCCAGTCAGGCTTACGTGCGCGCAGGCGGCAACGCCGTGCGTACCGATGACGTGCAAGGGGTCCTCGGCCGCACGCCCCGTACTTACGCGGACTGGGCCGCGACCAATGCGGATGCGTTCCGCGTGGTGCCGGAACCAGTGGCCCCCGGCCTCGCCCGCGTCGAAAAGCAGGCCTGATCAGTCGAACGTTCGCCGATAACTGACCGACTCGCGGACCTCGAACCCAGCGCGCCGGTACAGCCGGTTGGCCGCCGCACGCTCGGGCCGGGAGGTCAGGTCCACGGTGCGGGCGCCGGCTCGGCGGGCCAGCTCCACGGCGGCCTCGGTCAGCTCGAACGCCACGCCGCGACCCCGGGCCGCCTCGTCGACCACCACGTCCTCGATCCTGGCGCGTACCCCGGTCGGAATGGCATAGGTCACCAGCGTGAGCATGCCGACCGGTGCGCCGTCCAGGTAGGCGACCAACAATCGGGTGGCCTCCGACTCGACCAGCTCGGTCAGCTCGTCGACGCTCAGCACCCTCGGCCTGCTGGAGAGCTGCCGATTCAAGGCCGAAACCGCTTCCGCCAATTGCTCCGTCGCCTTCTCGGCGACCTCGATCACCACCTCACCCATGCCGCTCAACCTATGTGAGCAGCGGCCGATTTTGAATCACCCGCACCGGCCGACTAAAGTTGCCCATCGCACGGCAACGCGCCCCCGGGACGCCACGCGGTGCATGCGGATGTAGCGCAGCTGGTAGCGCATCACCTTGCCAAGGTGAGGGTCGCGGGTTCGAATCCCGTCATCCGCTCTTCGATTCCCTTCATGTCGCTCGTGCGCGACACCTTTCACCAATCCCTCACGCGACTCGTCGATCGGCCATGATCCGTGCCCCCGATCGGAAACGCCCACTGCCGCTCTCGGCCCAGCAAACGCCGCGCCAGGCACTACGCGAAGCCGCGGGCCTGGTGCAGGGTGAGCGGCGGGAGGTAGTCGTCGACGAGTTCGCGGCGCCAGCAGGTGCGGTCGCGGCGGAGTTCGTGCGGGGAGGTGTAGTGGTACTCGTAGAGGCGGGCGCGGATGTAGCGGGGCGGGGCGTCGGGGAACGGGCAGTGGCGCAGCAGGCGCAGGGTGGCGGGGTCGTTCTGGAGCAGCCGGACGACGAAGGGGAGCAGCCAGGACGCCGCGTAGCGGGGTGAGATGGCGGCGAACCACATCAACCAGTCCAGTCGCAGGTGGTAGGGCGCGAACTGGCGCGGCCAGCGGTGCGGGTCACCCGGTTTGCCCTTGAATTCGTATTCCCGCCACACGGTTTCGTCGGAGATCCGGGCGTCGGCGGTGCCTTCGATGACCACCTCGTTGCGCACCCGGTCGATGCTTCCGAAGGCGCCGTAGGTGTTGACGAGGTGGTACGGGTTGAACGAGGTGTTCATTCGCTGGTTTCTGGAGCACATGTTGCGCACCGGCCAATAACTGAGGCCGACGGTGGCCACGGTCAGGATGAGCACCGCGCCGGCGAACCACAGGGGCGGCTCGGGCAGCGTCCCCGCCTCGGGGATGGGCAGCGGGCCGAAGACCCAAGCCTCCAGCGCGGTGAACGCGAGCAGGATCGTCAGCCAGTTCAGCCAGGCGAAGTTGCCGGAGAGCACCAGCCACAGCTGGGTGACGATGATCAGAATCGCGGCGATGCTCGCCACCGGTTGCGGCGCGAACAACCCGAACGGCACCACGAGCTGGGCGACATGATTGGCCGCAACCTCCATCCGGTGCAGCGGCCGAGGCAGATGGTGGAAGAACCAGCTGAGCGGGCCCGGCATCGGCTGGGTCTCGTGGTGGTAGTACAGGCAGGTCAGATCGCGCCAGCACGGGTCGCCGCGCATCTTGATCAGCCCGGCGCCGAACTCCACCCGGAACACCAGCCACCGGGCGAGCAGCAGCACGAGCAGCGGCGGCGCCACGGTGTCGTTGCCGAGGAAGATCGCGAGAAAACCGGTCTCCAGCAGCAGCGATTCCCAGCCGAACGAGTACCACACCTGGCCGATGTTGACGATCGAGAGGTACAGCCCCCACAGCACCGCCCACAGCGCCATGGCCGCCCACAGCGGCACCAGATCCCCGATTCCCGCGACCAGCGCCGCCGCCAGCGCCACCCCCGCCCACGCGACGCCCGCGAAGAACCGGTCCGAATAGTGCAGGTGGAACAAGCTAGGTGACCGCCGCGGCGAAACCCGCCGCAGGAACCGCGGCGCGGGCAGCATGCCGTGCTCACCGATCAGCGCGCGGAATTGCAGCGCCGCCCCGAGAAAGGCGAGCAGGTACACAACGGCCAGGCCACGCTGGAACACCAGCCTGGCCTGCCAGTATTCGGGCGCCGTGAACCACTCCATGCCCGCAGCTCCTCGGACCGTGGAAGCCCATGGTGCTTGCTGGTTACCCGACCGACCAGTGCGAAAACGCCCCGCAGCCCGCCGCCACTCCCTCCCGACCTCTACACCCTCCGCGACGCGTCACAAGGCAATGCGAACCCCGCCCCGATCTCACAGCCCGCGTGCACGCCTCACATGGGCACCGCCTGTGTGAGGCGACCACTTGCTGTGTGGCACCGGTCGGTCAGCCGGGTGCTCGCCGCTCGAGCACGCCCGCCGCACAGAGCGTGTATACGCCTCACACAACCGCCGACTGTGTGAGGCGTGCACGCGGTATGTGGGACCGTCCCGCCGAGGCGCGCGGTTGGGTCCCGTCTCGGTCGGGGGTGGGCGATCGAGACGGGACCGGTTTCAGGCGACGGTGAGGACCGTGCCCGCGCCTACCGTCCGCCCGCCTTCGCGGATGGCGAAGCCGAGGTTCGGCTCCAGCGGGACCGGGCGGCCCAGGTCGACGGTCAGCTCGACCGTCTCGCCGGGGAGGGCGAGCGCCGTGCCCGCGGGCAGGGTGACGTCGCCGACCACGTCGCCGGTGCGCACGTAGAACTGCGGCCGGTAGCCGCTGGTGATCGGGGTGCGCCTGCCGCCCTCGGCGGCCCCCAGCAGGTACACGCGGGCGGTGAAGCGGGTGCGCACCGCGATGCTGCCCGGCGCGGCGACCACTTGGCCGCGGCGAACCTGACCGCGCTGCACGCCGCGCAGCAGCAGCGCGACATTGTCGCCCGCCTCGGCGAATTCCATGGTCTTGCCGAAGGTTTCGACGCCGGTGACCACGGTCGTGAGTTCGTCCGCGCCGAGACCGAGCAACTCGACCCGGTCGCCGAGCCGGACCCGGCCGCGTTCGATCGCCCCGGTGACGACCGTTCCGCGCCCGGTGATGGTGAGGACGTTCTCCACCGGAAGCAGGAACGGCGCATCGGTGTAGCGCACCGGTATCGGCACGTGCACGTCCACCGCGTCGAGCAGTTCGAGCAGCGCCGCCGTCCAGCGCTCGTCGCCCGCCAGCGCGCGCAGCCCGGAGACCCGCACGATCGGCGTGGTGTCGCCCGAATAGCCCTGGGCGGTGAGCAGTTCGCGGATCTCCAGTTCGATCAGTTCGAGCAGCTCCGGGTCGCCCGCGTCGGCCTTGTTGAGCGCCACCACGATGTGCTCGACGCCGACCTGCCTGGCGAGCAGCACGTGCTCGGCCGTCTGCGGCATCACGCCGTCCTGCGCGGAGACCACCAGGATCGCGCCGTCCAGCTGGGACGCGCCGGTGATCATGTTCTTCACGAAGTCGGCGTGGCCCGGCATGTCGACGTGCGCGTAATGCCGTGTGGCCGTCTCGTATTCGACGTGCGCGATGTTGATCGTGATGCCGCGCATGGCCTCTTCGGGAGCGCGGTCGATCCGGTCGAACGGCACGAACGCGCCGCCGCCCCGCTCGGCGAGCACCTTGGTGATCGCGGCGGTCAGCGTGGTCTTGCCGTGGTCGACGTGCCCCATCGTGCCGATGTTCAGGTGCGGCTTGGTGCGGGCGTAGGTGTGCTTCGACATGTGTGTTCCTCGGTTACCGGGCGAGCGCCCGAATGTCATGGGGGACCTCTCCGACGGGGGCACCTTCCCCGTCGGAGGTCCCGGGACATCCCGGGGAAGGTCAGCGTCGGGCGCCGTCGAGCAGCGCGGCCACTGCCGCCGCTGCCAGGGCAGCCGCCATCGCGCCCGCGACAGCGGACTCCAGGGCGATGGCGAGCCGGAACATGAGAAGCACGGTACGGCCGCGACGGGTGATACCGCGAGCGATTTTCGCGGCGATGAGTTTCCCGAGCCTGTCCCGTCTGCATGTGTGAGATGCTCCGGAAGCTCCGGGCACACCCACACAAGCGAGGTCACAATGGGCAAGGTCGTCGTCTCCGAATTCGTTTCCGCCGACGGGATCATCGAGAATCCCTCCTGGACGTTCCCGTTCTGGAACGACAGCATCGCGAACTTCAAGAGCCGCGAGGTGTTCGACGCCGACGCGCTGCTGCTCGGCCGCACGACCTACGAGGGCTTCGCCGCGTCCTGGCCCGAGCACCCGGAGGAGGGCGACTACAAGGTCCGGATGAACAGCATGCCCAAGCACGTCGCCACCACCTCGCTCACCGAGCTGGAATGGAATGCCGACCGCATCGAGGGCGATGTCGCCGAGGGCGTGGCCAAGCTGCGCGCCGAGCAGAATCTGCTGGTCTTCGGCAGCGGCAGCCTGATCAACACGCTGCGTGCCAACCAGCTCGTCGACGAATACCGGCTGGTGATCTACCCGGTGCTGCTCGGCAAGGGCCAGCGGCTGTTCGACGCCGTCGACGCCGAGGACACCATGGAGCTGGCCGCCTCGGAAGTCCTGGACAACGGCGTGATCCTGGCGACCTACAAGGTCACCGCCCACAGCGTGGTTCGCCCTTCCTTCGACTGATCCGGCACACACGAAATGGGCGGGACGGCCGTGTGGGGTGCCGTCCCGCCCGATCGATTTCGCCTGGCTGCCGTTCGGGTTTCGCGCAACCGCCGATCGAGTTTTCGCGCTACCGTGCGGTGGAGCGGAAGCCGCGCAGTCGCAGGCTGTTGCTGACGACGAACACCGAGGAGAACGCCATCGCCGCACCGGCGAGCATCGGGTTCAGCAGGCCCGCCATGGCCAGCGGGATCGCGGCCACGTTGTAGGCGAAGGCCCAGAACAGATTGCCCTTGATGGTGCCGAGTGTCTTGCGGGACAACCGGATCGCGTCCGCGGCGGCGCGCAGGTCGCCGCGCACCAGGGTCAGATCGCTGGCCTCGATGGCGACGTCGGTGCCGGTGCCCATGGCCAGACCGAGATCGGCCTTGGCCAGCGCCGCGGCGTCGTTGACGCCGTCGCCGACCATCGCGACCACCTTGCCCTCGGCCTGCAACCGCTCGACGGTCGCGACCTTGTCCTGCGGCAGCACCTCGGCGATCACCTCGTCGATGCCGACCTGATCGGCGATGGCCCTGGCCGCCGCCTTGTTGTCGCCGGTCAGCATGATCGGGGTCATGCCGAGCGCCTTCAGCTGCGAGATCGCCTCGGCCGAGGTCGATTTCACCGCGTCGGCCACCACCAGCACGCCGCGCGCCTTGCCGTCCCAGCCGACCGCGACCGCGGTCTTGCCCTCGGACTCGGCCGCGTGCATGGCCCGCTCCAGCTCGGCGTCCAGGCGCTGCGACCAGTCGGCCAGCAGCCGGGCCCGGCCGACGATCACCGCGTGCCCGTCGACCACACCCTGCACACCGAGGCCCTCGATATTGGCGAACTCCTCGACCGGCGCGAGCTCGCCGACCTTCTCGCGGGCGCCCTTGGCGATCGCCTGCGCGATCGGGTGCTCCGACGAATCCTCCAGCGCCCCGGCCAGAGCCAGGACCTCGCCCACGTCCTCGCCGTCGGCGGCGATCACGTCGAGCAGGGTCATCTTGCCGGTGGTGACGGTGCCGGTCTTGTCCAGCACCACGGTGTCCACCCGGCGGGTCGACTCCAGCACTTCGGGGCCCTTGATCAGGATGCCGAGCTGCGCGCCGCGTCCGGTGCCGACCATCAGCGCGGTCGGGGTGGCCAGGCCGAGGGCGCACGGGCAGGCGATGATCAGCACCGCGACCGCCGCGGTGAACGCCGCCGCCACGGAACCGCCGGTACCGAGCCAGAATCCGAGCGTCGCGACCGCGAGCGCGATCACCACCGGCACGAAGATCCCGGAGATCTTGTCGGCCAGCCGCTGCGCCTGCGCCTTGCCGGTCTGCGCGTCCTCGACGAGAGCGGCCATCTGCGCGAGCTGCGTATCGGCCCCGATCCTGGTGGCGCGCACCACGAGCCGGCCGCCGACGTTGACCGTCGCGCCGACCACGGCGTCGTCCTTGCCCACCTCGACCGGCACCGATTCGCCGGTCAGCATCGAGGCGTCGACCGCGGAGGAACCTTCCGCGATCACGCCGTCGGTAGCGATCTTCTCGCCGGGACGGACCACGAATTCGTCTCCGACACCGAGCTGTTCGATCGGAATCCGCTGCTCGACACCGTCACGAAGTACCGATACTTCCTTCGCGCCGAGCTCCAGTAGGGCGCGCAGCGCCGCACCCGCCCGCCGCTTGGACCTGGCCTCGAAGAAGCGCCCGGCCAGGATGAACGTGGTGACGCCCGCCGCGGCCTCCAGGTAGATGTTGCCGGTGCCGTCCATTCGGGAAATCGTGAACTCGAACGGGTGGGTCATGCCCGGCGTGCCCGCGGTGCCCCAGAACAGCGCGTACAGCGACCAGCCGAGCGCGGCGAGGGTGCCCATCGACACCAGGGTGTCCATGGTGGCGGTGCCGTGCCGCAGGTTGGTCCACGCCGCGCGGTGGAACGGCAGCGCGCCCCAGACCACGACCGGGGCGGCCAGCGTCAGCGAGAGCCACTGCCAGTTGGTGAACTGCAAGGCGGGGATCATCGCCATGGCGATCACCGGAACGGTCAGCACCAGCGAGACGAGCAGCCGGGTCCGCAGGGCCGCGGTCGGATCCGCCTCGGCGGCAGCGTCTTCGGTGGTGTCCGCGGCCGGAGTCTGCGGCGCGGGCAGCGCGGCGGTGTAGCCGGCCTGCTCGACGGTGGCGATCAGATCCTCCGGGGAGACGTCACCGGTGAAGTCCACTCGCGCCTTTTCGGTCGCGTAGTTGACGGTGGCGATGACGCCGTCCAGCTTGTTGAGCTTCTTCTCGATGCGGTTGGCGCACGACGCGCAGGTCATGCCGCCGATCACCAATTCGACCTGGCCGGTGGCCGGTGATTGTGTCGCGGTCGTCATCGGAATTCCTTTCTCTGCGGCACGGGGGTGATCAGTGGCCGTGGCCCGGCTCGGTGTTTCCGCCGTGCCCGGTCGGCTCGGCGGGCCGCGCGTTGCCCGACGGTACCGAGACCGTGAACTCGGCGGTGCGCACCACCCCTTCGTGCTGGAAATCGAGGAACAGGCGGTAGTCGCCCGCGCTCGGAGCAGTCACGGAGAAGGTGATGCCGGGACCCGCGGGCGTGATGCCGTCACCGGGGTGGCCCTCCGGGTGAACGTGCAGGTAGGCGAGGTCGGCGGCGCGCAGCGCGACCAGGTGGCCGTAGGCGCCGAGGTAGGGCTGGAGATTTGTGACGGGCTTGCCGTCTTTGCTCACCGACAGCGTCACCTGCGAGGACCGGCCCTGCGTGATCGCGCCGTCCAGGGTGACGGTGTAGCCGTTCACCGCGGCGGTGCTCGCGGCGACCGGCAGCGGCCGCGGGTCGTAGGCGCCCGCGACGCGCAGGTCGGCGCCGAGCGTCAGGTTCTCGCCGCCGTCGGGGGTGAAGTCGGCGAACACGCGGTAGTCGCCCGCGCGGGTGAGGTCGAGCGGGACGCTCCAGGTTCCGTTGCCGTCCAGCACCGGGTGTACGTGCTGGAAGGCGGTCATGTCACGGCGCACCACGATCAGATGCAGGTCCTTGTCGTGGCTGCGGACGTAGCGGGTGACCGGTGCGCCTTGCCGATCCAGGATGCGGAACCGCAGCGGTGTGTTGGGGGCCGCGGTGGTCTGCGGGGTGTCCAGGCTCAGGGTGTAGCCGCCGGAGGTGACCAGCAGTCCGCCGGGCAGTTCCGCCGCGCCGGACCCGCCGTCGGTGGCGGGCCCGGTCGCGTGGGTGTCGTGCGCGGGGGTGTCGGTGGGCTCCGGGCCGAGTGCCGCTCCGGTCGCGAGCGCGATCCCGAAGACCGCCGCGAGTCCGAGGGCGAAGCCGGCGAACTTGGTTGTCGCGTTCATCGTGGCTCCGTTTCCGGGTTGTCGTTGTGCTCGGGCTTTACCATACCCCCCTAGGGTATTTTGTCAAACCCGTTCCGGTACGGATTCCGTCGCCTGCGCCCGCATGGTCACCGCGGCGATGCCCGCTCCGGCGAGCGCGATCACCGCCGCGCCCAGGAAGGCCGCCGAGAAACCACTGGTCAGCTCAGGGATATCGGTGACCTGGTCGGCGCCGAACGCCGCGGCGACGGCCGTCATCGCGGCCAGGCCGACGGCCGAGCCGACCTGGTAGCTGACGTTGACGATGCCCGAGGCGAGGCCGCCCTCCTCCGGGCGAGCCGCCGCGATGGCAGTACCCAACGAGGGTATGAAGGCCAGCGACATGCCGCCCGCGGCCACCAGCGAGGCGGGCAGCACGTCGACCCAGAAATTCCCGGTGGGCCGCACCAGCGACATGATGGCCAAGCCGAGCGCGAGCACGAGCAGGCCGGTGACGATCATCGGCTTGGCGCCGAAGCGCTGCATGGCGCGCGGAGCGAGCGCGATCATGCCGAGCATGATCAGCGTGGTCATCGGGAGCAGCGCCGCGCCGGACGGGAACGCGCTGTAGCCGAGCACCTGCTGTAGGTACAGGTTCAAGAAGAACCACATAGGCACCCACGCCGCGCCGAGCAGCAGCTGAGCGATATTGGCGGCGGCCAGATTCGGCGCGCGGAAGATGGCGAGACGCATCAGCGGCTCGCGGCGACGGGACTGGATGACGACGAAACCGGCGAGGAGTACGGCCGCGATCGCGAGCACGCCCCAGGTCTCGCCGGACGCCCATCCCGCGTCGGGCGCCCGGACGATGCCGTAGACGGCGGCGGCGAGACCGGCGGTCACCGTGGCGGCGCCGAGCAGATCGACCGAACCCGACCGGGCTGGGGCGCTCGGCATCAGCGCGGGCACGGCGACGAGCGCGAGCAGCGCGATCGGGATGTTGATGTAGAAAACCCAAGGCCAGCTGACATATTCGGTGATGACGCCGCCGAGGAAGACGCCCGCCGTGCCGCCCGCGGGCGCCGCGGCGCCGTAGACGGCCAGCGCCTTGGTCAGCTCCTGCGGCGAGGAACCGAAGAGCATCATCAGCAGCGTCAGCGCCGAGGGGGCGATGAGGGCTGCGCCGCCGCCCTGGATGGCCCGCCCGATCAGCTCGGTGGCGGCATTGCCCGCCGCGCCGGCGATCACCGAGCCGACGAGCAGCGTCAGCCAGCCCGCCGCGAACACCCGGCGCGCGCCGAGCAGATCCGACAGCCGCCCGCCGAGCAGCAGCAGGCCGCCGAACGCGACCACGTACGCGTTGAACACCCAGGTCAGATTCTCTTGGGAGAAACCGAGTTCGGCCTGCATCTTCGGCAGCGCGATGCCGATGATAGAGGTGTCCATGATGACCATGAATTGCGCGGCGGCGATCACCGCCAGCGCCCACCACCTGCGGGTGGTGGGCGCGGTCTGGGTAGTCATGGCATTTCCATCCTTTCCGGAGCGAGACTGTCGCTGCGGCGGTACCATACCCCCCTAAGGTATGAAGTGTCGAGACGGAAGTGTCGCGAAATCCCGGATGGCGGAGGAGGTCCAGCGGCGGGATCGGTTCAGGATTCGAGGCGGTAGGCGACCCGGGCCACGGCCGGGGCGGACACCACCTGGATCTCGGCGTCGGGTGACGTGCGAATGTGCAGGAAGCCGCCCTCGATGCGGATCTGCACGTCCTCGATCTGCCGCACCGGTTGGCCGGTTCGGTCCAGAAGTGCGTAGCCCTCGACGAGTTCGACGCTGGTCGCGGTGCGCCAAGTGGTGGTCATGGTGGTTCCTTCCGGTGCGGTGGGGGTGGCGGCGGGGAAGTCCAGCTCCGGCTTCGCCACGTGGTTGAAGTAGTTGGACAGCACATTCAGCGCGATGTGGCCGACGGCCTCGGCCAGCTCGGCGTCGGTCACGCCGTGCGTGCGGACCTCGGCGAGCAGTGCGTCGTCGACACGTCCGCGCGAACGCAGCACGGCGCGCGCGAAACGCAGCACCGCGTCGGCGTGCGGGTCGGTCGCCGTTGCCGCGCGGGTTGCCTCGATCTCGTTCTCGCTGAAGCCCATTCGCCCGGCCCGCATGGTGTGCGCGGCGACGCAGTAGTCGCAGCCGTTCTCGGCCGCGATCAGCAGCGCCAGCTGTTCGCGGGTGCGGGCGTCCAGCTTGCCGCCGGTCAGCGCGTCGCGCAGGGACAGGTAGCCGCGCAGCGTAGCGGGGCTGTTTGCCAGGGCGGCATAGAGATTCGGCACCCGGCCGAGCTGGCGTCGCACCTCGCCGAGCAGTTCGGCCTGCTCGGCATCCGCGCTGTCGGGGGTGAGGGTCGGGAGTCGGGACATCGGATCTCCAGTGCTCGAACCGTAACGGAACCAATCGGTACTGAATGCTGACGGTACTGACTGGTTCCGTTTTCGTCAAGTAGATCGGTACCGATCAGTTCCGTTCTGCTACGGTGGACGTATGGCAACCCAGGCCAGGCAGCGTCTGCTCACCACCGCCGAAGAACTCTTCTATGCCGAGGGCGTCCGCGCCGTCGGCGTCGACCGCCTGCTCCAGGAATCCGGCGTCGGCCGTGCCTCCTTCTACCGCCACTTCGCGAGCAAGGACGACCTGGTCGTCGCCGTGCTCGAAGACCGCGACCGCCGCTGGCTGGACTGGCTGCGCGAGTCCGTCGAAGCACGCGCCGCCACGCCCGAAGACGCCCCACTCGCCGTCTTCGACGCCCTCGCGGAACGCTTCGCCCGCAAAGACTTCCGCGGCTGCGCGTTCATCAACACGATGATCGAGGTGGCCGACCGCGACTCCGCCGCGCACCGAGTGGCGGATCGGCACAAGCGCCGGGTCATCGAGTACCTCGGCGAATTGCTCACGGCGGCAGGGCGGGCCGATGCCGAGGAACTGGCCGGCGAGTTCGCGCTGCTGGTGGATGGTGCGATCGTCACCGCGGTCCGGGAGGGGACGTCGGATGCGGCTCGCCGTGCGGGGGTGATCGCGGGTCGGTTGTTGAACTGAGCTGTGGCCCTTTTCGCGAGGGCGCGCAACCAGTTCGGCACCGCAAACCAGTCGGCGCGGCTGCTGCCACATTTCGCCGGTGCCGCCGTCATCGAGGACGCGATACGGAAGGCGGGCGAGCGCGGGCACCTGCACCGCTACGCCTTCGGCGGCGCGATCTTCTACCGCGTCGGCGACGTCATCGACCGGCGCACTCAGACCCCGGGTACCTCCCGAACCGCAGAAGTGAAGGGTTGCACCGCGAGACCCCGATACGTGCGATTCTGCTGTCTCCCAGCACTTTTCAGCGACATATCCCACACCCCACGAAGCGCGCTCGTCGGACGAGGCGGCTATTGTCAACAACCGGTAATACAAAGGGGCACGAGGGGGGTGCGCACGTGGCGTGGCTACATCGGCGCGGACGGGCAACTGGTAAGCAACCGATCCGGCGGCGGACGATCGCCGCGGTCGCTGTCTTGCTCCTGGCGGGCGCGACCTGGATCACCGGCCCGGCTGCCGCGGTGCCTGCGCCGAGCGGGCCGCACCCGGTGGCCCGCACCGAAGCCGCCCTCACCGCGGGCGCGCGCACGATCCCGCTGTCGATCTGGTATCCGACCACCACCAAGCCCGGAGCCGCTCCCTACATCCCGGCGAGCTCCCTGGCCGCCGCCGCGCAGATGGCCTCCAAGGCGGCGCTGTGGCTGCACACACCCGCCGCCGCGCCCGCGATGTCCGCGACGGTCCTTCCGATCTCCGTCGACGCGCCGGTCGCCGAGGGCGGGCTGCTGCCGGTGGTGATCTGGTCGCCTGCCCTCGGCACGCCGCGCTGGATCGCCTCCGGCCTGTTGATGGAGCTGGCCTCGCGCGGGTATGTCGTGGTCGCGATCGACCACACCGGGGAGTCCCCGGCCGTGGAGGTCGGCGGACGCGTGCAGGTCGGAAACCCGCCGGACGCAGCCGATCACGCGTTCATGCAAGCCGCGCTCGACATGCGCATCCGCGACACCCGCCTCGTCCTCTCCCAGTTGCACACGCTGCCGGTCGTCGGCGCACGCGGCGACCTCGACCGGATGGCGATGGCGGGCCACAGCTACGGCGGACAGACCGCGATGGCGACCATGGCGGTCGAACCGCGGATCCGCACCAGCCTCGTCCTCGACGGCCCCGCTGTGTGGGATGGGGTCGAAGCAGCCCCGGACACCGACCGGCCGGTGCTGCTGCTGGCCATGGGCGCGATGGTCCACGCCTCATGGACGGCCACCGACGCGTCGATCGTCACCCTCGAAGGCGCCGGGCACTACACCGGCACCGACATGCCGACCTTCGGCTGCGCCACCGACCTCTGCGGCACCATCGACCCGAATCGCGGCGCGGCGATCACCAGCGCGGTCATGGCCGCCTGGCTCTCGGGGCACCTGCTCGGCGTCGACGCCGCGATGCCCGAGGACCCTGCCTTGCGGTGGCGCGCAGGCTAGCCCGGCCGTCCGCGCGTGAACGGCAGGTACACCCAAGTGCCGACGTCCGCAACGCCCCTCACCGCACATGCCCGACCGAAAGGAATCCGGGGCAAGCCGACCACGGCCGCCCCGGAGACCCGGTCACCCCACCTGCGCCCCATGCAAATTCCGCGCCGTAGGCGAAGTAGCCACCTCAGCCGGGTCCGGATACGTACCGAAGATCCGGTCCGCGGTCCCCGAACTGGTCACGGTGAACCAGAAATGCTCGTTCTTGTAATGGTGATGCCGGTGATTGCGCCAAACCGCCTTGTACAACGCCCTTTTCGGCTTGTAGTCGGTATGGATCAGGTAGTGCGTCCACTCGTAGCCCAGCCCCAGCACCGTGATGGTGAGCAGGAACGTCAGCCCCAGGCCGAGGCGCGGGAAAGCCAGGGCGGTGATCGCGAGCAGGGCGACGATGACCACCACCAGCGAACGGGTCGGAATGAAGATCAGCGGGATGTTGCGCGGATCCACGTGGTGCTGGCGGTGTTTGCGGGCCAGCTCGCTGTCCAGGGAGATCGGGCCCACGCGCTTCGGCCGCCAGTGCAGCACCATGACGTGCACGACCCACTCGAACGCGGGGAACACCGCGAGCATCGCCAGCGGCAGCACCGCGTCGCTGATCTGCCAGTCGCCCACCAGGATTCGCGCGATCAGGGCCAGCGCCAGTGCCGTGCCGATCATCCACGGCGAGGGGTGGCGAACGAATTCGCGGAAGGCATCGCCGAGCGTCAGGCCGCGGCGCAGTTGGGTTTTGGACATCGTTGTCACCTCGGGTGTTGCGTGATCAATGCCCGCCGAGGGCCTCGATCAGGGCGGTGGTCGCCGGTTCGAGCAGGGCCCGAGCCTTGTCGGCGGCCTTCTTCGGCCGACCCGCCACGATGGCGGCGGCCAGTTCGCGGTAGCCATCGGCATTGCCCACCTCGGCGGACATGACGGGGGCCAGCGCCGCGAGCGCGGGTTCGTAGGCGGCACGCAGCATGTTGAACATCAGGCGGAACACGATCGAGTCGGCCGCGTCGACCACGTGATCCCAGAACTCCAGCGCGTGCCGTTGCAGCGCGATCGGATCGGTTTCGGCGGTCAGCGCCGTCACGCTGCGCTCGAGATGGGCGCGCACCAGGTCCCGATCGGCGGCGCCGTCCGCCGCTGCCTTCGGTGCGCCTGTCGCGGCCATCCGCGCGGCCGCTAGCTCGGCCACCTTCGGCCCGTTGTGCATGCGGACTTCGAGGATGCTGCGCGCGACGGCGGGTTCGAGCATGCCCTCCCGCACCAGCAGCCGGGGCAGCACCTCCAGACCGGCGCCGCGCCGATAGTCGAGCACTGTGGTGGCGTCGCCCTGGCGCACCGCCACGAGTCCCGCCGCCGCCAGGCGTTGCAGCGCCTCGCGCACCGCGGGCCGCGAGACCCCGAGCGCTTCGGCCAGCTGACGTTCGCTCGGCAGCGTCGAGCCGGGCGCGAGTTCACCGCTGAGCACGTCCGCGGCGATCTGTTCGAACACCTCCGCCGACACCGACCTTTTGACAACAGGTTGCAACGCCATGCGTCTACTCTGCGCCCTGATGGTCAGCTGGTCAAGTGGTCAGACCAATTCGTGCCAAACCGATGCCGACGGCGACCGATCGCCGAGCGCACCGACGCACCCTTCGACGAACCCGTGGCAGACTGGAACCCGGGAGGGAGAAAGCATGGCAGAACAGCGAAGGCGGGCTTACGCACTACTGATCCGGGCGGGCAGAGTGCTACTGCTGCACCGAGTTTCGAACACCGCCGAGCCCGACATCTGGGAAATCCCCGGCGGCGCCGTCGCCCCGGACGAGACCTGGGCGCAGACCGTCCGCCGCGAGGTCTCCGCGGAAACCGGTCTCGACGTCCTCGTCGCCGACGAGCTGACGCGCTTCGTCGACGACGACGTCCACACCATCACGTTCGGCTGCTTCGAGAACGAGATCCGCCCGGAACTCGAACTCCGAGCGCACGACGATTTCGAATGGATGACCTACGCCGAAGCCACCCGCGTCCCACTACCCTGGCACGTCCGCGAGACCCTCGCGCACGCCGACGCCCTCGGCCTGCTCACCTGAGCTCGCCACACATCCACCACACGCGGCACACAGGCGGTGACGCTGTGCGGCGTCCACACCGTGTGTGGGAGCGGAGCTGACTAGCTCGGGTCGGAGCCGCGGATGGCGGCGAGCCAGGTGGTGGTGGCGGCGGCGACGCAGAGCGCGCCGGTGAAGGTGAGGAGGGCGCCGCCGTCGATGTAGATCCAGAGCAGAGCGGCGAAGGGGGCCGCGATGGCGGATTGGGCGTCGAACAACAGGCGGCGGGTCAGGCGGGTGGCGGTCGCGGCGAGCAGGGGTGCGTCGGGGTCGGGTCGGGTCGGGTTGTCGACGAGGCGGCCGGGCGGCTCGGTGTCGCGCGCCCGGCCCGACGGGTAGAGGCGCAGGTCCGCGGTGCGGATGATGCGTCCGCCCCGCGCCTCGGTCTCCGTCATGGTCAGCAGCGCCGGATCGAAGTACACCGGCAGCCAGCGGCGCGAACCACCCGAGTCGGTGACCTCCAACCAGGACCTGCTCACCAACCGGTGCTGCTGCCGAATCCGAGCGACCCGAAAGGCTCCCGAATCCGGCAGTCCACAAGGCAGCATGCCGAAGGCCATCGAAAGCCGAATCCCGGTGTAGCCCAGGATCGCCAGTGCCACCGTCGTCAGCGCCGCCAACTGGTCCACGGTGGCGAACGGCGCCCACGCGGCACAGACCGCGAGGGCGCCGAGCGTCACGCCGATCGGATAGGCCACCGGATGGCCTCCGAAACTCACTTCAGGAAGCCGACTTTGGTGTAGTCCGGCGTGGCGAGGCCGAACGCGCCGTAGTTGGCGAGGTTGTCGCGCACCGCGTAGGTGCCCGAAGCCTGGTTCAGCGGAATCGAATAGCCCTCGACGAAGATCATCTGATCGCTCTGGTTGGCTAGCTCGATCGCCTTGTCGGGGTCCAGCTCCGCGATGGTCTTGTCGATCAGGGCGTTGAGCTCCGGCGACCCGATGCGGGCCTTGTTGCCCATCAGGTTGTTCGGGTCGTAGTAGTAGATCTGCTGCAGCGCACCGAGCGGCAGCGCGCTGCCTTGCCAGCTGAACTGGGCGATGTCGAAGTTGCCCGGATCGATGACGTCCTTGAACAGGCCGGTGCCCGGCACGGTCTGGATGGTCAGCTTCACGCCGACGGCGGCCAGGTTCTGCTGCACGATCTGCGCGGTCTGCACCCAGGCGTCCTGCTGGTACATCACGTCGCGGATCTCCAGCCTCCGGCCGTCCTTCTCGCGCACGTCGCCGTTGAGCTTCCAGCCGAGCTGATCCAGCATCCGCGCCGCCTCGGCGGGGTCGTAGGAGATCGGCGCGGCGTTGTCCTGGTAGCCCTTCTGGCCGGCCATGAAAATGTGGTTGTTCAGCGGCTTCGGGTTGTCCACCACGCCGTTCTGCGACGCGGTGACGATGCCCTGCCGGTCGATGGCCTTGGAAATGGCGATCCGCAGCTGCGGGTCCTCCAGCAGCGAGCCGGGCGCGCCGTTGAAGGTCAGGTGCGACCAGGCCGGTTCCGGCGCGCGCCGGATGACGACGTTCGCCGCGTTGCGCGCCGCCGTCACGTTCTCGATGCCCGACATGTAGGCGATGTCGAGCTCGTTGTTCTGGATCGCGGGCAGCCATGCGCTGTGGTCGAGCACGCTGAAAGTGATGGTGTCCAGCTTGGGGGTGTCGCCCCACCACTTCGGATTGCGGCTCAGGGTGATGCGCTGCTGCGCACGGTCGATGTTCGTGATCACGAACGGGCCCGCGCTCAGCGTCAGACCGTCCCGGTTCGCGGTGTTGAACGCTTCGGGAGACCCGGTGACCGACTTCGGGTAGAGCGGGCTGAACTGGCCGCGCCATTCGCCGTAGGGCTGGTCGAACGTGACGATCGCCTGCCGGTCGTCCGCGCCGCGCTCGACCTTCGCCACCCGGTCGAAGCCGCTGAGCCCCGCGATCAGGTACGCGTTGTCCTTACCGCTGAGCGCGTTGGCCTGGGAGCGCAGGTCCTCCCAGGTGATGGGGCTGCCGTCGGACCACACGGCTTTCGGGTTGATGGTGTAGGTGACCTGCTGCGGGCTGGTGTTGGTGAGCTGCACATCGGTGAAGAAGTTGTGGTCCACCGAGAGCTCGCCCGCCGCGTTGCTGACGAACGGCGCGGGCATGGTCGGGCCCGCCACCAGCCCGCCGCTCTCGGTATTGCCGTCCACCTGGAGCACGTTGAAGTTCTCCGGGAACGAACTCAGCACCAGGCGTAGATTCCCGCCTTCGCGCAACTGGCTCGGGTCCACCGGATTGATGTCGTTGGTGCTGCCGATCGTGCTGGTGCCGGGCGTGATGCTCCCGCTGTCCGAACAACCGGTCAGGATCAGGCCGAGCGCGGCGAGTGGCGCCGCCAATCGGGTGGTCAAGGAGCGTGTCCGCATAGAGCTGGTCCTTCCACATCTGTCGACGCCTGATCGGTGTCGCCGCGTCATGTCGCCGCGGCATCACATCACTTCACGAAGCCGACTTTAGTTGCGTCGAAGGAGGCCAGCCCGAACGCGCCGTAATTGGCCAGGTTCTCGCGCACCGCGACGGTGCCCGCCGACTGCACGATCGGCACCGAGTGGCCGATGTCGAAGATCATCTTGTCGGCGCGGTTGGCCAGCTCGATGGCCTTGTTCGGGTCGAGCTCGGAGATCGTCTCCTCGATCAGCGCGTTCAGTTCGGGGCTGCCGATGCGACCCTTGTTGCTCAGCCGGTTGTTCGGGTCGTAGGCGTAGATCTGCGGCAGCGCGCCGAGCGGGAGGATGCCGCCGGACCAGGTGAACTGGCAGATCTCGAAGTTGCCCGGATCGATCACGTCGGTGAAAAGGCCGTTGCCCGGGTAGGTTTGGATGATCATCTTCACGCCCACCTTGGCCAGGTTCTGCTGGGCGATCTGCGCCATCTGAATCCACGTGTCCTGCTGGTACATCACATTGCGCAGTTCCAGCTTGCGGCCGTTCTTCTCGCGGACGTCGCCGTTGAGCTTCCAGCCCAGTTCGTCGAGCATCCGCGCGGCGCCCTCGGGGTCGTAGGCGACGGCGGCGGCGTTGTCCTGGTAGCCCTTCTGGCCGTTGAGGTAGACGTGGTTGTTCAGCGGCTTCGGGTCGTCGACGATGCCGTTCTGCGTCGCGGTGGCGATGCCCTGCCGGTCGATGGCCTTGGAGATGGCGATCCGCAGCTGCGGGTCCTCCAGCAGCGAGCCCGGCGCACCGTTGAAGGTGAAGTGCGAGAACCGCGGCGCGGCGGCGCGACGCACCTTGATGCCCGGCGAGTTGGTCGCGGTCTTCACCTCGTCGATGCCGGATACGGAGGCGTAGTCGAGCTCGTTGTTCTGCAGCGCGGAGATGCGCGCGGAGTAGTCGAGCACGCTGAAGGTGATGGTGTCGAGCTTCGGGGTGTCACCCCACCACTTCGGGTTGCGCTTCAGCACGATGCGCTGCTGAGCGCGGTCGATCGAGTCGATCAGGAACGGACCGGACGAGATCGGCAGGCTGTTGCGCGCCCAGTTCTCGAACGACTCCGGCGATCCGGTCGACACCGTCGGGTACAGCGGGTTGAACAGGCCCTGCCATTCGGCGTAGTGCTGCCCGAAGGTGACGATCGCCTGCCGGTCGTCGACGCCACGCTCGACCTTGTCGACCCGGCTGTAGCCCTGGGTCGCGCGCACCTGGTACGCCGTGTTCCGCCCGCTCAGCGCGTTCGCCTGGGAGCGCAGGTCCTCCCAGGTGATCGGGCTGCCGTCGGACCAGACGGCTTTGGGGTTGATGGTGTAGGTGATCTGCTGCGGATTGGTGTTGGTGAGCTCGATGCGGGTGAAGTAGTTGGCATCGGTCGTGAGCTCACCCGCCGCGTCGGAACTCACCGTGCCGGGCAGCGTCCACTCGACGACGTCCCCGACGTCGCCCGAGGCGTCCACGTGCGAGGAGTTGAAGGTCTCCGGGAAGCTGGTCAGCGCCAGGCGCAGATTGCCGCCGTCGCGCAACTCGCCGGGATCGCGGGGATTGATGTCGTTGCTGGTGCCGATCGAGCTCGAGCCGGACTGCACGGAGGCGTCCGCGCCACAGCCCGCCAGCAGCAGCGCGACGGCCAGCGCGGGCGCGGCGACCCCGAGGCCGAGCCGACGACGAGAAGAGAGGGCTGCGGTCATTTCACGAATCCGATCTTGGTGTAGTCGTAGGACGCCAGGCCGGGAGAGCCGAAGTTGGCCACTTCGGCGCGTACGCCCCAGCTGCCGTCCGACTGGGTGAGCGGCAGCGAGTGCCCCTCTTCGAACACTTTGCGGTCCACCTCGTTGGCCAGCTCGAAGGCCTTCGCGGGATCCAGCTCGCGCAGGGTGCGCTCGATGAGCGCGTTCAGTTCCGGCGAGCCGATGCGGCCGAAGTTGCCCTGCAAGTCGTTGGGGTCGTAGTAGTAGATCTGCCGAATGCTGCTGAGCGGGAAGGCGTCGCCCTGGAACACGAACTGGGCGGCGTCGAAATCACCCGGCTGGATGACGTCGGTGAAGTAGCCCGCGCCCGGTTTGGTGTCGATGACGAGCCCGACGCCGATCTGCGCCAGATTCTGCTGGATGATCTGCGCGATCTGCACCCACAGCGCGTCGTTGTACATCACATCGCGGATGATCAGCTTGCGGCCGTCCTTCTCGCGGACGTCGCCGTTGAGCTTCCAGCCGAGCGCGTCGAGTTCGCGCGCCGCCGCGGCGGGATCGAACGGCAGGCTGTTGTCCTGATAGCCACGCTGTCCTTGCAGGTAGACGTGGTTGTTGAGCGGCTTCGGGTTCTCCACCAGGCCGTTCTGGATGGCAGTGGCGATGCCCTGGCGATCGATCGCCTTCGAAATGGCTACGCGCACCGCGGGATCGGCGAGGATCGAGCCGGGCGCGCCGTTGAAGGTGATGTGCCGCCAGCGGTTGCCCGGCGCCCTGCGGACCTCGAGGCCGCCGGTGCCCCGCACGTTCTTCACGTCGTCGATGGAATTGAGCACCACCGCGTCGATCTCGTTGTTCTGCAGCGCGGCGACCCAGGCGCTGCGATCGAGCACCGAGTAGGTGATGGTGTCCAGCTTGGGACGCTCGCCCCACCAGTTGGGGTTGCGGCCCAAGATGATCCGGCCCTGCCCACGGTCGGTGGACTGCACCTGGAAGGGCCCCGCCGACGGTCCCATCGCATCGGCCAGGCTGTGGTTGAACGCATCGGGATCCTGCGTCACCGATTTCGGGAACAGCGCGGCGTTGCCCGCGAACTGGCCGCGCCATTCGGCGTAGGGGTGGTTGAACGTGAGGACGGCCTGGCGGTCGTCGACGCCGCGCTCGACCTTCTCCACGAACTCGAAACCGTTGGTGATGGCGATCAGGAACCGCTTGTCCTTGCCGCTCAGCGCGTTCGCCTGGAAACGGATGTCCTCCCAGGTGATCGGGGCGCCGTCGGACCAGACGGCCTTCGGGTTGATGGTGTAGGTGACCTGTTGCGGATCGGTGCCGGTCAGCGCGACGTCGGTGAAATAGTCGTGGTTGATCGACAGTTCGCCCGCGGCATCGGTGTCGAACGCGCGCGGCATCATCGGGCGCTCGATATCGGCGATGTCGGCCTCGTTCCCGTCGTTGGACAGGGTGTTCCAGTTCGCCGGATACGCGGTGGTCGCCAGCCGGAGGTTGCCTCCCTCGCGGACCTCCTCGCGGGGTGTGGGATTGATGTCGCTGGTGGTGCCCAGCGCGTCGGACAGGCCTGCGGCCGAGTCGTCGTCGCCCGCGCCGCACCCGGCGGCGATCAGCCCGACCGCCACCGCGCCCGCGACCCAGCGCATTCCCCTCGAACGGATCCGCATGCTGCCCTCCTGACTATCCGCCGACCACCGGCATGGGTACCGCGTCGATCAGCCTGCGGGTGTACTCGTGCGAAGGGCTGGCGAAAATCTGCTCGGCCGGGCCGGATTCGACGATCTTGCCTCGGTACATCACCGCGATGTGATGGGCCAGGTTGCGCACCACCGACAGATCGTGCGAGACGAACAGATACGACAGCCCGCGCTCGGTCTGTAGATCGCGCAGCAGGTTCAGCACACCGGCCTGGATGGAGACGTCCAGCGAGGACACCGGCTCGTCGAGCACGAGCAGTTCGGGGTCCAGTGCGAGGGCGCGCGCGATGCTGATGCGCTGCTTCTGGCCGCCCGAGAAATCCGCCGGGTAGCGGTCGGCGTGTTCGGGACGCAGGCCGACCTGCTCGAGCAGTTCCGGCACGCGGCGGGCGATCTCGGCGCGCGAGCGGCCGTCGATGCGCAGCGGTTGGGCCAGCGCGTCGAAGATCGGCAGGCGCGGGTCCAGCGATGCGGTCGGATCCTGGAAGACGATCTGCATCGTGCGCCGGATCTCGCGCCGCTCGGCCTTGGTCAGGGTGGACACGTCGCGGCCCATGATCTCGATGGTGCCCGACTGCGGCTGCACCAGGTCGAGAATCTGGGTGAGCGTGGTGGATTTTCCGGAACCCGACTCGCCGACCAGCGCCAGCGTTCGTCCGGCGAGCACCTCGAAGCTGATGCCGTCGACCGCGCGCACCTCGCCCTTGCGGCGCTGGAACACCACGCCCGAGGTGATCGGGAAGGTCTTGACCAGGTCGGTGACCCGAAGCACCACGCCCTTGCCGGTCTCGGACTCGGCCTTCGGCTCCTCGATCTCGGAACGGTAGGCCTCGAACAGCCCGTCCGTGCCGACCTCTCCGGTACGGATGCAGGCGGCGGCGTGGCCGGGTTCGGTCCTCTCCAGCGGCGGCTCGGCGGCGCGGCACTGCTCGATCGAGATCGGGCAGCGCGGCGCGAACGAGCAGCCCGGCGGCAGCGCGTGCATGGCGGGCGGCGCGCCGACGATCGGGATGAGCGGCCTGCGCGCGGGACCGTCCATGCGCGGGATCGAGCCGAGCAGCCCGACCGTATACGGCATCCGCGGCGCGTTGAACAGTTCGCTCGCCGTCGCGGTTTCGACGATGCGACCCGCGTACATCACCGCGACCCGGTCGGCCAGCGTCGCGGCGATACCCATGTCGTGGGTGATCATGATGACGCCCGCGCCGGTGATGTCGCGCGCCTTGCGCAGCAGATTCAGGATCTGCTTCTGCACGGTGACGTCCAGCGCGGTGGTCGGCTCGTCGCAGATGATCAGCGCCGGATCGTTGGCGATGGCCATCGCGATCACCACGCGCTGGCGCATACCGCCGGAGAACTCGTGCGGGAAAGCCTTGGCGCGCGTCTTCGCGTCATCGATGCCGACCAGTTCCAGCAGCTCGACCGCCTTCTCGGCGGCTTCCTTCCTGCTATGCGCGCCGTGCGCGAGCAGCGCCTCGGCGATCTGATCGCCTACCCGGTACACCGGGGTCAGCGCGGAGAGCGGGTCCTGGAACACCATGCTGATCGAGCTGCCGCGCAATCGCGACATCTCCCGATCGCCCAAGCCGAGCAGCTCCCGCCCGCGCAGCCGGATGGACCCGTTGACCCGGGCCTGCTCGGGCAGCAAACCCATCACCGCCAGCGACGACACCGACTTGCCCGAACCCGATTCGCCGACGATGGCGAGCACCTCGCCGTCGGCGACGCTGTAGGTCACCCCGCGCACGGCGTCGATGCGGCCCTCCTCGCTGGGGAAGGAGACCCGCAGATCGGCGACTTCCAAGAGGGGCGCGGTGGAATTGGCGGTCATGCGTCAGCCTTCTTTGCCTTCTTGCGCGCCCGAGCCCGCTTGGCGCTCGGGTCGAACGCGTCGCGCAAGCCGTCACCGACCAGGTTCGCGCACAGCACGGTGGTGATCAGCAGGCCGCCGGAGAACAGGAACAGCCACGGGTAGGTCAGCGCGGACTTGGTGCCCGCCGCGATCAGCGAGCCGAGCGAGACATCGGGCGGCTGCACGCCGAAACCGAGGAAGCTCAGGCCGGTCTCGGCCATGATCGCCGCGCCGACGGTGAGCGTGGTGTCGATGATCAGGATCGACGCGATGTTGGGCACGATGTGGCTGACGATGACGGTCCGCGTCGGCGCGCCCATATACCGTGCGGCCTTGACGAATTCGCGATCACGCAGGCTCAGCGTCAGACCGCGCACGATGCGCGCGCTGATCATCCAGCCGAACACCGCGAGCAGCACGATCAGCAGCGCGATCGAACCGCTGCCCTTCGTGCGCGGTGCGAACAGCGCGATGATGATGAAGCTGGGCACCACGAGCAGCAGGTCGACGAACCACATGATGGCCCGGTCGGTCCAGCCGCCGAGCAGCCCGGCGAGCGCGCCCGTGGTCGCCGCGATGGTGGTCGAGATGAGCGCCACGCACAGGCCGATGATCAGCGATTTCTGCAAGCCACGCAGGGTCTGCGCGAGCACGTCCTGGCCGATCTGGGTGGTGCCGAAGGGATGGTCGGCGCTGGGCGGTTTCAGCAGCGCGGTGTAGTCCATCTGCTGGTAGTCGTACGGCAGGAAGGGCGGCAGCGCGAAACTCGCGACGAACAGCAGCACCAGCACCACGGCCCCGGCGATCGCGGGCTTGTTGCGCAGGAAACGCCGCAGCACCAGCTTGCGCCGCCCAGCCGCGGCGACTTCGGGCGCGCCTTGGACGATGATCTCGGCTTCGGTCATGCTGCTGCCCCCCTGACGGGATTCGCGGGGCCGATTCGATCAGTGGTCATCCCACACGCACCCTGGGGTCGAGAATCGCGTAGACGATGTCGGAGAGCAGGCCCGACACCAGCACGACGAGACCGGCGAACGCGGTCACCGTCACCACCACGTAGAGGTCTTGGGCGTTGATCGAATCGACCAGCCACTCGCCGACGCCATGCCAGCCGAAGATCTTCTCGGTGAACGTCGCGCCGGTGATCAGGCCGCCGAGGCTGTAGGCGAACAGCGTGGCCATCGGGATGAGCGCGGTGCGCAGTCCGTGCTTGTAGAGCGCCTTGTTCCTGGTCAGGCCCTTGGCGCGGGCGGTGCGGATGAAATCGCTCTGCAGCACGTCGAGCATCGCGTTGCGCTGGTAGCGGCTGTAGCCCGCCATGCCGCCGAGCGCGAGCGCCGCGGTCGGCAGCACCAGGTGCTGGAGCCGGTCGACCAGCTGCGGCCAGAACCCCTCGATGGCGCTGGCCGACGTCTCGCCGGTGTAGAGGAATATCTGCGAGCCGGTCGCCGAATTGATCTCCAGCGCCCCGTATTTCAGCAGCGTGGCCAGCAGGAATATCGGGGTACTGAGAATCAACAGCGAGACGACGGTCGTGAAGTAATCGCTGAATTTGTATTGCCTAATCGCGCCTGCCGCGCCGATCAGCACACCGAGCACCGTGCCGACGATCGAACCGACGATCAACAGCCGCAGGCTCACCGCGACCCGGCGCGGCAATTCCTCGCTCACCGGCTGGCCCGCAAGGGTGGTGCCGAAATCGCCGCTGGGGATGCCCTTCAGCCAGGTGATATAGCGCTCCGGAATCGGATCGTCGAGGTGCAATTCCTCGGCCTTGGCATCGATCACCGCCTGCGGCGGGCGGGGGTTGCGCTGTTCGAGACTGTCCAGCGGCCGAAATGTCAGCGACGCGAGGCTGAACGTCAGGAACGAAGCCAGCAGCAACAGCACGACATAATTGAGCGCGCGTCGTAGCAGGAAGCCGGTCATCAGTCCTCTGGTTCTCCGGCCGGCCGGGCCGGTGTTCGAGTGTTAGCCCCTGATCATAAGGACGACGCCGCGAACGCGCGTGCCACACATCTGCCCGGGCATGTCCAGCGGACCCGTACCGCTCGCGACCGCCCCGCGACGGTTTTCCGGCAGGATGGAAGAGGTGACGCGCCTGCACCTGCCCAAACCGAAGATGGTGGCCACCGATGTGGACGGCACCCTGATCGATCACGACGAACGAGTGACCGGCCGCACCAAGGCCGCGGTCGCCGCCCTGATCGCCGACGGGGTGCCGTTCGTGCTGGCCACGGGCAGGCCGCCGCGCTGGATCGAACCTGTGGTCGACGGCCTCGGCTTCGCGCCGCTGTGCGTCTGCGGCAACGGGGCGGTGATCTACGACAGCGCCGCGGACAAGGTGCTCGCGAGCCGGACGGTGGACGTCGAGACGCTGAGCTGGATCGCCGACCTGGCCGAGCGCGCGCTACCCGGCTGCGGTCTGGCCGCCGAACGCGTCGGCGCCAGCGCGCACGACGCCGCGACGCCGCAGTTCGTCAGCTCGCCCGAGTACGAGCACGCCTGGCTGAACCCCGACGACACGGCGGTCGCCCGGCACGAGGTGATCGATGCGCCCGCGATCAAGATGCTCATTCGGTTGCGCGGTGCGCTCAGCGGCGACATGCGTGCGGTGCTCGCACCGCTCATCGGCGATCGCGCCGACATCACCTACTCCACCGACCACGGTTTGATCGAGCTGTCCGCGCCCGGCGTCACCAAGGCGTCCGGGCTGGCCACCGTCGCGCAGCGGCTCGGGGTGCAGCACTCGGCGATCATCGCCTTCGGCGACATGCCCAACGACGTTCCGATGCTGGAAATGGCCGGGCACGGCGTCGCCATGGCCAACGCGCACCCGGAGGCGTTGGCCGCGGCCGACGAGGTGACCGCGACCAACGCCGACGACGGTGTCGCACAGGTGCTCGAACGCTGGTGGGTCTGAACGACTTTCAGCCGACCGGCGCTGGATCCGGAGCGACGTCGTCCGCCTGCGTCTCCTCCGAAGTCACCGGCTCGGTGGGAACGGCAGGCGCTGCGGCCGGTACGGGAGCCGGTCCGGGCGGAACCGGCGCGGCGACCGCGTCGCCCTGGTTACGGCGCGACTCCTGCTGGTAGATCTGGTTGTAGGTCCGCCAGACCGTCGTGACGATCCCCGTGATCTTGTTGAGGATCAGCGAGCCGTACTGGAAGTCCGACCTGAGGCCGTCCGGCACCAGGTAGGCGTCGGCGAGCGGCAGACCGAGCATGCCCAAGTCGGCGCCGAGCTGAAGGAAGCGCTCCAGGATCACGCCCGTCACCTCGATGACGCGGTTGTCGGGCGTCGTGTAGACGTAGCCGTTGGCGAACTTGGCGTACTGCTGGCCCTGCGCGGCGGGCATCGGCTCGGACATCGCCTGGCCCAGCGGACCGTCCGGACCGCCCTTGGCCGAGTAGTGCTTGGCGATGATGTTCTCGTCCACCAAGCTCAGCAGCCGTGCCGTCAGCGCGGCGAGCGTCGCCAGATCGGACTCGGTGCGCTCCGGCAGCTGCGGCAGCCGCGGATTCTGTTGCGGCGCGGGGCCGCCCGCCGCGCCCGCGGCGATATCGCGAATCCGGTCCATCAGGTCGTAGGCGGCGTCGCCGGGGCAGGTGGTGTTGCCGACGTCGCGGTGCGCGAACACGATCGGCAGGTCGACGGCCTCGCCTTGGGCGTACGGGGTGTATTCGGTGCCCTCGGAGTACATCGTGGTGTGGCCCTTGGGATCCAGGCCCGCGAGCCTGGTCCGCCAGCCGATGAACTTGCCGACGGCGGTCACCGCCTGGTCCGACGGCGACTCGGACTCGTGATTGCCCATCAAGGCCACGCCCGCGGTGTTCTCGTTGAACCCGCCCGCGTGTGCGCCCTGCACCGGGCGGTCCAGCCCGCCGTAGCGCCCCTCGAAGATCTGGCCGTACTTGTCGACGAGGGCGTTGTACCCGATGTCGCACCAGCCGAGGGTTTGGGCGTGATAGGTGTAGATCGCGCGGACGATGCCCGCCGATTCGGCCTTGCTGTAGTCGTTGCGGCCCGCCGTGTGGTGCACGGTGACGCCGCCGAGGCTGTCGTCGTAGGTGGGTTCGTCGCAGCGAATGGATTCGTCCGCGCCCCACTGCGATCGGGTGATCACGTGCGGTCCGCCGCCGGGCAGCGCGCCTGCGACGTCGGTGAGCGCGCCGTCGATCGCGCCGCGGCCGGGATCGATCAGGACCGCGGTGAGCGACGGCGGGGTGAACTGGGCCGGATCGCCGGTGTGCGGCGCGGCGGCGGGCACGGGTTGCAGCGGACCGGATGCCGGTGCGGTACTAGGAGTTTGCGGTTCCGTAGCAGTGGATTTGCGGGTGACCAGAATCTGGACCGCGTTGGTGTTCCCGACGTAGATCGGCTCGGTGCCTGCGGTGCCACCGGCCGGTGTGCGGTCGTCGCGCCGGGTGTCGATCGGTTCGGACTCGTACCAAGGGCCCCAGGTGCCGTCCGGTTGGCGGGCACGCACCATGGCGCGCGTGTCGGCGAGATCGCGCGCGGTGAGGGCGACGACGCTGAACGGCGTCTCCCGCGACAGCTCCTTGACCTGCGCGCCTACCTGGTCGAGGAGCTCGTGCGGGAGTGCGCCGGGGGCCAGTGCGGGCGTGTCGGGGGTGGTTCCCTCCGGCAGGGCCGCCGGGTCGGAGATGAAGCGAGCGGCTGGCTTGGGCACCGGGCTCGGCGTCGCGGGGGCGGGAATGGACTGGCCTGGGATGGGTTTGGGGACGGTTTGTACTGGCAGAGGATGCGCGGGGCCCGCGGCGGCGGGACCGGAGGCGGGTTGTCCGGGGATGGCCTGCATGGATTGGCCCGGTACCGCGGGGCTGGTGGTCGGCGCCGTGAAGCCGGGCGCGGCCTGGCCCGGGGCCAGCCGGGGGAGCGGGATCTCCTTCGGCAGCTGGACGCCCGGCGGCAGCGGCAGGCCATCCGGTATCGGGATGGAGCGCGGGATCGGCAGCGTCCGCAAGTCGGATAGTCGCAGGTCGGGGAGGTCGAGGCCGGTGAGTTCGCGCAGCGGGAGGGTGATCTCGGGAGTCTGCGCGAGCAGCACTTCGGCCAGACGCGCGGGCACCGCGGCCAGCTCGGTCTCGTTGGCCGAGCGGTAGTCGGTCGAATCGCCCTGCATGAGTGTCGCGAGCGGAGCCGCTACCGCAAGCGTGGTCACCATGGGGAGCACGTACGAACGTTTCGGTTTGCGGTACGGCACGAGCATCTCCAATCAGGTCGAACCGGTGATCAGGTGCGGAAATCAGGTTTGCTTCCTGATGCATCAACAATCACACTAGTTCACATCTGTCACATCTCTAAACCTTTTGTTGAGAGTTAGGATCACGTAATTGCTCGAATGTAGCTCTCGGAATGCGACCGGACGGAACGACATGCCGACAGGTATCCGACTGATCCGGTCCTGGAACCGTGGGAGATTCGAATGCGACGCAGCCAGCAGCACCGTCCGAGCGCGTGGGGGATCGAAAGAGCGCAGCACACCAGGCGCTTCAGAGTGCGGAACAGAATGCGGCCCGCCCCGATATCGGCGCGGCCCGTGCTTGTCACCGGATGCGCCGCCGTCCTGGCGGGCACTGCCGTCGCGCTCTGGGGCTGGCCGGGCGACACGCCCATCCGGCCGCTTGCCGGCCACGGCCGGGGCATGAGCCAGGTCGGCGCCTTCGACAGCGCCCAGCAGGGTTGGCTCGCCGAACGCATACTCGAGCACTACTACCCGGGCGCGACACTCGGGACCAGCCCGCCGACCAACCTGGCCGTGCGGCTCGTGGAACAGGACGGTTCCACCCTCGACGCCTACGCCGAAGCCGGATTCCGGGTGGCGGGCCGGGAAGTGGCGGCGGGCCAGGTCGCTCACCTCACTCCGCTGCCGGACGGCGGCGCGAACGTGGTCGTCACCGTCGGATGCGACGGCGAAGTCCTCTGGCAGACAGTCACTTCCGATCCGTGGATCTATCCCCTCGACCCCAAGCCGAACCGGCCCGCGTCCGAACATCTCACCTTGTGCGGCGGAACCGCCTACCGCGGCTCGCTCGGCCTCGCCACCGAGAACGGGGAGCCGCGCACGATCAACCGCGTCGACGTGGAGGACTACCTGCTCGGCGTCGTTCCGGCCGAAGTCCAGGCGAACTGGGTCGACAAGGGCGCGGGTGAGGCGCTGCGCGCGCAGGCCATCGCGGCCCGGTCGTATGTGCTCGCCGAGCGCAGGTATCCGTACGCGCAGACTTGCGACACCACCGACTGCCAGGTGTATCCCGGGACGGTGAAGGAAGATCCGCGCACCGCCGCGACCATCGCGTCCACCGCGGGCACCGTGCTGCTGCGCGACGGTCGCATCCTGCGTTCGGAGTATTCCTCCGCGCCGGACGGCGGCGAACCCGCCGACATCTACGCCTTCGACGTGGGCCCCACGCCCGCCGAACTCTCGGTGGGTCGTCCGCCGACGGACCCGCGGCCGGATCCGCGCACACGTGCCGCGACCACGCAGTCGCCGATCGACCTCGAATATCAGCGCCGCGGCGGCGAGGCGGGCTCGCTGGGCGCGCCGCTCGGGCCGGAGATGCTGCTGCCGCAGCGGGCGGGCACCTACCGGATGTTCACCAACGGCGTCATCATCGTCACGCCGACGCTCGGTGCGCAGGTGGTGGACTTCACGACGCTGTTGCAGCTCGTACCCGATCCGGGCGGCGTGGGGGCCGCGCCGACGGGTTCGCCGGAGCGGCCTGGTGGGACGCCGGGGTCGAACTCCGCGCCGGCTTCGGGGGCTGCGGTGCCCTCGGGTCGGGAGGTTCTGCCCGGCGGACACGCGCTGCCCGGTGTAGGGGCGTCTGTGGGTGGCGGTGTGCAGCCCGGTGAGCGGGTTGCGCCCGGTGCGGGTGCGTCTGTGGGTGGCGGTGTGCAGCCCGGTGGACAGGTTGCGCCCGGTGCGGCGGCGTCTGTGGGTGGCGGTGTGCAGCCCGGTGAGCGGGTTGCGCCCGGTGCGGGGGCGTCGGGCGGTGGCGGAGCGCTGCCCGGTGCCGCGGCGTCGGCGGGTACCGCGGCGGGAAGCGGCCCGGCGACCGGTGCGCCTGCGCCGTCGGGTGTGCCGCATGAGCAGGCGCCGAACCCGGGGTTCGCCATACCGTCGCTCGAGGAGGTGTTCGGGCGCCGCTGATCGGCGGAGCGCCGCAAGGGTTTCCGGCTCGTGTGCTGTCAGTCCAGTTTGGTGTCGCCCAACGATTCGGCCAGTCGGCGCAGCAGGGCGCTCAGTTCTTCGCGGTCCTCGGCGCCGAGGGCCTCGAGCAGGCGCTGTTCGTTGGCGACGTGCAGCGGCAGTAGCTCGTCGACGAGGTTCCTGCCCTCGGCGGTGAGGCGGACGCGGATGGAGCGTCGGTCCTCGGCGCTCGGCACCCTTTCGACCAGGCCTTTGGCCGCCAATCGGTCGATGCGGTTGGTGATGGCGCCGGAGGTGACCATCGCGGCCCGGTTCAGCGCGCCCGCGGTGAGCCCTTTCGCGCCGCCGGAGCGGCGCAGGGTCGCGAGCACGTCGAACTCCCAGAACTCCAGGCCGTGTCCGGCGAAGAAGCGCTTCAGGTCCTGCTCGAGCACCCGGGACAAGCGGGTGATCCGGCCGATGACGTGCATCGGCGAGACGTCCACGTCCGGACGCTCGCGGCGCCAGTGCTCCGTGATCAGGTCGACGGCGTCGCCCATCGCGGACTCCTCTCTGTTCTAAGAATCTCAACATTCATCTACTTGACGATGAGACACCGCTTGGAGTAGATATTTCAACGTTGAGATTATCAATGAGGAGCGACCGACATGTCCATCACCACCGCGGCACGGAACCCCTACGCGGGCACCCTCGCGCTCACCGCCCTCACGCCGATCGTGTGGGGGTCCACCTACGCCGTCACCACCGAGTTCCTGCCGCCGGACCGGCCGCTGTTCACCGCGCTGATGCGCGCGCTGCCCGCCGGGCTCGTGCTGCTCGCGCTCACTCGCACGTTGCCGAAAGGTCTGTGGATCGGCCGCGCCGCGGCGCTCGGTGTGCTCAATATCGGCGCGTTCTTCCCGCTGCTGTTCCTCGCCGCTTACCGGCTGCCCGGCGGCGTCGCGGGCGTCCTCGGCGCGGTCGCGCCGATGTTCGCGCTGCTCTTCGCCGCCGGAGTGCTGAACGAAAGGCCCACCGGCCGTAAGGTTCTCGCCGGAGTGATCGGCGTGTTCGGCGTCTCGCTCGTGGTGCTACGGGCCACCGCTCAGCTCGACACCGTCGGCGTGTTCGCCGGACTGGCGGGCGCGGGATCGATGGCGCTCGGCACGGTGCTGACGAAGAAGTGGGGGCGACCCGACGGCGTCGGCCCGCTGGCCATGACGGGCTGGCAGCTCACCGCGGGCGGCCTGTTCATCCTCCCGCTCGCCGCGCTGATCGAGGGCGCACCGCCCGCGCTGGATGCCCAAGCCGTCGGCGGCTACCTCTACCTGGGCGTGATCGGCACCGCGCTGGCCTACTGGTTGTGGTTCCGCGGTATCGCGAAGGTGCCCGCCACGTCGGTCGCGTTCCTCGGACTGCTCAGCCCGGTGTCGGCGGCGGTCATCGGCTGGGTCGCCTTGGGGCAGGCGCTGACTCCGTTGCAGGTGCTCGGCATGGTGATCGCGCTGGGCGGCACGTTGCTCGGGCAGACCACCGCGCGGCCGAAGGTCGGCGAAGTCGAGAAGGTCGATGAGGCCGAAGCGGTCGGCGGGGGCGCCGAGCTCGAAAATAGGGAGCGGCCCACGGATGCGGCGCGCATGCTGGTGGGGGCGGGGGCGAAGAACCAGCGCAAAAGCGGGTTGACCTTGACGTAGCGTCAACTTGCAGACTGGGTTCACCGACGAGAAAAGGAAGGAGCGCCCGGTCGTGACCGCGGGCACCCGGACCGGTGAATGGTCCATCCAGGATCTGGCGAAGGCGGCCGGTACCACCAGCCGCACGCTGCGCCACTACGGGCAGCTCGGGCTGTTGCCGCCCAGCCGGATCGGCGCCAACGGGTACCGCTACTACGACCAGGACTCCCTCGTGCGGCTGCAACGCATCCTGCTGCTGCGGGAACTCGGCCTCGGCCTCCCGGTCATCGCCGACGTACTCGCGGGCGAACAGGACACCGCCGCCGCACTGCGTACGCACCTGGACCTGCTTCGGCAGGAACAGGATCGGATCCGACGCCAGATCGACTCGGTGCACACCACGCTGCAAAAGACGGAAAGAGGTGAAAAACTCATGGCAGCAGAGGTTTTCGACGGGTTCGACCACACGCAATACAAGGACGAGGTCATCGAACGCTGGGGCAAGGAAGCCTACGACAGCAGTGACCGCTGGTGGCGTTCGCTCAGCGATCAGCAGAAGCAGGACTTCCAGCAGACCCAGCTGGACATCGCCGCCGACTTCGGTCGCGCGCACGCCGCCGGGCTTCCGGTGGACAGCGACGAGGTCCAAGCCATCACCGCCCGGCACCGCGCCTGGATCGGCGACGGCTGGGGTGGCAAGCCGGTGACGGCCGACGCCTTCATCGGAATCGGCCAGTTGTACGTCGACGACCCGCGATTCGCAGTCAACTACGACGTGCACGCCGCGGGCACCGCCGCGTTCGTGCGCGACGCGATGAAGGTCTACGCGGAGGCCAACCTGCGGTAGGCGTACCTTCGCCTCCGCTCCCGCCGGGCACGAGCTCGCCGACGAACTCTGCCCGGCGGCGTGCACCGACCAGGTGTAAAGCCAGCGCCCGCACGCGGATTCGCGTGCGGGCGCTTTCGCGTGCATGATCATGGGTTCGCTCGAAGCGGGAGGAATGGCGCGTGCACGAGCAGGAAGCCGGTCGGAAGAGTCGACGGCCGGGCGGATCATCATGATCGGGGTGGCTGCGCTGCTCGCGCTGGCCGGTTTCGTGGCCGCGGGTTTCGGTCCGGGGAGCGGTCAACGGGACGCGCTGATTCGCGGGTTCTTCCAGGTCGCGATCCTGACTCTGGCTTCTCTCGACGCGACACGGGAGTGGATCGCGGCGGGCGGGGCGCCGCGCTGACCGATCGGCGCGCGCGGGGCAATCCGTGCGCATAATTTATGGGTTCGACCGATCGACTCGGAGGGACGTACACGCATGCTCTACAGCCAGGAGAGTTCGGGCACTCGGCAGGCTGAGCCCGGGACGCTCGCGACCGCGGTCGCGCTGTTCGCCGCGATCGGCGCGGCGGCGAACCTGGTCGGGCTGCTCGTACTCGCCTTCGGCTTCTTCGGCGACCCGGGGCACTACGACAACTCGCTCGCGGTCTCGACCGCACTCGGCGCGCTGCTGCTGGCCTTCGCGCTCGGCTACGGCGCGGTTCTGATCATCCGCGGCGACGAGGACGGGCGCTTCACGGTGCTCGTCGCCGCGGGCGTGTGGACGGTCGTCGGCATCGCGGGACTGATCGCCGCGCTGTTCGGCTACGAATCCGAGTACGGCATCCACTGGGCCGAGCAAGGCGGTGTCGCGGTGGACATCGCCACGTCGACCGCGGGCCTGGTCGGCACCGTGACGGCGATGGTGCACGGCGAGTGGCTGGCGAATCTCACGGGTCTCGCGCTGCCAGTGACCATTTCGGTCCTCGCCGCGCTGTCGGCGCGTCGCTCTGATTGAGCTTGCCCCACGGTCTTTCTGCGGCAGTGGATATACCACCCGCAGCGTCGATTTCGGTGATCGTGACTGCGGGGTCGCGGCGCGTGGTCGTGACGTGAGGCGACAACCGCCCAACGTCGCGGCGGTGTTCGGTGGGCTGAATTGCGGTCGAGCATCCCAGCGTTGGAGCGGTAGAGTTCACGGCTGAGAGGGCGTCGCAAGCCTTCGGGGAGGGGAAGCCCAATGAACTATCCGTACGGCCCACCGGGGTACGGCTTTCCGCCGCCCGCGCCCAGCGGCGGCACCGCGATCACGGCCGGGGTGCTGTCGACGCTCGTCGGCCTGCTCGGCATGGTCGGCGTGGCCATCGGCCTCGTCGAGGCGCTCGATGCGAGCAACGACGTGGAGCCCGCCGCGTTCATCGGCATCGGTGTCGGCGCGCTGGTGGCGCTGCTCTGGCTGCTCGGTGCGCTGCTGCTGTTCATGCGGCAGACGGCGGGGCGCGTCATCGTCATCGGGATGTCCTCGATCGCCCTGCTCGGCGCGCTCGTGCTGGTCGCCCTCGGCGGCATCGCGGGCGGACTGCCACTCGTCCTGTCCGCCACCATCTTCGGCCTCGCCGTCGCCAGCCCCACGGGCCGATGGATCGCCGCCCGCCGCCAACCGGCCTACCCGCCCGCGTATCCGCCCTACGGCCACCCGCCGTACCCGTACTACTGAGCGCGAACCGGATTCGGTCATCGAGCGATTCCCGAGTGGATCGCCGGACGATCGAACGACGCGGGTTCCGGATTACCCAATGACGGCCCGCGGGATACGTAGGCTTTGCGGTGCCGATTCCGTCGGCCGGGAGTCGGTCACCGTCGATCCTCGAGAGGAGCCGCGTCATGCCGCAGTTGAGCTCGTACGAACCAGGGGTACCTTGCTGGGTCGATCTCGCCACGACCGACCTGGAAGCCGCCAAAGCCTTCTACGGAGACTTGTTCGGCTGGCACGCACAAACCTCGCCGGATCCGCAGTACGGCGGCTACACCATGTTCACGCTGGAGGGCGCCGAAGGCCACGAGGTCTCCGCCGCGATGCCGACATCGGCGGAGGCGCAGCCGCCCGCGTGGAACAGCTACGTCAGCGTCACCGACGCCGACGCTACCGCCAAAGCTGTGCAATCCGCGGGTGGGCAGGTCGTCATGGAGCCCACGGACATCCCAGATCAGGGCCGGATGGCTGTCTTCGCCGACCCGCTCGGCGCGATGATCAGTGTCTGGCAGCCGCGCGCGTTCCAAGGCGCGGGGTACGTGAACGAACCGAACACCTACTGCTGGAGTGAACTCAACTGCCGCGATATCTCTGCCGCCAAGTCCTTTTACGGCGAGGTGTTCGGTTGGGAGGGCGAGACAAGCGAGTTCGGCGATACCACCTACACCGAATGGAAGGTCGGTGGCCGGTCCATCGCGGGCATGGTCGAGATGAACGAGCAGTGGCCCGCCGAAGTACCGCCGCATTGGATGGTCTATTTCGCGGTGTCCGATTGCGACGCGTCCGCGAACCGAACATCCCAGCTGGGCGGGACGGTCTCGGTTCCCCCGACCGACATCCCGGTCGGACGCTTCGCAGTGCTGGGAGACCCACAGGGCGCGTACTTTTCGATCATCCGCTTGAACGGCTGAGCCACTGAAACGGCGCGCCACCGTGCACGGTCGACTTCAACCCGACCGCCGATGCGAGGATGGCCGCGTGGTTTCGCAATCACTCGCTACCGGATTGCGGTAGCGAGTGATTCTGCCGACGGAGGAGGAGCCCGCTACTTCCGAAGTGCCCGCATCAGTTGGGCTTCGGTGATCGGGGGGACCGGGAGGGGGTGTGCGGCGGGGGCGTCGGCACCGCGCGCTGCTCCCCGCGATGCTCGAGCGCGGCGAAGGCACGCTGCTGTTCTCCTCGGGCTCCTCCGAACACCACCTGCTGCCCTACCTGGCCAACTTCGGCGTCGCCCTCGCCGCGCAGCGCACCTACATCCGTCAGCTGCACGCCGAGCTGCGCGGCACCGGCGTCTACGTCGGCCTGCTCAACATCGGCGCGCTGATCGGCGACAGCAAGGCCGAACGTCTCCTCGCGGAAAACCCCGAGCTCGCGCCGCCCGGCGTCGAAATCCCGCGCATGACCAACGCCGAACTGGGCGAACACTACTGGCGCATGTACACCGAGCGCACCCACGACGAACTCGATGTCGGCTTCCCGTCCTGATCTTGCAGTCCTTCGCTACTCCTCGCAGCGGCCGCAACTTCTGCGAGGAGTCCGCGAAGAGACCGCTCAGGCGGCGCACATGGACTGCATGACTCCCTTTGAGGATCGGCGCGCCGTACGTGGCAGGGGAGAAGGCCAGCGTTTGGATGATCGAGAGCGGTGTGGTCACGCTGGAGGCCACGCCGGTGAAGCCGAGGGTCATGTTGCCCGCGGTGAGCAGCAGGCTTGTGACGTCGAAGGTGAGGGTGGCCAGGTCGAACGCGTGATCGACGCGCACCTCGGCGAGCGGCACGGTGTTCAGCGCGCGGCCCTCGTAGACGCTGAAGCCGAGGTTGGTGAGGAAGGTCGGCGGCCCGTAGTCGATGGCGTGCACCAGCGGGCCGAGCTCCTCGGTGCGACGCGGCAGCGCCAGTTCGGCGACCCGGTTCTCGTTCAGGAACGACCGCACGGCGTCGGCGGCGTGCATGACGGGCCGGTCGAGCGGCAGGTCGGCGGTGTCGAGGTAGGTCCTGGTGCGTTCGACGAGCGCGGCGGTGGTGAGCTCGGC
This sequence comes from Nocardia sp. bgisy134, assembly GCF_057708325.1. Lineage (NCBI taxonomy): Bacteria > Bacillati > Actinomycetota > Actinomycetes > Mycobacteriales > Nocardiaceae > Nocardia > Nocardia sp. bgisy134. The sequence goes on from NZ_JBYIRW010000005.1 coordinate 117,230, forward strand.
CAGCGGGGTGCAGGTGCCGTCGGCGCGCACCAGGGCGGTCCCCGGCCGCCTTCCCCCCTGACCGCGGACCGACTTCCGATACGCTGGGCTCCCGTGACCGTCGCATCGTCCCCCGGTAACTCCGCCAACCCCTCCGCACAGTTCGATCTGATCGTCGTCGGCTCCGGCTTCTTCGGGCTGACCATTGCCGAACGCGCCGCCAATATCCTGGGCAAACGCGTCCTGGTGCTAGATCGCCGCTATCACATCGGCGGCAATGCCTACTCGGAGCCGGAACCGGAAACCGGGATCGAGATCCACAAATACGGTGCGCACCTGTTCCACACCTCGAACAAGAAGGTCTGGGACTACGTCACCCAGTTCACCGAGTTCACCGGCTACCAGCACCGCGTGTTCGCGATGCACAAGGGGCAGGCCTACCAGTTCCCGATGGGCCTCGGCCTGATCTCGCAGTTCTTCGGTCGCTACTTCACCCCCGACGAGGCGCGCGCGCTGATCGCCGAGCAGGCCGCCGAGGTCGAGACCAAGGACGCGCAGAACCTCGAGGAGAAGGCCATCTCGCTGATCGGCCGCCCGCTCTACGAGGCGTTCGTCCGCGACTACACCGCCAAGCAGTGGCAGACCGATCCCAAGGAACTGCCCGCGGGCAACATCACCCGCCTTCCGGTGCGCTACAACTTCGACAACCGCTACTTCAACGACACCTTCGAGGGCCTGCCCACCCAGGGGTACACGAAGTGGCTGGAGAACATGGCCGCCTCCGAGCTCATCGAGGTCCGGCTGGACACCGACTGGTTCGCGGTGCGCGACGAGGTGCGCGCCCAGAGCCCCGACGCCCCCGTGGTCTACACCGGCCCGCTGGACCGCTACTTCGACTACAGCGAGGGCGAACTCGGCTGGCGCACCATCGACTTCGAGACCGAAGTGCTCGAATCCGGTGACTTCCAGGGCACCTCGGTGATGAACTACAACGACGCGGACGTGCCGTACACCCGCATCATCGAGCCGCGCCACTTCCACCCCGAGCGCGAGTACCCCACCGACAAGACGGTGATCATGCGCGAGTACTCCCGCTTCGCGCAGACCGGCGACGAGCCGTACTACCCGATCAACACGCCGGAGGACCGCGCCAAGCTGCTCGCCTACCGCGAGCGCGCCAAGCAGGAGACCGCCTCGGCGAAGGTGCTTTTCGGCGGCCGCCTCGGCACCTACCAGTACCTGGACATGCACATGGCCATCGGCGCCGCGCTGAGCATGTTCGACAATGTGCTGCGACCGCACCTGGAGTCGGGCGCGCCTCTCGTGGATCAGGAGGCGTAGGTGAGCCACACTCGCGAAGCCCTGCTCATCGAAGCCGACCGGGTGCGGGTGTCCCGCACGGACGCGGAAAGTGCAGAATGACCTCTTCACCGATGTTGGAAGACATGACGACCGAGACCCGCGCGAAATCGCTGCTGCAGCGCATCATCCTGCCCCGGCCGGGTGAGCCCCTCGACGTGCGCACCCTCTACCTGGAGGAATCGGCGACCAACGCCAAGCGCGCGCACGCGACCACCCGCACCTCGCTGTCCATCGGCGCGGAGTCCGAGGTCTCCTTCTGTACCTACTTCAACGCGCTGCCCGCCAGCTACTGGCGCCGCTGGAGCGTGCTGACCTCGGTGGTGCTGCGGCTGGAGCTGGCCGGACACGGCCGGGTGGACATGTACCGCTCCAAGGCCGACGGCTCGAGAATCCACGTGCAGGGCAGCGAGTTCGCGGTCGCGTCGGGCGCCGACTCGACGACGGTGGAGTTCGAGACCGACCTGGCGCCGTTCGAGGACGGCGGCTGGATCTGGTTCGACATCACCACCGACACGGCGGTCACGCTGCTCTCCGGCGGCTGGTACGCCCCGGTCGAGGCGCCGGGCGACGGCAGTATCGCGGTCGGCATGCCCACCTTCAACCGGCCCACCGACGCGGTGAAGACCCTCGGCGCCCTCGGCTCCGACCCGCTGGTGCTGGAGAAGATCAAGGCCGTCATCATCCCGGATCAGGGCACCGAGAAGGTCGTCGACGAGCCCGGTTTCGCCGAGGCCGCCGCCGTGCTCGGCGATCGCCTCGCCATCCACGACCAGCCCAACCTCGGCGGCTCCGGCGGCTACAGCCGGGTCATGTACGAGGCGCTGAAGACCACCGACGCCCAGTACATCGTCTACATGGACGACGACATCGAGATCGAGCCCGACTCGATCCTGCGCGCGCTGGCCTTCTCCCGGTTCGCCAAGTCTCCTGTGCTGGTCGGCGGGCAGATGCTCAACCTCCAGGAGCGCTCGCACCTGCACGTCATGGGCGAGGTGGTCGACCGGAGCATCTTCATGTGGACGGCGGCCCCGAACGTCGAGTACGACCACGATTTCTCCAAGTACCCGCTGCGCGACCGCGACAACTCCAAGCTGTTGCACCGGCGCATCGACGTCGACTTCAACGGCTGGTGGACCTGCGTGATCCCGCGCCAGGTCGCCGAGGAGATCGGCCAGCCGCTGCCGCTGTTCCTCAAGTGGGACGATGCCGAGTACGGCCTGCGCGCCCGCGCCGCCGGCTACCCGACCGTCACCCTGCCCGGCGCCGCGGTCTGGCACATGGCGTGGAGCGACAAGGACGACGCCATCGACTGGCAGGCGTACTTCCACCTGCGCAACCGCCTGGTGGTCGCCTCACTGCACATGCCTGGCGACGGGCGCGGCATGATCGTCAACACCGTCAAGGCCACGCTCAAGCACCTGCTCTGCCTGGAGTACTCGACGGTGGCGATCCAGAACCTCGCCATCCGCGACTTCCTCGCGGGCCCGGAGCGGCTGTTCCAGCTGCTGCCGAGCGCGCTCGGCGCGGTGCACGCGCTGCGCAAGCAGTACCCGGACGCGGTGATCCTGCCCTCCTCCACCGACCTCCCGCTGGCCAGCCACATCGGCGTCGGCGCGGTGGGCGAGCCGCCGAATCCGATCGCGAAGGTCGTCCGGCTGGTCAAGGGCGTGGTGCACAGCCTGCGCCCGGCACACACCGAACACCACGAGACCCCGCAGCTGAACGTACCGACGCTGGACGCGCGCTGGTTCCTGCTCTCGCAGGTCGACGGCGTCACCGTCACCACGGCCGACGGCCGCGGCGTCGTCTACCGCAAGCGCGACCCGCGCCAGGCCTTGGCCCTGTTCAAGGAGGCCATGCGGCTGCGCAAGGAGCTCGCGGCCCGCTTCCCCGAGATGCAGCAGCGCTACCGCGCCGCGCACCCGCGGCTCACCAGCACCGCGGCGTGGGAGAGCGCATTCGGCATCGAGCAGGACGGAACCAAGTAGTGAGTGCGGTCAACCCCAGCCTCCAGGATTCGGCCGGCAGGCCACCGGAGGTCGCGATCATCAATGCCGTGCAGGCGAGCATCGGCACCAACCCGACGGTCGTCTCGGCCGCGCGCGGCATGTCGCACTTCGGCGAGCACGCGCTCGGCTGGGTCGGCATCGCGGCCGCCGGCTGGTTGCTCGACAAGCCGCGGCGGCGGCAGTGGGCCGGGGTCGCGGTGGGCGCGGTCGGCGCGCACGCGGCCTCCATCGTGATCAAGCGCGTGGTCAGGCGCCCGCGCCCGAACGATCCGTCGGTGCAGGTCAACGTCGGGACGCCGAGCAAGCTGAGCTTCCCCTCCTCGCACGCCACCTCCACGACGGCGGCTGCGGTGTTGCTCGGCAGACTCACCGGGCTACCCTTGCCTGCGGTGCTCGTACCACCGATGTTGCTCTCCCGAGTCGTACTCGGGGTGCACTATCCCTCCGACGTGCTCGCCGGATCCGCGCTCGGTGCCGCGTCCGCCGCTGCCTTGCTAGCCGCCGAAAAGAGACTTGATAGTGACCGCACACGAAAAGGCCTTGGTTGACATGAGTGAAGAGCCGACCGGCGCCGATCTGGCCGAGGCCGTTGTCAAGGGTCCGCCGAAGACGCTGGCGGGCGGTCTTATCAAGGCTTGCCGGCCGCGTCAGTGGGTCAAGAACGTCCTCGTGCTCGCCGCCCCGCTCGCCGCGGGCTCGGTGACCGAGATCGACGTGCTCGCCCATGTCGGAGTCGCCTTCGTGGTGTTCTGCATGGCGGCCTCGGGCATCTACCTGGTCAACGACGCGCTGGACGTGGAGGCCGACCGGGCCCACCCGACCAAACGGTTCCGCCCCATCGCGGCGGGCGTCGTCCCGGTGAACCTGGCCTACGGCCTGTCCGCGGTCCTGCTGATCGGCTCGATCGTCGGCTCGTTCCTCGCGGCCTGGCAGCTGGCGGTGGTGATGGCGGTCTACATCGCCATCCAGCTGGCCTACTGCTTCGGGCTCAAGCACCAAGCGGTGCTGGACATCTGCATCGTGTCGAGCGGCTTCCTACTGCGCGCCGTCGCGGGTGGCGTGGCAGCGGACATCCCGCTCTCGCAGTGGTTCCTGCTGGTCATGGCGTTCGGTTCGCTGGTCATGGCAGCGGGCAAGCGCTACGCCGAACTGCAGATCGCGCTCGCCACCGGCGCCAAGATCCGCAAGTCGCTCGAGTACTACACGCCCACCTACCTGCGCTTCATCTGGACGCTGGCGGCCACCGCCGTCGTGGTGTTCTACGGGCTGTGGGCCTTCGAGCAGGATCGAGCAAACGACACCACCTGGTTCGCCATCTCGATGATCCCGTTTACCATCGCAATCCTGCGTTACGCGGTCGACGTCGACGGTGGCGAGGCCGGAGAACCCGAAGAGATCGCGCTGGGGGATCGCGTCCTCCAGTTCCTCGCAATCGCCTGGATCGGAGCGGTAGGTGTCGCTGTCTATCTCACCTGACGAGATGTTGGTAGAGGGAGCGGAGCGAACTGAAGACGAGGCGGAACGCCCTGCCAACGCGCAGGCGAGCTCCGCCTCGTCGTTCGACCGCCTATCCCGAGCCACGTTCGTCGGTGGGATCGCGCTCACCGCGGCGCTCTTCGCGGTCGGCGGCTGGCAGCGGCGCTGGATCGCCGACGACGGCCTGATCGTGCTGCGTACCGTGCGCAACCTGATGGCGGGCTACGGCCCGGTGTTCAACATGGACGAGCGGGTGGAGACCAACACCAGCACGGCGTGGACCTACATCGTCTGGTTCTTCAGCTGGCTGACCCAGGCGCGCCTCGAGTACGTGGTGCTCGGCATCGCGCTGACGCTCTCGGTGGCCGCGATGGTGTTCGCCATGCTCGGCACGGCCCGCCTGTGGGGCGGCACGAAGTCGGCGCTGCTGCTGCCCGCGGGCGTGCTGGTCTACATCGCGGTGCCGCCCGCCCGCGACTACGCCACCTCCGGTCTGGAGAGCGGCCTCGTCATCTGCTGGCTCGGCGCGCTGTGGTGGTTGATGCTGCGCTGGGCGCAGGCCGAGCGGGTGCGGCTCGCCGGGCTGTTCGGCCTGGTGTTCTTCGCCGGACTGGCTCCGCTGATCCGGCCGGAGATGACGCTGGTCGGCGCGCTGGCGCTGCTGATGATCTTCTTCGCGCCGCTGCCCGAGACCCGGTTCCGCCCGATCGTGCTGCGCGCGGGCATCGTCGCCGTGGCGGGCCTGGTGCCGCTGGGCTACCAGATCTGGCGAATGGGCTACTACGGCCTGCCCTACCCGAACACCGCTGTCGCGAAGGACGCGGGCGGGGCGAAGTGGAGCCAGGGCTTCACCTATCTCTGGGACCTGGTAGGCCCGTACTTCCTGTGGATTCCGCTGCTCGTGCTGTTGATCGTCGGCGTCGTCGCGGCGCGCGCGACGGATGCGCCGCCGGCGAGCGGTGCGTCGGCCGCGGCGCAGGGGCGGCTGAGCCGGTTCAGCGCGTGGCTGCGCTCGCCCGCCGCGGTGGTCACCCTGGTGCTGGTCAGCGGGTTCCTGCTGACCGTCTACGCGCTGCGGGTCGGCGGCGACTTCATGCACGGGCGGATGCTGCTTCCGCAGCTGTTCCTGCTGCTGCTTCCGGTCGCGGTGATCCCGTTGCGGCTGCCCGAGGGCGGGCTCAGCGCGGTGAACTGGTCGTTCGCGGTGATCCTGATCGCCTGGCTCGGCACGCTCGGCTGGGCGCTGTTCGCCTCAGGCACCACGGCCATCAAGACAGGCACCAAGATCAGCGCGTCCGGCATCGTCGACGAGCGCGTCTACTACGTGCTCAACACCGGCCACGACCACCCGATCCGGGCCTCGGACTATCTCGACTATCCGCGCATCCGGGCCATGGTGAACAACATCCAGGAGACGCCGAACGGCGGCCTGCTGCTGAACTCGCCGTCCTTCATGTTCTGGTACATCGCGCCGCCGCCGCAGCCCATCCCCGACGGCGGGACCGGGCACACGGTGTACTTCCTGAATCTCGGCATGACCAGCATGAACGTCCCGCTCGACGTGCGCGTCATCGACCAGATGGGCCTGGCCTATCCGCTGGCCGCGCACACCGAGCGCCTGGTGGACGGCCGCATCGGCCACGACAAGAGCCTGTACCCGGACTGGGTCGTCGTGGACGCGGGCATGGTCGACAGGAAGCCGTGGATGCCCTGGTACCTGGACGAGAAGTGGGTCACCCAGGCTCGCACGGCGATGTCCTGCCCGGAGACCCAGGCGCTGCTGGTGTCCTCGCGCGATCCGCTGACGTTCGAGCGCTTCCGGCACAACCTGCGCAACGCGCTGTCGTTCGCCAAGTACCGGATCGATCGGGTGCCGAAGTACGAGATCGAGCGCTGTGGGCTGGTCGATCCTTTCCCGCAGCCACCGAACTGAGCTCGCGAGTCACACCGCGCTGGGGAGTCACACCGATCTCTAGAGCCACACTGGGCCCACGGATGACCGTGGGCCCAGTGCTTTCTGGTCAAGTTCTCATCAACGTGGCGTACAACGCTCTATCTCTTTTTGATAACGCCCTGGCATCGATGGCGGGTTAGGCTCATCCGGTACGCCCGCCGGGGTGTCCACTCGTCGTGGACGAAGACCGGCGGTCTCCGTCGAGTCGCGGCCCTCTTCGGTCGCATATACAGGGAAAGGCCGAATACAAGATGCGAGGCGTGATCGGGCGCAACACGCGGGCTGGTCGCCCGCGTGCTCGAAGAGCCGGTGGATGGCTCAAGAAGTCGGTATTGGTCTCGATGGCCATCGTGCTACCGCTCGGGGCGTCGGTGGCAGGTGGGGGCGCCACCGCATCCGCGGCGTTCAACCCGGAAGGATTCGACTTCTGGGTCGACTCCAGCATGGGCCCCATCAAGTCGCGCATCTTCCGCGCGGCCGACGGCAACACCAATCGCGTGGTGTACGCGCTGGACGGTATGCGCGCCCGCGGTGACCTGAACGGCTGGGAGATCGACACCGAGGTCGCCCGCGAGCTCAGCAAGTGGAACATCAACGTGGTCATGCCGGTCGGCGGCCCGTCGAGTTTCTACGCGGACTGGAACGCGCCGAGCACCTTCCTCGGCATCCCGACCGGCTCGGGCCCCACCGGCTCGTCCGCGGGCTCCTCGATGACCGGTTCGTCCGGCTGGAACGAGACCCTCGGCAAGGTCAACACCTACAAGTGGGAGACCTTCCTGACCGAGAACCTGCGCTGGGCCCTGCGCGACCGGCTCGGTTTCAGCCCGAACCGCAACGGTGTGTTCGGTCTGTCGATGGGCGGCAGCGCCGCGTTGACGTTGTCGGCCTACCACCCGGATCAGTTCAGCTTCGCCGGTTCCTACTCCGGCTACCTGAACGTCTCCGCACCCGGCATGCGCGAGGCGCTGCGCGCGGCGATGCTGAGCGCCGGTGGTTACAACATCGACGCGATGGCGCCGCCGTGGGGCCCGCAGTGGCTGCGGATGGACCCGTTCGTGTTCGCGCCGCAGCTCAAGGCCAACAACACCCGCCTGTGGATCGCCGCGGGTAGCGGCCTGCCCGCCGCGGGTGACGTGAACACGCCGCTGGACGTCGTCCAAGGCGTGCCGCTCGAAGCGCTGGCGCTGGTGAACACCAGGGCGTTCCAGGTACGGATGGCGACACTGGGCGCAAGCAATGTGACCTACAGCTTCCCGCCCGTCGGCATCCACAACTGGCGCAACTGGGAGTCCGAGGTCTACCGGATGATTCCGGACCTCTCGGCCAACATCGGCTGATTCGACGTTCGACCCGAAGCCGCCCGGCGCCACCGCGCCGGGCGGTTTTTTTCGTGCGCCGAGCGGGCCGCAAGCGGGGTCGACAACGAATCGGCAGCGGGGAAATCACGAATCCTTGTGGCTTGTATCACTTTCCAGCAACATAGAAGCATCCGTTGTCGATTGATACACAGAGAGCATGCACAGAGGTCGAAGCATCCGTTTTCAGCGCGGACGGGTGATCTTGGTGCCTGATGAGGGGGCCGGTCGAGTTGCTTGCTGTTTGCCCTCGTCCGGTCGTCGAGGGAAAGGTCTAGTCGAATGCGTAATGTCCGCTGGAAACGCGCCCGTAGAACGTCGTCCGGATCGTGGACGCGGAAGTGGGCACTCGGAATCGCGGTCGCGATGTTGGCGCCCCTGGGGGTTTCCGTAGCGGGCACCGGGGCGACGGCCTCGGCGGCCTTCGATCCGGCGGCCTTCGACTTCTGGGTCGATTCGGGCATGGGCCCGATCAAGTCCCGCGTCGTGCGCGCCGCGGACGGCAACACCAACCGGGTGGTCTACATCCTCGACGGTATGCGGGCTCCCGAGAGCCTCAACGGCTGGGAGATCGAGACCGGCGTCCCCGCGCTCCTGGCCAGCTGGAACATCAATGTCGTGATGCCGGTCGGCGGCATGTCCAGCTTCTACGCGGACTGGAACGCGCCGAGCGAATTCCTCGGCATCCCCGCGGGTTCCGGCTCCAGCTCCGGCTCCGGCGCGATGAACGCGCTCGCGGGCGGTCCCGGTAAGAGCTACCGCTACCAGTGGGAAACCTTCCTGACCCAGAACCTGCGCTCGGCGCTGCGCGACCGGCTCGGCTTCAATCCGAACCGCAACGGTGTGTTCGGTCTGTCGATGGGCGGCAGCGCCGCGCTGACCCTGGCGGCTTACCACCCGGATCAGTTCAGCTTCGCCGGTTCCTTCTCCGGGTACCTGAACAACTCCGCCCCCGGCATGCGCGAGGCGATCCGCGTGGCCATGCTCGACGCTGGCGGCTACAACGTGGACTCGATGGCGCCGCCGTGGGGCCCGCAGTGGCTGCGGATGGACCCGTTCGTGTTCGCGCCCAACCTGATTCGCAACGGCACCCGCCTGTGGGTGGCGGCGGCCAGCGGCCTGCCCTCGGCCACCGATTCGCCGAGCTTCAACACCCTCAACGGCATGGGGCTCGAGGCGCTCGCGCTGGTCAACACCCGGGCCTTCCAGGCGCGCATGGCGACGCTCGGTGGCGGCAACGCCGTCTACTCCTTCCCGGCGTACGGCATTCACGCCTGGAACAACTGGGCCGAAGAGGCGAACCGCATGCTTCCCGACCTGTCCGCGAACATCGGCTGAGCGCTACGCAGAGGACCGCTCGGAGCCACCTGGCTCCGGGCGGTCCTTTTGTTTTCCGCGTTGGCTGAGCGGTCGCCAGCGGATGAACGTCTACCGACTCCCGCACCCGTAAGCGTCCCCTGCGGGGGCGAACGGGCCGATGTCCGGTTTTGGTCACGATCCGATATCGCAGCGCGTCTCGGGGGCCTCTGCTTCGAATACCCGCATATAGAAGAGCAGTACCGCCGAAACCTGCGCTCCTCCGGTTCTCGGCGCCGAGTGGCGATCCTCATGCACGACGGTTGCGGTCAACGGTGACCGCGCGGGCGAAAGGTCTGGTCGATGCGAGTTGACGCGATGAGTGAATGCAGTGAGCGAATCATGTACCGGCGGGCCGCGCGCATGCTGGAGCCGAGCGTCAGCGAGGCGCAGGCATGAGCGGTGCGGTTGCCGGGGTACGGACTTCACAACGGTGGTTACGGCGCTCGGTCGCCGGTCTGGCACTCGCCCTCGCGGTGCCGTTCGGCGCGGCCAGCGCGGGGCTGAGCGCCCCGGCCGCGGCGAGTTTCGATCCGGCGGGCTTCGATTTCTGGGTCGACTCCAGCATGGGCCCGATCAAGAACCGGATCTTCCGCGCCGCCGACGGCAACACCCAGCGCGTCGTCTACGCGCTGGACGGGTTGCGCGCCCGCAACGACCTGAGCGGCTGGGAGATCGACACCGACATCTCCCGCGTCCTCACGCAGTGGAACATCAACGTGGTGATGCCGATCGGCGGCCAGTCCAGTTTCTATTCGGACTGGATCGCGCCGAGCAACACCAACGGCCAGGCGATCACCTACGCCTGGGAAACGTTCCTCACCGAGAATCTGCGCTGGGCGCTGCGCGACCGGCTCGGTTTCAACCCGAACGGCAACGGCGTCTTCGGTCTGTCCATGGGCGGCAGCGCCGCGCTCGCCTTGGCCGCCTATCACCCCGACCAATTCCGTTACGCGGGTTCGTATTCCGGATATCTGAACATTTCGGCGCCCGGCATGCGCGAGGCATTGCGGCTGGCGCTCCTCGACGCGGGCGGTTTCAACATCGACGCCATGTGGGGGCCGCCGTGGGATCCGCGCTGGCTGCGCCACGACCCGTTCATGTTCGCACAACTGTTGCGGCAGCACGGAACTCGGCTCTGGATCTCGGCGGGAAGCGGCATGAGCGGCCCGCGTGACGTGATCAATGCTCCGATCGACCTGTATCACCTCAACAACGCCAGGGCGCTGGAGACGCTCGCGCTGGCCAACACCCGCGCTTTCCAGTCCAAGATGGACAGCCTGGGCGGTGCGAACGTGATCTACAACTACCCGGAGATCGGCGTGCACAGCTGGCCTTACTGGAACGATCAGGTGCTCGCGATGTTGCCCGATATGAGCGCGCATATTGGATGACGTAACAAATGCGACGTCGGGGGGCGACCCCCGACGGTCGCCACCGCCGCTCCGGTGCATGCCCCGGTACCGCGTGCGCCGGGCGGGCGGCGGGCTCTCGGCGAGCGGCAGCGCCGCGCTGTCGCTCGCCGCGCCGCATCGCGGTCGGTTCGAGTTCGCCGGATCGTTCTCGGGTGTGCTCGATCTCTCGAGGCCCGGCGTGCGCGAAGCGATGCGCCCGGCAATGCTGCCGGATCGCACGCCGTACGGCGGCGTTCTGTCGGCCCATTTCCGCCCGCGCGGGTAATCCTTCGGTGACGGACGATATCGATCACTTCTGGATTACGTAACAAAATCGACGGTCGGGGACGACATCACTGCTGGAACGCGGTAGGGTCACCGCACGATCACAGATTGTGCGCGGGCGGATTTCGGCCACCCGGCCGACCGCAGCCTTGCTAAGGATTCGGACGTCGAATATCCTCCTGCGAGCGCAAGTGTGACCAGATCGTTGTAGCGCCGTCGATTGATGCCGGAATGTCGGGAACCGGCATGGGTGTGACGCGCGTCGTTGGCAGCACGGGTGTCGTCTCGCCGGATCGGCATGGCGACACCGCAACAGCAGAAAGTGAGCAGGATTCATGCGTTTCGGCAGGGCCGCCGCGCCGAGTGTCAAGTCGGGTCGGCAAGGCGCACCTCGTGGTTGGCGTCATCGAATTCTGGGTGTCGGTGCGGCTGCACTGGCGCTTCCGATCGCCGCCGGATTGGCTTCCCCGACCGTCGCCACCGCGGCTCCCGTGCACGCGCCGGTGCTGCGCGCGCCCGCGGGTGGCTACGAAGAGCTGATGGTCCCGTCCCAGATGGGTCCGATCAAGGTCCAGGTGCAGTGGGCATCGCGCGGCGGCAACGCGGCGCTGTACATGCTCGACGGCCTGCGCGCTCGTGACGACCGCAATGCCTGGTCGTTCGAGACGAACGCGATGGACCAGTTCAAGAACGACAACATCACCCTGGTGATGCCGGTCGGCGGCCAGTCGAGCTTCTACACCGACTGGTACGCGCCCAGCAACACCAACGGTCAGAAGACCACCTACAAGTGGGAAAGCTTCCTGACCAACGAGCTGCCGAACTTCCTCGCGGGCTACGGCGTCTCCAAGAACAACAACGCGGTCATCGGCCTGTCCATGGGCGGTAGCGCCGCGCTGGCCCTGGCCGCCTACCACCGCGACCAGTTCAAGTTCGCCGGCTCCTACTCCGGCTACCTGAACATCTCGGCGCCGGGCATGCGCGAGGCGATCCGCATCGCGATGCTGGACGCGGGCCGCTACAACGTCGACTCGATGGCCGCGCCGTGGAGCCCGCAGTGGCTGCGGATGGACCCGTTCGTGTTCGCGCCGCAGCTGAAGGGCCTGCCGATGTACATCTCGGCGGCGTCGGGTCTGCCCGGTCAGTTCGACCGGCCGAACTCGCCGGTCGGCCTGTTCAACACCGGTAACGCGATGGCGCTCGAGGCCCTGTCGCTGGTCAACACCCGCGCGTTCCAGGTTCGCCTCGGCTCGCTCGGCATCCCGGCCTTCTTCGACTTCCCGGCCGCGGGTACCCACTCGTGGAAGTACTGGGAGGGCCAGCTGTGGAACTCCCGCAAGGGCATCCTGGACGCCACCGGCGCCTGGTGATCTCCGCGCACTGAACAACGGCACGGCGCCGCCGCTTCCTCGTGGAAGCGGCGGCGCCGTCGTTTTCGCCGGGCCGCCCGACACGCCGTAAGGCAACCGGAGAAATCAGACACCCCGGTTTGCTACGGGCGCGTCTACCGGGAACTGGGGGTTTGCCGGAGTAGAAACACCTCTCGTGGCTGAAGTTGCGTGTGGTAAATGGGGGAAGGCACGTCGTCGCGGCGGACGCACGACGCGCGGCCGATTCGCCCTGCTCGCCACCGCCCTGGTGCTACCACTCGCCGCCGGAACCACCCCGCTGACCGCGCCCGCCGCGGCCCAGCCCGCGACCGTGCCCGCCGCGGCCTCGGTGCAGAACGTGATCTGGCTCGGTGACCGCCGGGTGGCGCTGTGGGTGAACTCGCCGTCCATGGGCGCGCCGGTGCAGGTGCAGCTGCTGCTGGCCAGGGAATGGAACGCTCGGCCGGACGCCAGGTTCCCCGTGCTGTTCATGCTCGACGGCCTGCGCGCCACCGAGGACGAGAGCGGCTGGACCAAGGACGCGGGCGCCGTCGACTTCTTCACCGACAAGAACGTCACGGTGGTGCTGCCGATCGGCGGCCAGTCCAGCTTCTACTCCGACTGGCTGCAGCCGGACAACGGCAGGAACTACAAGTGGGAGACGTTCCTGACCAAGGAGCTGCCGCCGCTGCTGGAGAGCCAGTGGCGAGCCACGGATGTGCGTGGCATGCAAGGTCTTTCGATGGGCGGCACGGCGGCGATGTTCCTCGCCGGGCGCAATCCGGGTTTCGCCAAATACGCCGCCTCGTACTCGGGCTTCCTCACCACGACCACGCTCGGCATGCCACAGGCCATCGAGTACGCCATGCGCGACGCGGGCGGTTTCGACTCGGCCGCGATGTGGGGCCCGCCGACCAGCCAGGAGTGGCAGAACCACGACCCGTACACGCTGGCCGACCGGTTGAAGGGCATCAGCCTCTACGTCTCCAGCGGCAGCGGCACGACCGGGCCGTTCGATCAGGCCGCGGGCATCATCCCCGGCGTGAGCACCAACTACGCGGGTATGGGCCTGGAGGTCCTGTCCCGGCTCACCTCGGAGAACTTCGTCGCCAAGCTGGCCCAGCTGTCCATTCCGGCGCAGGTCAACTACCGCGCCTCGGGTACCCACACGTGGCCGTACTGGGATTTCGAGATGCGCCAGTCCTGGACGCAGGCGGCGTCCGCGCTCGGGGTGGAAGCGAGCAAGCCCGCGTGCGCGCCCGCGGAACCGATCGGCGCCGCGCTGGCCGCGAACGGCTGGCTGGGCGAGTGCCTCACCGCGGAGTACCAGGTGCCGGGTGGCGTCGCGCAGGAGTTCCGCGGTGGCCGCATGTTCTTCTCGCCGGAGACCGGGGCACACGCGGTCGCGGGCATGATCGGCGGCGGTTACCAGGCCGCGCACGGACCCGCGGGCCCGCTCGGGCTGCCGACCGGCGCCGAACGCGCGCTGCCCGACGGCCGCGGACGGTTCCAGCCGTTCCAGCACGGCTCGCTGTATTGGACGCCACAGACCGGCGCCCAAGTGGTGCGCGGCGCGATCCTCGACGAATGGGGCAGACAGGGCTTCGAGCGCGGACCGGCGGGCTATCCGACCGCGCCCGAGGTCAAGACGCCGAACAAGGACGGCGCGGTGCAGGCGTTCGAAGCCGGCCCGTTCTACTACAGCGCCAAGACCGGCGTGCACCGAGTGCAGGGCCTGATCCTCGCCAAGTACGCCGAGCTGGGTTACGAGAACAGCTGGCTGGGTTTCCCTGCGGAAGAGGAACTTCCGCTGAAGGATCTCGGTCGCTACAGCCGATTCGAGGGCGGCAACGTCTACTGGAGTCCGCTCTCCGGCGCGTGGGCGGTGCGCAACGGACCCGTGCTGGACGCCTGGCAAGGCGTCGGCTTCGAGCACGGCAAACTCGGCTATCCGATCAGCGACGAATTCGCGATTCCCGGCGGGGTGCGGCAGAACTTCCAAGTCGGGTTCATCACGGTGCGTGATGGCAAATCGGAGGTTCACGGCCTTTGATTCCGACCGGTCTGTCGGGTGACTGACGGCGGCTGGCCGGTCGTTGCCATTACCCTGGGGGCGACCGATCCCCCTTGCCGACAGATCGAGGACAGAAATTCATGCATCGGACCCGTGGAAAGGTACTGGGCGTTGCCGTGGCGATCGCCGCTACCGGCCTGCTCGCCGCTTGCGGTGACAACGACTCGACCGCGACGAGCACGCCGAGGCTGACGCCGACCACGACTGCGTCGCAGCCTGCCGCCGCGACGACCAGTCCCGCCGAGGGCAGCCACGAGGGCCACCAGAGCACGCCGGCCCCCGCCCCCGAGCAGGCACCGCCGCCCGCCGACACCGCCGCGCCGGAGCGCCCGCAGCCGGTGCCGACCAACGAGGTGCCGCCCGCGGACACCTCCAACCTCACCGAAAAGGACCGCAAGTTTCTCGACGCGCTGAAGGCGCAGGGCGTGACACCGTCCAGCCCGGACATCGCGCTGAGCATCGGCAGCTATGTCTGCCAGGGTGTCGCCGCGGGCGCTTCCGAGGCTGATCTGACCACGTTCGTCAATGCCATGGCCGGTTCCGATCCGTCCTTCGACCCGGCCAAGATGTCGGTGGAGCAGGCCGGGCAGATCTACATCCAGACGGCCAAGCAGAACTACTGCCAGTGAGTGCGCGTCGCGGTTCGAGACCCCGCCGGATAGGGCCGGCGGGGTGCCTGGTGTTACTCGCGGTCATCGCGTTGATCGTCGTCGTGGTGATCCTGCTGTGGTTCCTGCTGGCCGGACGGCTGCGGGTGCCGAAACCGGGACCCGAGCCGCCGACGCCGCCCACGTCACAGCCCGCCACCTGTCCGGACGTGCAGATGATCTCGGTGCCGGGCACGTGGGAGTCGAACAGCACGGACGACCCGCACAACCCGGCGGCCAATCCGCTGTCGCTGATGCTCAACATCTCCGGTCCGGTGCAGCAGCAGTTCCCCGCCGAGCGGGTCGACGTCTACACCGTGCCGTACGTGGCGCAGTTCTCGAACCCGGTGGCGATCCCGCCGGACGGCCAGCAGTCCTACAACAACAGCCGCTCCGAGGGCGCCCAGCGGATGGTCGACGCGATGACCGAGCGGGCCCGTGAATGCCCCTTGACCACCTACGTGATCGCCGGGTTCTCGCAGGGTGCGGTGATCGCGGGCGATATCGCCGCGCAGATCGGGGCGGGCAAGGGTCCGGTTCCGGCCGATCGGGTGCTCGGCGTCACGCTGATCGCCGACGGTCGCCGCGTCGCCGGCGCCGAACCCGGTGGGGCCATCCCGGTCGGTACGCCGCCGCCCGGCGTCGGCGCCGAGGTCGCGCTGGCGGGCCTGAAGGTACCGGGCATCACGATGACTGGTCCGCGGGGCGGTTTCGGCGCGCTCGCCGACCGCACATACACCATCTGCGCCCCAGGCGATTTGATCTGTGATTCACCGCAGCAAGCGCTGAATCCGGTGAACTGGATTCCCAGTGTGGTCACGCTGGTGCGCGCGGTCGGGAATCCGGTGCACGCTCTCTACAACGGATTCGTGGTGGACGGAAACGGCACCACGGCGACGCAGTGGACGGCGGGCTGGGCGAGCGGTCTGATCGAGGGAGCCCCTCGACCGCCGCATTCGTGAGATGGCACAAACCACGCGGACGCAGGCGTGTGTTCGGCCAGTCCGTGCCGCCGCAAACGCACGGGAGTTCGTCGGTACGTTGTAAAGTGCGCTGATGATCGCGACTACCCCCCAGTATCGGGGGCGGGATTCGCGCCGCATTTCCTTACAGCCAGGAGCATGAGTTCATGACACAAGCCGCCGCCACGGCCGGTGAGCTGACCGCATTGGGCACCCCGTTGCGTCCTTTTCGCTTCGCGGCTGCGGGCGAGGGGAACAAGCAAGAGGGCGGAGCCCGCAAGTTCGTTCAGACGGCGCAGCAGGCCGAGGAGTACGGCTACGACACCTTCGTCGTGCCGGATCACCTCGGTGACCAGATCGGTCCGATCGCCGCGCTCGGCGCACTGACCCAGGCCACCGAGAAGATCCGCCTCGGAACCTCGGTGCTCGCCAACGGTTTCCGGCACCCCGTGGTGCTCGCCAAGGATCTGGCCACCATCGACGTGCTGTCGAAGGGCCGTCTCGAGGTGGGCCTCGGCGCGGGCTGGAAGCAGGACGAGTACCAGGCCGCGGGCTTGGTCTACGACTCCCCGGGCGTGCGTCTCGCCAAGCTCGACGAGGCGCTGACCATTCTGGATGTGCTGCTGCGCGGTCAGGAATGCACCTTCGAGGGCAAGTACTACCAGGTCAACGGCATCAAGGGCACCCCGCGTCCGCGGCAGGGCCCGCGCCCGCCGATCTGCACCGGCGGCGGCGGACCGAAGATGCTGCGCCTGGCCGCCAAGCACGCCGACATCATCTCCGTCGTTCCGGTCACCACCAAGAACGGCAAGGGTCTGCTCTCCGGCATCACCATGGAGAAGACCATCGAGAAGGTGAATCTGATCAAGGAGGCCGCGGGCGAGCGGTTCGATCAGATCGAGCTGAACTGGGCCATCACCGCGATCGTCATCACCGACGATCGGGAGAAGACCGCCGAGATGGCGCTCTCGGCCATCGAGCGCGGTCTGCACCCCGATCTCGAGGTGGACACCAAGCTCTCGGTCGAGGACATTCTGAATTCGCCTTACGTGGCGATCGGAACGTTCGAGGAGATCGCCGAACAGATCCGTCGTGTGCGACAACTCACTTCGATGTCGTATGTCGGGGTGTTCCCCACCCAGATGGACGCGTTCGCACCGGTTATCCCCCTGCTGCGGGACGAGTGACCCGGTCTTCTCTGTAACATGACTCTGGTTTGAGAACATTTAGCCGATAGCGGTCACCGCGCAGACCGCGTGAAAATCTGCAGGTTCGGCTCTAAGACGAAGAGCACCCGCGGGCGAAAGCGAGTCGGGGCCTCACAGGTAGGTGACGGGCGGCGGTGCCGCCGTCTTGCTGCGTGTGCCTCGGAGGAGAAGAAGGAATGGACGAGACTTTCGACGACTACCTGGACGAGACCGGGAACATCCGTATTCCCGAGGATCACACCCTGGTCGATCACGTCGAGAAGCACACCCGCAACGACGCGAACACGCTCGCGTACCGCTACATCGACTACTCGCGGGAACGCGATGGTGAGGTACACGAGCTGACGTGGCAGCAATTCGGTGTCCGGCTGCGCGCGGTGGCCGCCCGACTGCAGCAGGTGACCAAGCGGGGCGACCGTGTCGCGATCCTGGCTCCGCAGGGCCTCGACTACGTGGTCTCCTTCTTCGCCGCCATCTACGCGGGCACCATCTCGGTGCCGCTGTTCGACCCGGACGAGCCCGGCCACACCGACCGCCTGCACGCCGTGCTCGGCGACTGTGAGCCCTCCGCCATCCTGACCGCGAGCTCCTCCGCGGCCGGGGTGCGTCAGTTCTTCCGCGCGCTACCCGCCGCGCAGCGCCCGCGCATCATCGCCGTCGACGCGATCCCCGACAGCGTCGGCGAGACCTGGGTGCGCCCGGACATCAAGATCGACGACATCGCCTACCTGCAGTACACCTCGGGCTCGACCCGGGTACCGGCCGGCGTGGAGATCACCCACCGCGCCGTCGGCACCAACCTGCTGCAGATGGTCCACTCCATCAATCTGGACTGGAACTCGCGCGGCGTCACCTGGCTGCCGCTGTTCCACGACATGGGCCTGCTGACGGTGATCCTGCCCGCGGTGGGCGGCAAGTACATCACCATCATGTCGCCGAGCGCGTTCGTGCGCCGCCCGTACCGCTGGATCAAGGAACTGGCCGCGGTCTCCGACGGCGCCGGAACCTTCGCCGCCGCACCGAACTTCGCCTTCGAGCACGCCGCGGCGCGCGGTCTGCCGAAGCCGGGCGAGTCGCTGGATCTGTCGAACGTCATCGGCCTGATCAACGGCAGCGAGCCGGTCACCACCTCCTCGATGCGGAAGTTCAACGAGGCCTTCGCGCCGTTCGGCCTGCCCAAGACCGCCATCAAGCCCTGCTACGGCATGGCCGAGGCGACCCTGTTCGTCTCGGCGACCAAGGCCGAGGACGAGGCCAAGGTCGTCTACGTGGACCGCAACGAGCTCAATGCCGGCCGGATGGTGAAGGTCGAGCAGGACGCCGAGGCCGCCATCGCGCAGGTGTCCTGCGGTTACGTGGCCCGGTCGCAGTGGGCCGTGATCGTGGACCCGGAGACCGTCGAGAACGACGGCGGCGGCCACGAGCTGCCCGACGGCCGGGTCGGCGAGATCTGGCTGCACGGCAACAACATGGGCATCGGCTACTGGGGCAGGCCCGAGGAAACCGCGAAGACCTTCCAGAACAAGATCACCGAGCCGCTCGTCGAGGGCAGCCACACCGAGGGCGCCGAGTCCGACGCGCACTGGATGCGCACCGGCGACTACGGCGTGTACTTCGAGGGCGAGCTGTACATCACCGGCCGCGTGAAGGACCTGGTGATCGTGGACGGCCGCAACCACTACCCGCAGGACCTCGAGTACTCGGCGCAGGAAGCCAGCAAGGCGCTGCGCCCCGGCTTCGTCGCCGCGTTCGCGGTGCCCGCCAACCAGCTGCCCGCCGAGGTCTTCGAGCAGGGCAGCCACTCGGGCCTGAAGTCCTTCGACGCCGACGACGCCTCCGAGCAGCTCGTCATCGTCGGCGAGCGCGGGCCTGGCGCGGGCAAGGCCGATCCGCTGCCGATCGCCGACGCGGTGCGCGCGGCGGTCTCGCAGCGCCACGGCGTCACCGTGCGCGACGTGCTGCTGGTGCCCGCGGGCTCGATCCCGCGCACCTCCAGCGGCAAGATCGCCCGGCGCGCCTGCAAGACTGCTTATCTGGAGGGAACCTTGCGGGGCGGTTACACCCAGCAGGCTTTCCCCGATGCACCGGAAGAGTAATTGCCCAGGGTGAGTTAGAGGCCGATCATCGACGCTCGGCGCGGATCTCATCCACGCCGAGCGTCAATCCACGGCGCGCCCGGTACGCAGACAGGTAGCTTGAGGAATTGATGGCTGACAACGAGGGCACGCCCACCCAGACGACCGAAACCGCGTCCGCCGCCACGGAAGGCACGGCCGCGCCCGCCACCGCCGACATGTCGGTGAACGAACTGCGAGAGTGGTTGCGCCGCTGGGTCGCCGACGCGACCGGCCAGCCGATCGAGCAGATCACGGTGGATCGGCCGATGGAGGAATTCGGGCTCGCCTCGCGCGACGCCCTCGCCCTCGGCGGCGACATCGAGGAACTCACCGGTGTGGTGCTCACGGCGACCGTCGTCTACCAGCACCCGACCATCGCGTCGCTGGCCGAGGTCATCGTCAACGGTGAGCCCGAGGCGCCCGAGGAGTCGGCCGACGACTCTTTCTACACCGCCGGCTACACCCCCGGCGAGGCGCACGACATCGCGATCGTCGGTCTGTCCACCAGGCTGCCCGGCGCGGGCGACACCCCGGAGTCGACCTGGGAGTTCCTGATCAATCGCGGCGACGCGATCCGGGAGCTGCCGGAAGGTCGCTGGGAAGAGTTCACCGCCGACCCGAACATGAAGCAGATCGTCGAGGGGAGCAACACCCTCGGCGGCTACCTGGATCAGGACGTGGTCAAGGGCTTCGACGCGGAGTTCTTCGCGATGTCGCCGATCGAGGTCGAGCGGGTCGACCCGCAGCAGCGCCTGATGATGGAGCTCACCTGGGAGGCGCTCGAGCACGCCAGGATTCCGGCCAGCGAGCTCAAGGGCGAGTCGGTCGGCATGTTCGTCGGCTCGTCCACCCAGGACTTCCAGTTGATCGCCGCGCTCGGTCTCGGCGATCGTGACCCGAACCTGCCCATCTCGGCGGAGGCCTACGCGCTGCTCGGCGCGTCGACGGGCATCATCGCCAACCGCGTCTCTTACTTCTTCGACTTCCGCGGCCCCTCGGTCACCGTCGACACGGCGTGCTCGTCCACGATCGTCGCCGTGCACCAGGCTGTGCGCGCGCTGCGCGACGGCGACGCCGACCTGGCGCTGGCCGGTGGCGTGAACATGATCCTGGCTCCGGTGGCCACGCTCGGCTTCGAGAAGAACGGCGCGATCGCCGCGAACGGCCGGATCAAGGCTTTCTCCGCCGACGCCGACGGCTTCGTCCGCTCCGAGGGCGCCGGCCTCGTGGTGCTCAAGCGCGTGGCCGACGCCGAACGGGACGGCGACAAGATCTACGCGGTCATCAAGGGTTCCGCGGTGAACAACGACGGCCGTTCCAACGGTCTGTTCGCGCCGAACCCGGACGCCCAGGCCGACGTGCTGCGCGCCGCCTACCGCGACGCGGGCATCAAGCCCTCCACCGTCGACTACATCGAGGCGCACGGCACCGGCACCCTGATCGGCGACCCGATCGAGGCGGACGCGCTCGGCCGGGTGGTCGGCCGCGGCCGCGACGCCGACAAGCCCGCGCTGCTCGGTTCGGCCAAGACCAACTTCGGCCACCTCGAGTCCGGCGCGGGCGTGCCCGCCCTGGCGAAGGTGGTGATGGCGTTCCAGCACAACGTCATTCCGCCGAACCTCAACTACGCGGGCCCGAACCCGTACATCCCGTTCGAGCAGGCGCACCTGAAGGTGGTCGACGCGCCGACCGAGTTCCCGCGCTACAGCGGCGTCGCCACCGTCGGCATCTCCGGCTTCGGTTTCGGCGGCACCAACGCGCACGTCGTGCTTCAGGAATACGTGGCGGCCGCTGCCGCGCCCGCACTTCAGGAGGACGTGGCGGCCGCTGCCGCGCCCGCTGAGGCTGCGTCCTCCGAGCTTTCTGCTGAGCAGAACCTGGACGACGAGACCACCGACGTGGTCGCGGAGGCCACCGAGATCGTCGCCGAGGCCGGGGCGGAAGCCGCGGAGGCGCCCGCCGAGTGGTCGACGGACCGCGAAGAGCCGCTGCCGGTGATCCTCGCGGTGTCCGGCTACCTGCCCTCCCGGCGCAAGCGCGCCGCCGCCGTGCTGGCCGACTGGCTGGAGTCCGGCGCGGGTCGCGACGTCCCGCTCGCCGACGTGGCCCGTTCGCTGGCCAAGCGCAGCCACTGGCGTTCGCGCGGCGTCGTGCTCGCCAAGACGCACGAGGAGGCGATCGCCGGTCTGCGCGCCATCGCCGCGGGCAAGCCGGGTACCGGCGTGTTCACCGCCGACGCTCCCGCCGCGCAGGGCCCGGTCTGGGTGCTCGCCGGTTTCGGCGCGCAGCACCGCAAGATGGGCAAGCAGCTCTACCTGGAGAACGCGATCTTCCGCGCCACCGTCGACGAGGTCGACGAGCTGGTGCAGGACGAGGCCGGTTACTCGGTGCGCGAGCTGATCCTGGACGACGCCCAGGACTACAACGTCGGCACCTCGCAGGTCGGCATCTTCACCATCCAGATCGGTCTCGCCGCGCTGCTGCGCGCGCACGGCGCCGAGCCCACCGCCGTCGTCGGCCACTCGATGGGTGAGGTCGCGGGCGCGTACATCGCGGGCGGCCTCGCGCTCGAGGACGCGGTGCGGGTGATCTGCGCCCGTTCGCGCCTGATGGGCGAGGGCGAGGCGATGATCACCGACGCTGACGTGCGCAACATGGCGCTCGTCGAACTGAGCGCCGCGGACATCGAGGCCATGCTGCCGGAGTACCCGGACGTGGAGGTCGCGGTGTACGCCGCGCCGACCAACACGGTGATCGGCGGCCCGACCGACCAGGTGCAGGCGATCGTCGCCAAGGTCGAGGAGGCGGGCAAGTTCGCCCGCGTGCTCCAGACCCGCGGCGCGGGCCACACCTCGCAGATGGATCCGCTGCTCGGCGAGCTGGCCGCGGAACTGGCGGGCATCGAGCCGACCCGCATGAAGGCGGGCCTGTACTCGACGGTGAACAAGGAGCAGTTCTACCGTCCCGGCCACGACCCGATCCACGACGAGGACTACTGGGTCAAGAACATGCGCCACAGCGTGTACTTCACCAACGCGGTGAAGCTCGCGGTGGACTCCGGGCACACCACGTTCCTGGAGCTCGCGCCCAATTCCGTTGCGCTGATGCAGGTTCTCGGCACCACCTTCGCGGCCGGGCTGCACGACGCGCAGCTCATCCCGACGCTCAAGCGCAAGGAAGACGAGCCTGCGGGCGTGATCTCCGCGCTGGCCCAGCTCTACGTGCACGGCCACGCCGTCGACCTGTCCTCGCTGCTGCCCGCGGGCGAGTACGCCGATGTGCCGCGAACGGTGTTCGTGCGCAAGGAGTTCTGGCCGCAGAGCCGGATGTCCAGCGGCAGCGGCAACACCAGGGTTCCCGGTGCGCACGTCGCGCTGCCGGACGGCCGCCACGTCTGGGAGGTGCAGGCGGGCGTCGTCACCGATCTGGCCGCGCTGGTGAATTCCGCCGCGGCGCAGGTGCTCAGCGATGTCGCGGTGGGTGCTTCGATCACCCACGCCGCGCTGCCCGCCGCCGGAACGCTGACCACCACGCTGACCCCGCACCTCGGCGGCGCGTCGGCGCAGGTACACGCCAAGGAGGGCAACGCCTTCCGCCTGCTGTTCGAGGCCGTTGTCACCTCCGGCGCCGCGCTGCCGGAAACCGCTGTGGCGCAACCGGTCACCGAGACCGCTGTGGCGACCGTGGCGGAGGCCGAGGTCGTGGAGACCTTCGGCGACCGCTGGGATCCCCACGGCAGCCAGACCATCGAGGATCGGCTGGCGATCATCGTCGCCGAGTCCATGGGCTACGCCGTCGAGGACCTGCCGATGGAGATCCCGCTCATGGAGCTGGGTCTGGACTCGCTGATGGCCATGCGCATCAAGAACCGCGTCGAGTACGAATTCGACATCCCGCAGTTGCAGATCCAGGCCGTGCGCGACGCCAACCTCAACGAGGTCGGCAAGGTGCTGCGCTACGCCATCGAGCACCGCGACGAGGTGCAGGCCATCGCCGACAAGCAGGCCGCGGGTGAGGAGATCGCCGTCGACGGCAATGTTCTCGCGGCGGCGCGTTCGGCGCTGGAGTCGGGCGTTGACCCGGCCGCGGCGGTGAAGGCCGCGGGCGCGCCGGTGCCCGGGCTGGACGCCGAGAACACCACGGTCCAGGCCGAGGCGGAGAAGATCGTCGCCGAAGCCGAATCGGCCGCCGCGGCGCCGCAGGCCGCTCCTGCCGCCGCGGCGCAGCAGGCGACCCCGGCCGTCGCTCCTGCCGAGGCGGCCGCGGTGTTCGGCGGCCAGACGGAGAGCTCCGCCGCCGACGACGATGTGCCGCCGCGCGACGCCGCCGAGCGGTTGACCTTCGCCAGCTGGGCGGTCGTCACCGGCAAGTCGGCGGGCGGCATCTTCAACACCCTGCCGATCCTGGAGGAAGAGGTCGCCGAGAAGCTGGCGGCTCGCCTCACCGAGCGGGTCGGTGCCGAGGTCACCCTCGACGACGTGCTCGACTGCGAGACGATCGAACAGCTGGCCGACGTGGTGCGCCAGCTCCAGGACAGCGGCGCCGACGTGGACGGTTTCGTCCGGCCGCTGCGTGCGCGCGCCGAGGGGTCGAACGCGGTGCCGGTCTTCGTGTTCCACCCCGCCGGTGGCAACACCCTGGTGTACGAGCCGCTGCTCAAGCGGCTGCCCGCCGACACGCCGATGTACGGCTTCGAGCGAGTCGACGGCTCCATCGAGGAGCGGGCCCGCCAGTACCTGCCCGAGCTGCGCAAGTTGCAGGGCAACGGACCGTACGTGCTGTACGGCTGGTCGCTTGGCGCGGTCCTGGCGCTGCAGGTCGCGCAGCTGCTGCGGGCCGAGGGCGCGGACGTGCGGCTGGTCGGCCTGATCGACCTGGCGATCCCGGTCCAGAACGAGGACAACAGCCCCGCCGAGCGGGTGCGCCGGATCGAGCGTTTCCAGGTCTTCGCCAGGAAGACCTACAACGTCCCCGGCGAGCTGGATCGCGGGCAGATCGAAGAACTGGCCGCCGCCAGTGACGAAGAGCAGTACAAGATGATCACCGACCTCATCAAGATGAGCGGTGCGAAGATTCCGGGCGGCGTACTCGAACACCAGCGCACCTCCTGGATCGAACAGCGGGCGCTGCAACAGATCCAGCCGAGTCGCTACGACGGCGACGTCGTGCTCTACCTCGCCGATCGCTACCACGACGGCGCCATCGAGCTGGAGCCCCGCTACGCGGACCGGCGCCCGAACGGCGGCTGGGACGAGTACATCGAGAGCCTCGAGATCGTGCACATTCCCGGTGATCATTTGCAGATCGTCGACGAGCCGCGGATCGGCAGGATCGGTACCGACCTGACCGCGAAGCTCGGGGAAATCGAGGCGAAAGGCGCATAGTGAGCACTACTGCCGAAAAACTCGCCGACCTGCGTAAACGTCTCGAACTGGCGCAGGAACCGGCGGGGGAAGCGGGAGTCGCGAAGCGGGCCAAGAAAGGTATTCCCAGCGCCCGCGACCGGATCAACATGCTGATCGATCCGGGAACCTTCGTGGAACTCGGCGCGCTGGTGCGCAAGCCGGGTGATCCCGCCGCGCTGTACGGCGACGGCGTCGTCACCGGACACGGCCTGGTGGACGGTAGACCGGTGGCGGTGTTCTCCCACGACCAGACCGTGTACGGCGGGTCGGTCGGCGAGATGTTCGGCCGCAAGGTCGCCTACATCCTGGAGTACGCCGCCAAGGTCGGCTGCCCGGTCGTCGGCATCAACGACTCCGGCGGCGCGCGCGTCCAGGAGGCCGTCACCTCGCTGGCCTGGTACGCGGAACTCGGTCGGCGCCAGGAGCCGCTGTCCGGCCTGGTGCCGCAGATCTCGATGATCCTCGGCAAGTGCGCGGGCGGCGCGGTGTACGCCCCGATCAACACCGATGTGGTGGTGGCGACCGAAGAGGCGTACATGTTCGTCACCGGACCGAAGGTGATCCGCGAGGTCACCGGCGAGGACGTGAGCCTCGAGGAGCTGGGCGGCGCGCAGAGCCAGGCCGAGTACGGCAACATCCATCACGTCGCCAAGGACGAGACGGCCGCGTTCCAGTGGGTGCGCGAGTACCTCGGCTTCCTGCCGACGAGCTGCCAGGAGCTGGCCCCGATCGTGAATCCCGGCCTGGAGCCGGAGCCCACCGACACCGATCGCGAGCTGGACTCGCTCGTGCCGGACTCCGACAACGCGGGCTACGACATGCACGAGATCCTGCTGCGCATCTTCGACGACGGCGATTTTCACGAGGTCGGCGCGAGCGCGGGGCGCAATATCATCACCGGCTTCGCCCGGGTGGACGGCCGCAGCGTCGGCGTCGTCGCCAATCAGCCGATGGTGTACGCCGGTGCGCTCGACGCCCGCGCCTCGGACAAGGCGGCGCACTTCGTCCGGCTCTGCGACGCCTTCGAGCTCCCGCTCGTCTTCGTGGTCGACACGCCCGGGTTCCTGCCCGGCGTGGAGCAGGAGAAGATCGGCGTCATCAAGCGCGGCGGACGCTTCCTGTTCTCCTTCGTGGAGGCGACCGTGCCCAAGGTCACGGTGGTGATTCGCAAGTCCTATGGCGGCGGCTACGCGGTGATGGGCTCCAAGCAGCTCGGCGCCGACGTGAACCTGGCCTGGCCGACGGCCCGCATCGCGGTGATGGGCGCGGAGAGCGCCGTGAGCCTGATCGGGGCGAAACAGATCGAGGCCGCGCCGGAGGCGCAGCGCGCCGCGGTGCGCAAGCAGATGATCGACTTCTACAACGCGACCGTGGCGACGCCGTGGGTGGCCGCCGAGCGCGGATACATCGATGCCGTCATCGAGCCGTCCAGCACCCGGCTGGAGCTACGCAGGGCGTTGCATCTGCTGCGGGACAAGCAGCTCGCGCGCAACCCGCGCAAGCACCATCTGCTGCCGCTGTAATTCGTGGTGAACTGGAATCGGGCCGTACTCCCTGGGGAGACGGCCCGATTCGCGTTTCCTACGGTCGTCAGCCGATCTTCGCGGACGTGATGACAACCGAGTCGAGCGGCACGTCCTGGTGCATACCCGCCGAGCCGGTGGCCACGCCGGCGATCTTGTCGACCACCTCGGTGCCCTCGACGACGGAGCCGAACACCGTGTAGCCCCAGCCGGACGGGGTGGGAGCCGAGTGGTTCAGGAAGTCGTTGTTCGCGACGTTGATGAAGAACTGAGCGGTGGCCGAGTGCGGGTCGTTGGTGCGGGCCATCGCGACCGTGTACTTGTTGTTCTTGAGGCCGTTGTTCGCCTCGTTCTGGATGGGGGCGTTGGTGCCCTTCTGGCGCATGTCGGGCTGGAAACCGCCGCCCTGGATCATGAAGTTCGGGATCACGCGGTGGAAAATCGTGCCGTCGTAGTGGCCGGCGTTCACGTAGTCCACGAAGTTCTGCACCGTCTTGGGCGCCTTCTCCGCGTCCAACTCCAGGACGATCGCTCCGAAATTCGTCTCGAGATTCACCTTGGTCATACCCACACCTTTCCATTCACCGGGTATTGGGTCACCAAGTCGGGTCCACTTTCGGGGCGAAAAGTACCCTCGGCCCGAAATTCGATGAACTCGTCGCGCGCTTCCGGGACCCGTCGTCGTCCCGTTACCCGCTAGCATTGCGAACCGTGCCCGACGTCGCTACTGCTGTCTTGACGAAGCCTCCCGCCGCACCCGAAGTCCGACCGAAGGATTTTCGGGCGGCGCGAATAGTCGCGCTGGTGGCCGGTGTGCTCGGGGCGCTGCTGGCGCTGGCCACGCCGTTCCTGCCCGTCGAGCAGACCACGGCGGTGCTGAAATGGCCGCAGGGCGGCACGCTCGGCAACGTGCAGGCGCCGCTGATGTCGCAGGTGCCGACCGACCTGCGGGCGAGCATCCCGTGTTCGTCGGTGGCGGCACTGCCCGAGCAGGGCGGCATGCTGCTGGCGACCGCGCCGCCGCAGGGCGACCGCGCGGCGCTGGAGGCGATCTTCGTCCGGGTCTCCGATACGTCCGTCGACGTGGTGAACCGCAACGCGGTGGTGGCCTCGGCCGAGCGGGCACGGATGGGCGAGTGCTCCTCGATCGTCATCACGTCGGATCACCACCGCACCTTCGCCGCGTTCCAGGGCATGATGCTGAAGGTCGACCGTCCCGTCGAGGGCGGCGCGCCCGGGCAGACCGAGACGGTGCAGGTGCCCGCCGAGGGCCAGATGCCCGGTGATTTCCGGCCGCAGGTGGTCGGCGTCTTCTCGGATCTGAAGGGCGCGGTGCCCGCCGGTCTGTCCTTCGACATGACCGTCGACACCCGGTTCAGCACCAGCCCGACGCTCGTCAAGCTGATCGCGATGATTGCCGCGGTGCTCTGTACGCTCGTCGCCCTCGCCGCGCTGGCCCGCCTCGACGGCAGCGATGGCCGCGGCCACCGCCGTTTCCTGCCCGCGCACTGGCTGAAGCCGACCTGGGCCGACGGCGCCGTGATCGGCACCCTGCTGCTGTGGCACTTCGTCGGGGCCAACACCTCCGACGACGGCTACATCCTGAGCATGGTGCGGGTGGCCCCGGACGCGGGCTACATGGCCAACTACTTCCGCTGGTACGGCGTCCCCGAGGCGCCGTTCGGCTGGTACTACTACGTGATCCAGGTGTTCGCGGAGATCTCCACGGCCAGCCCGTGGGTGCGCCTGCCCGCGCTGTGCTGCGCCATCCTCTGCTGGATGGTGATCAGCCGCGAGGTGGTGCCCCGCCTCGGGCGCGGCGTGCGCACCAACAAGGTGGCGCTGTGGACCGGCGGCCTGGTGTTCCTCGCCTTCTGGCTGCCGTTCGACAACGGTTTGCGCTCGGAGCCGATCGTCGCGCTCGGCGCCCTGCTGACCTGGGTTTCGATCGAGCGCGCCATCGCGACCAGCCGCCTGCTGCCCGCCGCGGCGGCGGTGCTGATCGCCGCCTTCACGCTGGCGGCGGCGCCGACCGGTCTGATGTGTATCGCCGCGCTGCTCGCCGGTATCCGGCCGCTGGTGCGGGTCGTGGTGCGCCGTCACCGCGAACACGGCGCGCTGCCGTTGCTCGCGCCGATCGCGGCGGCGGGCCTGCTGGTGTTGACGGCGGTCTACAGCGATCAGACCTTCGCGGGCATCCAGGAAGCGAACCGGGTCCGTCAGGCCACCGGCCCGAACCTGGCCTGGTACGAGGACTACCTGCGCTACTACTACCTGTTCGTGGAGACGGTGGACGGCTCGCTCTCCCGCCGCTTCGCCTTCCTCGTCATGCTGCTGTGCCTGTTCACCACCATGCTGGTACTGCTGCGGCGCAGGCGGGTGCCCGGCATCGCGAGCGGCCCGACGTGGCGGCTGATGGGCATCGTCCTCGGCACGATCTTCTTCATGATGTTCAACCCGACGAAGTGGACCCACCACTTCGGCGCGTACGCGGGCATCGCCGGTTCGCTGGCCGCGGTCACCGCGGTCGCGGTCTCGGCCAGCGCGTTGCGGGCCCGTAAGAACCGGGCCATCTTCCTCGCGGGTCTGCTGTTCGTGCTGGCGATCGCGTTCTCCGGCATCAACGGCTACTGGTACGTCTCCAGCTTCGGCGTGCCGTGGTTCGACAAGCAGATCTCGCTGAGCGGCTACTCGTCGAACACGCTGATGCTTGTTCTTTTCGGTCTCGCGCTCGCACTGGTCGCCTGGTTCGCGCTGCGTGAGGACTACACCAAGCCGCAGCCGTCGGCGAGAACCGTGCGCGGCAGGCGAATCCGCAAGTTCGCCGCGGTCCCGCTGACCGTCGTCGCCGCGCTGATGGTGTTGCTGGAGGTGGCGTCGCTGGCCAAGGGCGCCTACTCGCAGTACCCGGCGTACTCGCTGGCCCGCTCCAACTTCGACGCCCTGGGCGGCAATATGTGCGGCCTGGCCAACGACGTGCTGGTGGAGACCGACCCGAACGGGGGCAGGCTGACGCCGATCATCGATCCGGCCAACCCGCCCGCCAACGACGACGCGCTTGGCGGCGGCAAGCCGGTGGGCTTCGATCCCAACGGCGTGCCGGACGACCTGTCCGCCGACAGCGTCGAGGTGAAGCCGGGCACCGGCAACACCTCCACCCAGTCGGTCGGCGCGGCCTTCGCCGAGGGCGAGAGCGCGGGCACCGGCGGCGGCCAGGGTGTGCGTGGCGTGAACGGCAGCACCGTCGCGCTGCCGTTCGGCCTCGACCCCTCGACGACCCCGATCATGGGCAGCTACCAGGAAGGCATGCAGCAACCGGCCGCACTGACCTCGAGCTGGTACGAACTGCCCGCGCGATCGGCCGACCGCCCGCTGGTGGTGATCTCGGCCGCCGGACGCATCATGTCCTTCGACGACACCGGCGCGATGAAGTACGGCCAGTCGCTGACCGTGGACTACGGTCGCCGCCTGCCCGACGGCTCGGTGGAGAAGCTCGGCACGTACCTGCCGCGCGATATCGGCCCGTTCCCGTCCTGGCGCAACCTGCGGGTGCCGCTGGACGAGATCGCGCCGGAGGCCGATACCGTGCGCATCGTCGCCGAGGACCGGATTCTGATCGGTGACCAGTGGCTGGCGTTCACCCCGCCGCGGATGCCGAAGCTGAAGTCGCTCAACGACTTCCTCGGTTCGCAGCAGCCGATCCTGCTGGACTGGGCCGTCGGCCTGCAGTTCCCGTGCCAGCGGCCGTTCTACCACGAGAACGGCGTGGCCGAGGTGCCGAAGTTCCGCATCCTGCCGGACCGTCCGCTGGCCATCAGCTCCACCAACACCTGGCAGGCCGAGGAATTCGGCGGTCCGCTCGGCTTCGCGCAAATGCTGGCCAAGTCGACCACCATGCCGACCTACATGAAGGACGACTGGGCGCGCGACTGGGGTTCGCTGGAGCGCTACGACCAGTACGACCCGAACGCGAAGCCCGCCCGCCTCGAGACGGGCACCGCGAACCGGTCCGGCATGTGGTCGCCGGGAGACATGCGAGTGTTCTGACCGGACCCGAACAGTAAGCAGGGCCGTGGCGTCGGTGAACAACCGACATCACGGCCCTGTGATGTATGGGGGGGAGTGTTCCAGGAGTCTCGGTAGCGAAGGTTTTCCGGGCAGTCTGCTGAACACGGCTTTTCGGCGTCAGCCGCGTTGCCGTGGGGGTAGGTGGGTTCGGCTCAGACCTCGAGCATGCGGCGCCCGAGTTCGCGGCGCAGGACCTCCTGGGAAGGGAGGCGGCCGAGCACCCGCTGCACCGCAGGGCGTATTTCGCGCTTTTCCTCGTCGGTGAGCAGATCGACGAGATCGCGCAGATCCATGTCATCGAAGGCTGCTGTCATGCTCACAAGATTACGGTCCGAACGCGCCCGCGTCTCGTATTCGAATCATCGGTTACGGAGGTGTCACCTCGCCGAAACCGACAGTGCGTCAGCGGGTTTCGCGGGCGCCCCGAGACGAGGGGTCGCGGCAGGACGGCGGTTCGAAACCGACCGTCCAGCCTCCCCCTTCGGTAGGCGACCCGCGACCCGTTCGGCGTCCGGCTCGCCGTTATCGCGGCGGATTCCCGGCCGGGTTCAGCGCACCCGGATCGGGTCGTCCTGCGCGAGCCCGCCGCGCGTCACCTCGGTGACGCCGATCTGGGCGGGCACGGCGTCCGGGGCGTAGGGCGTGAACTGTTCCAGCGAACCCCAATCACGGGCCCAGTCGTGGTCCAGATAGCTGGGCACTGTCTCGGCCTTCGTCAGCAGTCCGGTCCAGCCGAGTGGGCCGCCGCCGATGTCGTCCTGCCAGGCGTTGGAGGCGTCGGAGCCGACCCGGTCGGGCAGGATGCGCCACTTGGGCGTCTCGGCGACGCCGTCGTGGTGGTCGAACGGCCGCTGGCACGGGAACGCCAGCCCGACGTGCCAGTCCAGCAGTACCGGATCTGTCTGTCCGACAACCGAGTTGAGGGTCGACAACCGGGGCAGGCGGGGCGGGGTGACAGCGAGCCACTGCTTGGAGGTGATGTCGTTGTCGACGGCGACCAAGCGCACCGCGTTCGCTTCGACGGGCAGCTGATCCAGCGGCACACGGAGGTTGCGCCAGGAGGGGGCCGGGCCGATGTCGAGCGGTTGCACCGAGCCGAGCGTGGTCACCGCCCCCTCGGGGCCGCGGGTGCCGTACTCCAGCTTCAGGTCCTGGCCGTAGGTCACCACGCCGTCGGCGTCCACCGTCCTGATCCGGCCCGCCGCGGTGATGGCCAGCACCCGGTAGGCGGGGTCGTTTCGCATGCTGTCGGTGAGGTCGAGGCGGTACCACTGCGAGGTCAGCGAGGACTGCTGCTGCTCGCCCTCCCGGTAGGAGCCCATGACGGGGGTGCGCGCGGGGTCGAGTCCGAACGGCAGCGCCACGGAGCTGCCGTTGATGCCCGCCTGCTGTGTGGAGCCGCCGCCGGTGCCCGCGCCGGTGGTGTTGGTCGTCTTGTTCTTCGAGTCCTTGTCCACCGTGTTCGCGCCGCCCGTCGTGGTCTCCTCCGCGTCGGCGGTGAGATCGCTCGCGACGCCGTTGGGGGAGAAGCCCTTCGACTCGGCGTTCAAGCCGTCGGCGGGCGCGCCCTCGTAGGGCAGCAGCAGCGAATCGGCGGTGTCGGTCTCGACGAGCACCTCGTCGGCCAGCGCGCACGGATTGCCGCGCAGCGACTCGACATTCGACTTGGCGATCGAGTACGCCGGGTACTGGGTGGCCGCGGCCTTGCCGAGCGAGGCGAACTCGAACAGCACGAGCAGCGCGGCGGCGACGGTCAGCGGCGCGGAGGCCAGCCGGTCGAAACCATTGACGGGCGTCGTCCTTTCGCGCCGATAGGGCTCGCGGTAGTGGAACCAGAGCGCGAGCAGCAGCGCGACGCCGGTCAGGCCGAGGAACAGCGTCGAGATGCCCTTGCCCGCCACCAGCGGCGCCTTGTCCCACCACGGCACGCCGTAGCTGGACACGTACCACCACCCGTTGGAGCCGGTGAAGGTGATCGCGAGCAGGAACAGCACGGCGGCGGCGAACAGCGCGCGGTTGCGCGCGGAGCGAATCGCCGCGGTGCCCACCGCGACAGCGGCCAGCGCCGCCAGCGATCCGGCCAGACCCGCGTACACGCCGAAGTGGTGGGTCCACTTGGTCGGCGTGAACATCATCAGGAACAGCGACGCGAACACGATGCCGAGGATGCGCACCGAAGGACCGCGCGAGGTGCCGGGGATGCGGCCCTTGCGCAGCACTTGGAGCACACAGACCAGCAGGCACAACAGCATGATCAGCACGCCGAAGCGCCGGGACAGCGAACCGTCCGGCGCGAGCATCAGCAGCGAATCCCAGCGGGTGCGCTCGTCGAACCAGGCCACGTTCGGGCCGACGATGGTGCGCACCCGGGTCGCTTCCATCACGGTCGCCAGGGTCTGATCGGCGAAAACCGCGATCAGCACCAGGGTTCCGGCCGCGAGACCGGGAAACAGCAACGCCGACCAGCGGAACACCTTGGCGCGCACGGTGTCCGTGTCCGTGCCGCGCGCCCGCTTGACGATGATCTCCAGCACCGGCCGCGATCCGGCGATCAGCGCGGCGACGCAGATCAGGCCGGTCGGACCGGCGGCCAGCGAGAAGGCCGCGATGAGCACCGCGACGGCGGCGGGCAGCAGCCTGCCGGTGGCGATCGCGCGCTCGATGGAGCACCAGGTGAGCAGCGCGCCCGCGGCGATCAGCGGTTCCGGGCGCAGTCCGTTGTCGTAGGGGAGCCAGAAGGCGAGGAAGACCAGTCCCGCGGTCCACAGCGCGACCTGGTCGCGGCGTACCCGAGCGCCGAGGCGCGGCAGCACCTCTCGGCTGATCACCAGCCAGCAGACGATTCCGGCGAGCAGCGTGGGCAGGCGCATCCACGGGCTGGCGTCGGAGATCTTGGTCATCCAGGCCAGCACCTCGTAGGACCAGCCGAACGGCGCCTCCGGCACCGCGAACCAGCGGTAGTAGTTGGCCATGTAGCCCGAATGCTCCGAGGCCCTGGCCATATTGAGGATGTATCCGTCGTCGGAGGTGTTCGCGCCGATGACGTGCCAGACCACCAGGGTGCCGAGGACGACGCCGTCGGCGGGGGTGAACCGCCACCAGTGCGCGGGCAGGAAGCGGCGGGCCCGCCTGCCGTCACCGGTGTCGAGCAGGTGCAGTGCGACGAGCGCGATGATCGTGCAGACCGCGGCCGCGATCATCGCGGCCAGCTTCAGCGCGCTCGGCGTGGAGGAGAACCGCGAGTCGATGTCGGCGTGCAGCCAGGCGCCGCCCAGCTGCTCGGCGGACAGGTCGGTGAACACGCCGACCAACTGCGGGCGGATGTCGCGGTCGATCGTGTTGCGGAAGGCGGTGCCGTCTTCGCGTCGGACTCCGGTGAATTCGACGGTGGTCGCGGCCGCGGTCGAGGAGATCTCGATGCCTCCGCAGGATCCGATCTCGACCACCGGCGCGGACAGCAGCGGAATGTCGCGTTGCAGCACCGAGAGCGTGCCGCCGGCGACCGAGACCACCAGGCCCTTGGGGCTGGCCTGGCCGGAGGCGACCGGGATGGTGGACAGCAGCGTGCTCGCGCCGGATTGCAGGGTCGAGCACGGCAGCGTGGCGTCCAGCCGCAGCGGGACGTACGACACCAGCGGCGCCTCGACCTCGGCGGCGCTCGGCTGGGGCCAGTCCAGCGTCGCCTGGTCCTGCCGCACCGGCAGCAGCGGTGTGAGCAGCGCCAGCACGAATCCGAGAAGTCCGGAGACGAGGGCG
Organism: Nocardia sp. bgisy134; assembly: GCF_057708325.1. Taxonomy (NCBI): domain Bacteria; kingdom Bacillati; phylum Actinomycetota; class Actinomycetes; order Mycobacteriales; family Nocardiaceae; genus Nocardia; species Nocardia sp. bgisy134. The sequence goes on from NZ_JBYIRW010000005.1 coordinate 151,530, forward strand.
ATCAGGCGGTATCTGGTGAACGCTCGAGAAGATCGGTCCGGTCGCACGGTCGTTCATGCTATCCACCCCGCGATCGTGACTCTCGGCACCGAGGGTGCGGTGGCCCGCGCGCCGTGGCGGCGGAGCCCGGCGGGTTCAGCGCACGGCGCGCACGTCCCAGACCCACACGTCGTCGACGCGCGTCGGGGCGAAGCCGAGCAATTGGGTAACGGTGCTGGTCAGCACGTCGGAGTGCTTCGTGAACGGGAGTACCAGGACGTCCGCCCGCCAGAACCGCAGATCCGCCAGCGCCGCGGCGCGTTCGTCGTCACCGATCGCCGGCACCGTTCCGGTGTCCTGCGCCTTCACCAGCAGCGCCGCGGTCTGCCGCGCCTCCGGACCGTAGCTGCCCTTCTTCTCGACGCCCGTCGGCCCGACGAAATATCCGCCCGCCAGCGGGAAGGAGAAGTCCGCGTCGGCCTGCCAGCGCAGCGCTCGGGCATCCGGAGGCCGGGGCGGCGGAATCATGACCACCGAACCGTCGCGCACGTACTCTCGCACCGTCCCGTCGGCGAAGAATCGCGGCGTGGGCGCGCGCTCGGTCACGGGCAGGACCGTCGGCGCCAACGGCAGCAGCGCGAAGGTCAGCGCCGCGAACCAGGCCAGCGGCTTCCAGTCCGTCGCCGACTGCTTCCACGAGGCCGCGGCGCGATTGGAGGCCAGCGCGAGCACCGCGGCGATGGCCGGGACGGCGGCCATCGTCAGCCGGGTCTCCAGCACCGAATTCAGCAAGGGAATCTTCTCGGCCAGCGCCCACGGCAGTTCGATGCCGGTGGGTCGCTTGCCGACCGTGGCCACCGCACCGAGCGAGAGCACGCCGAACACCGCGATCACCGCCGCCGCGGCGCGCACCACCCGGTCGCGCCAGAGCAGCGCCACGGTGGCGGTGAGCACCAGCAACAGCGGCCAGCCGAAGTAGGCGTTCTGTTCGGTGTCGTTGATGGCCACGTATTGGCCGGGGGCCCACGCGCCGCCCAGGGATTCGGACGGGAACTGCACGAGGGTCTTCAGGTCGTTGCCCATCGGACCGTGGTCGATGGAGTGATAGCTCTGCGGCCCGAAGAACTGCCACCACAGCGGGACCGCGGTGAGCAGCAACGTGAGGCCCGCGGCCGCGGCGATCGTGGGGGCCAGCGCGCGCAGCGCACGCACGCCCTGCCGCGGCTGGTGCAGGTGGTAGACCACCGCGAACAACCCGAAGGCGAGCGCGAAGATCAGCAGCGGCTCCTCGCCGAGCGCGATCTGCGACGCGACGAGCACGGCGAGCACGATCGCGTCCCGCAGCCGGTTGCGCGGCGCGGCCTGCGCGTCGAGGGCCGCGCGCGCCATCCGGATCAGCAGTCCGGCGATGATCGGGAGCAGCGCCAGCGCGACGAAGTTCGGGTGCGCGTTGGCGTGCGAGATCATCGCGGGGGCGAAGCCGCAGAACAGTCCGCCGATCGCCGCGGCCGCCCGCGACGTCACCAGCTCGCGCGCGAACAGCCGGTACCAGGCGTAGGCGGTCGCGGCCAGGCCGAGGGTGAGAGCGAGCACGAAGGTGACCGTCGGCCCGAAGAGCAGGGTGATCGGGGTGAACGGGACGCCGACGCCGAACATGGCCGTATTGGCCATCATGTTCACCCCGGCGGGGAAGTTCTGCAGGTTCGTCCCGAGCGGGTTCTCCAGGTGCGCGACCGAATGCGCGGTCACCGCGAAGAACCACTCCCACATGGTCTGGTCCTGACCACTCTTGATCAGGTAGCCACTGCCGGTGTCGCGCCATTGCCTGGAGAGCACGGCGGTGGCCAGCGCCAGGTAGGCACAGCCGACGAGCAGGTCCGCCCGGTGGACGCGCAACCGTGCGATCGCGGGGCGCTGGAGCAGTCCCGGCCGGGTGGCCGTGATACCTCCCGCCGATCGCTGTGTCGTCTCCCGATCGGCGCTGTCCAACTGCACGCGCGAACTCTCCCTCTGCCCTGCCGGAAATCAGCCGCCCACGATATAGCGATGGCGGCTGAGAGCGGGCGCCCACCGAGCCTGTGCGCCGGACGGCGCTGCCGAACGGAGTCCGTCCACAGTGCGCGCGCGGCCGGAGGTACGCCCAGTGCGTCGGTTATCCAGAAACGGCCCCGCCGACACATCTGTTTCGCGGCCGGGTCGGTGACCTGGGGTTTTGCCGGTGTCAGCGACGGACGGTGACGAGGGTGAAGGGTCCGATGTCGGTTTTTGTGAAGGCGGGGTCGTCGAACAGCTGCTTCGGGAAGCTCACCGTATAGCGCCGCACGTTCGGGTCGTTCGGGTAGACGTCCTCGGCCAGGCGCAGGCTGTACGCGTCGTCGCCGCGGCGGAACAGGAAGGCGTCGGGCGCGCGCCACGGGCTGTGCGCCATCGCGTCCAGCAGCTGCGCGGGCGAATCCAGCGCGCTCCAGTCCTTGATGGTGGCCGCCCGGCCGGGGAAATCGGCGAGCTGGTTCGCGTAGTGCGAGGTGAGCGCCTGGAAACCCCAGTACGGGTAGAAGGAGAGGAAGCTGGTGTCGGCGGTGAGGACGACCGTCTCGTCGCGCGGGCGGCCGGTCTGGGCGAGTAGCGCGGCGTCGATCTCGCGGTAGTACGAGACCGCCGAGGCCGGGCGCTTGTCGGCGCGGTTGCCGTCGCCGTCGGTGTCGGTGTAGGCGGTGGTGATCTCCGGGGTCAGCACGTGCGGGATGTCCTGGACGAAGGCCAGTGCGCCGACGATCGCGATCGCGACCACGGCGGGCCGGAATCGTGGGGGCTCGCCGAACGCCTGGTACACGGCGCGGGTGCCCTCGACGAGACTGAACGCGCCCGCGGCGGAGAGCAGCACGAGCAGCGGCGCCTCCAGCCGGAACGACAGCAGGGTGGTACCCGCCGCCGTCGCCAGCATGGACAGCAGCGTCCACAGGTAGATCGCCACCACACCGATGCCGAGCGCCTGCGCGCGCCGCGACGAACCCGCGCGCACCACCAGCCACACGGTTCCGATCAGGCACAGTCCGCCGAGCAGCGTGAACTCGGCCATCGGCAGCGGAAGCTCCGCGCCCGACTTCGGCAGGTAGTGCAGTGCCGTGCCGGAGCCCGGTGTCTTGGTGGTGAGCGACTTCACCAGGTACGGACCCCAGCACACCAATGCGATCAGCCCGGAGATCGCGGCGATCGCCAGCAGGCGCACCAGCGGCGGCACCGCGGCCCGCCACGTCCGCCGCTGCCGGATCTCGAGCCCGGCGGCCAGCAGACCCATCAGCGCGATCGCGAAGGCGGCGACGAGGAAGTGCAAGGTGTAGAAGGTCGCGGCGATGCCGAGGAACAGGCCGGTGCCGATCACCGCGCCCCAGCCCCCGGCCGTCCTGATCCCTCCCGCCTGCGGGCCGGGCGATGCCCCGTCCTCCAGCGGTCGATACAACGCGCCCCAAGCCAGCACCAGCGCGGGCGGAAGCAGGAGCACGATCACGCAGCTGTACGGCTCGGGCGAGGCGTAGGTCAGCGCCACCGCGGTCGTCGCCGCCGTGACCGCCACGGCCCAGTCGGCCCGGATCAGCTGGGTCCACAGCACGAGCGCGAGCACCGCCGCCACCGCGAGCGAACCGATCGCGTACGGCTTGAACGCCTCCCAGCCGTCTATCCCCAGCACATTCGCCACGCGTCCGCCGACCCAGAACCACCCGGCCGGATAGAACGGCGGCAGATCCATGTACGTCATATCGCGCAGCGACGCGCTGTCGGTGAGCCGCGTCAAGTACTCGGTGCGGAACTCCTGATCGACCGACACGCCGAACAGGTACAGCTTCGTCGCCGCAAGCGGCATCCCGAGCGTCACCGTCACGAACGCCGAAATCCCGGCCCAGGACAGCACTTTCGCCACCCGAGGCCACTTGTGCGCCCGTAACAGCCAGACCGCGGCGATCAGCATCGCGGCCGCCGCGACCTGCCCCGCCGTCGTCAACGCCCGAGTCACATTGGAGGAGTTGAACGCAGGCCAGGACACCAGCGAAAAGGCCACCAGCCCAACCGCGGCGACGACCGCGGCCACCAGCGCGGCGAGCAGACCCTCACCGAGTCCGGCTCCCACCTGCCGCAGGAACAGCGACATCCGCCCCGGTGGGGTCGCGGTGCTCTGTTCCGTGACAGTGGTGCTCATAGCGCCTCCGGTTCCAGTCGTCGGCTCTGCGCTCGGCACCCACCGACCGCCGCCCCTGATTCGCACCGCACGCTAACAAACTCCCCGCACACAGGCAGGAGACTGGGTCTCACCGCCGCCGCGCGAGCGGGCCTCGCCGGGATCGCGTGCAGCCCGGTATCGCACGCGATCACTCGTGACCGCCGAGCTCGCGCCGGAGAACATCTTGCGAGGTGGACGCGAAATCCGGCGGAGCGTCGATTTTCCGGCAAATGACAGACGGCGGCCGCAGTGCTCACCCGACTCCGGCGCGAAGAGATCTACGTTGTTGGCAACGGCCCCTGGCGCTGCGGGCAGATCGTCCGCGCGAAGTCGCAGTTTCCACGGCCGAGAATCCGCATCGTCGCCGTAGGTCACCGTCAGACCGACTCTGGATTCGGTCCTTCGTGCACGTTCACCTGCCGAAGTTCGGTCGCCAGTCGCGCGGCGGTGACGAAGTCGGCGTCGTCATGAACGACCACCAGACCGTGGTATGCGGCGGTAGCGCAGATCTGCAGGTCGACACTGGACAGACAGCCGTGGTTCCCGCGTTCGGCCGCGCGATCCTGCAAACCGGCGATCCACGTTCCGGCCGATTTCGGCACCGCGGCATCGCTGTACAAAGCGTCATACATGCCGCGGAACGCGGAGTACTCCTTCAGATTGCGCGCCGACCGGAGGAATTCGGCCCGCTGCGGGTAGCAGGACCGCAACTCCCCGTCCGTCGTCGGTGTCCGCCAGAGTTCGTGGACAGCCTCGTCTCGCAGGATGCGCCACAGCGCCGAGGAATCGAGCAGGTATCCGATCACCTGGCAGGTGGCTCCTTCTCCGCTCGGTGGGCGGCCTCGGCCCCTTCGATATCCCAGCCGCGAGCCAGCTCGAAGTAGTGGTCGTACGCCGCGGCGCGGGACATCCGCTTGTTGTATTCGGTTAGCGCGGCGGCGACGGCCGCCGTCTTTGTCCGGTGCCCGCCGAGTCTCTTGGCTTGTTCCAGAGCTTCGTCATCGATCTCGATATGGGTGAGGGACATGTGCGCCTCCTGTACATAAAGTCCGCGCCTGCTCGCTGAAATTGTACATTCACCCCTGGTGATCGGGATATAACGAGAACTGCCGCGGCATCGGGGATGGCGCGGCAGTTCTGGGTTCGAGGCAATGCTCAGAGGGGGAGCTTGCGGAAGATCGGGCGGGGGATGTGGCGCAGGATGGACATGAGGAAGCGCACGGGGCCGGGGGCCCAGATGAGGTCCTTGCCCTTTTCGGAGGCCGAGACCGCGAGCGCCGCCACGTCTTCCTTGTCGACGGTGAACGGGGCTTCCTTGGCGCCGGTGGCCTTCCAGTGGTCCAGGGTGGTCGTGGTGCGCACCTGGCCGGGGCGGATGACGAGGACGCGCGGGCCGAACGGGCGCAGCGCCTCGCCGAGGCCGAGGTAGAAGCCGTCCAGGCCGGCCTTGGTGGAGCCGTAGACGAAGTTGGAGCGGCGCACCCGCTCGCCCGCCACCGAGGACATGGCGATGATGCGCCCGTAGCCCTGCGCCTTCATCTTCTCGCCGACCAGCACGCCGACGGAAACCGCCGCGGTGTAGTTGATCCCGGCGACCTGCACGGCCTTGCGCTGGTCCTGCCACAGCTGCTCGGCGTCGCCGAGCACACCGAAGGCCACGATGGCGACGTCGACGTCACCGCCGGACCACGCCGCGTCGATCACCTTCGGGTGCGAGTCGGTGTCGAGCGCGTCGAAGTCGACGACCTCCACCTTGTTCGCGCCCGCGGCCTCCATCTGGGCCACCGCGCCCTCGCGCAGCGGATCGTTGGGGAGGGTGGCCAGAACGATCCGCGCCGGCCCCTTCTTCAGGTACTCGGCGCAGATCGCCAGTCCGATCTCCGAGGTACCGCCCAGCAGCAGGATGGTCTGCGGGTTGCCTACGGCATTGATCACTGAAGCTCCAGCCTTCTCGCCATGTCGGACATGAAAACGCCTGTGGGATCGACACTCCGGCGGACCTTGATCCACTCGTCGATCCGCGGGTACATCTTGTGGAAGGTCTCGGCCGTGGTGCGCGAGTCCTTTCCGGTGTAGAGCCGCCCGCCGAATTCGAGCACCCGGCGGTCCAGATCGGTGACGAACTCGTTGAGGCCCGCCGAGATCGGGAAGTCGACGCAGATGTTCCACCCGGGCATCGGGAAGCTCAGCGGCGCTTGGTTACCCGGTCCGAAGAGCTTGAAAACATTGAGGAACGAGTAGAACCCGGACCGCTGGATGTCGATGATGATCCGCTTGAACTCCTCCACCGACTCCGGCGGCACCACGAACTGGTACTGCAGGAAGCCGTTGGAGCCGTAGCCGCGGTTCCACTCGCCCAGCATGTCGAGCGGGTGATAGAACTGCGTCAGGTTCTGCACCTTACCGCGGTAGGTGCCCGACTTGCGGTACCAGAGCTCGCCGATCGGGGTGAAGGTGTACTTGTTGGCCAACCCGTTCGGGAACACGTCCGGCAACGTGAAGAACGTCTTGCCGTTGAACCGTAGCGGATCCTTCTGCAGCTTCTTGGGCAGCTGATCCAGCTTGGCCAGGTTGCCGCGGGAGATGGCGGCGCGGCCCAGCTTGGGTTCCGGGCTGATCGCGTCGAACCACGCCGAGCTGTACTCGTAGCGGTCCTCCGAGCCGTCGCTGTGGAAGGCGATGGTGTCGTCCAGGGTCGGCGTCACGTCACCGTCGGCGATGAAGTACGCGGTCTCCGTCGGCGTCATCTCGATGGTGGCGCGCAGGATGATGCCCGTCAGGCCGCAGCCGCCGATGGTGGCCCAGAACAGCTTGGCGTTCTTCTTCGGCGTGATGTGCTGCACGGTGCCGTCGGCGGTGAGCAGTTCCATCGAACGCACGTGGTTGCCGAAGCTGCCCGCGCTGTGGTGGTTCTTGCCGTGGATATCGGAGCCGATCGCACCGCCGATGGTGACCTGTCGCGTGCCGGGCAGCACCGGGACCCACAGGCCGAACGGCAGCGCGGCCTTCATCAGCTGGTCCAGGTTCACGCCCGCGTCCACGTCGACCAGGCGAGTGTCGCGGTCGATGCGGTGGATCTTGTTCAGCGCGGTCATGTCGACGACGAGGCCACCCGCGTTCTGGGCGTTGTCCCCGTAGGAACGGCCGAGGCCGCGGGCGATCACGCCGCGACGTAGGTGGGCCGGCTTGCCGTCGTTGTCCTCGGCGACCATGGCCACGGCCTTGGCGATCACTTCCGGATCGCTGGTCGAGAGCACTTCGGCGGAGGTCGGTGCGGTGCGACCCCACCCGGTCAGTGCCCGGGTCTCGGTCGGCAACGCGAAGCCGTTGGCGCTCGCAGCGCCGTTGTCGGTGCTACCTGCGGTCCCGCTGTCACCGTTCGCGACGGTGGCGGTCGAAGCTTTCGTTGACATCGGCATAGAGGCTACAGGCATGACGGCCGGAGGGGTTGTTGTCTCCGTACTCACCAGTATGGAGACGGTCACTACCGCCCCGCGGACCCGCGCCCCTCACCCGGCCGCGCCGGTCTCCGCCTTCACTCCGGGTCGTGCGCGATGCGTCCGGGTGCGCGAGTTGAGGCACCTCCCCTGCGCGCCGACCCTGCGCGGGCCGAGGAGGGGCGGGGTCGGGTCGCGCCCGTTACGCTCGTGCGCGTGCAAGCCGAACCCCACCTGCCGCTCCCGGCCGAATTGCCGCTCGTCGACGAGCCCGTCGGCGCGAACGACGGGCCCGAAGGAGGCAGCCTGCGTAACCACGAAGGGCCCCGAGAGCGCCGAGTCGACGACAGCACCGAAGTCGACCTCAAGACGCAGATCATCCGGTTCACACTGACCGGCGGCCTGTCGGCGATCGTGGACTTCGGGTTGTACGTCCTGCTGCTGAACGTGCTCGGCCTGCCCGTCTCGGTCGCCAAGTCCATCGGGTTCATCGCGGGCACCACCACGGCCTACCTGATCAACCGCAGGTGGACCTTCAAGGCGCCGCCGAGCCGCGCCCGCTTCGCCGCCGTCGTCGCGCTGTACGCCACGACCTTCGCGGTGCAGGTCGGCATCAACCAGGTGCTGTACTACGCGATCGGCGAGCAGTGGTGGCGGGTGCCGCTGGCGTTCGTCGTCGCGCAGGGCACCGCGACCGTCATCAACTTCGTCGTGCAGCGCCTGGTGATCTTCAAGATCCACTGAGGCGCCGCACGCCGCTCATCTGGCCAGCGCGGGGGCCGAGCCGGGCACGTCCGCGAGTTCGGCGCGGGCCTCCGCCTTCACGCCGAAGTAGTCGCCGCCCTTCGCCCGCGTATTGTCCGTGCCCCAGTCCCGCTGCTCACGTTCCGCGGGGACGAGGTGCGGAATGTGTTTGCGGCAGTGGATGTAGGCCTCCTCGACGTCGACCACGACCCAGAGTTCCGCGGCCCTTCCCTTGACGTTCTCGGGTAGCTCGGGAACGCTGCGCCGCAGCGTCGCGTCCTCCACGATGCGGGCGGACCCGTTGATGTGCAGGCCGATGAGGTCGCGCACGAAATCGATTAGCAGGATGCCTACGTGGGGATTCTCCAGAATGTTGCCGAGACTCGCCATCACGCCGTTGCCGCGGTATTCGGGATAGGCGACCGTTCGCTCGTCGATCACGTGCAGAAATCCGGGGGGACCGGCACGGAAGCTGTTGTCGCATTCGCCGTGTTTGTCGGCGGTGGCGACGAACGCCATGTCCATCCTGCCGATGAACTCGATCATGGTCGAGTTCAGCCGATCTCGCATCTGATCTGCGTAAAAACGATCGGCCCTGCCCTCTGTGCCGTACCTTTCCTGTAGTTCGCGCTCGCCATCACTGCCACAACGTGTACCGGGCATCGCGCCCCCTCTGGTCGCCGGAATCCGGGGTACCGCGCGACTCCACGTTGAACCGCGACTTGACCGAAATCCTGTCCATTTTAATGGGTTCGGGCATGGCAGATCTACGAAACCGCCATTGAGGATGCACCGAATGTGGCGTTAGCGCAAGGGTTTCCGTGAGTTTGCTGAATTCCGACCGGCCGGAATGATTTCCGGCCGGTCGGCAGGGTGTCGTCTCACGCGGGCGTCAGCGTCACCGGCACGCCGTTGAACACCGCGTTCCCCGAGGGCACGTCGACCACCGAATCATCGGTCAGCGCATTGGCATTCACCCCGGCATTGGCCTTGGCCACCGTCTGCGAGCTGCCGTCGTGGCCCCATCCGTGCGGCAGGCTCACCACGCCCGGCATGATCGCCTCGGTCGGCTCGAGCGGCACGGTCAACATGCCGGCGGCCGATTTCACCACGGCCTGGTCGCCGAGGCCGAGCCGGTTCACGTCGTCGGGGTGGATCTGCAACGTGCACCGGTTGGTACCGCTCACCAGGGTCGCGACATTGTGCATCCAGCTGTTGTTGGAGCGCAGGTGCCGCCGCCCGATCAACACGAAATCGGGCGCGTCCTCGGCCAGTTTGGCGCGCAGCCGCGCCACGTCGGCGAGCAGCGGTGCGGGCGCGAGCTCCACCCTTTTCGACGCGGTGCGCAGCGCCTCCGGCAGCCGGGGTCGCAACGGGCCGAGATCGATGCCGTGCGGGTTGTCCAGCAGCTCTTGCAGATTCAGGGTGCCACCGTTCCACTCGCCGTAGGGCCCGAGCCGCAGCATCAGGTCGATGCGCTGCTCGGTGCTGGTCTCACCGTGCAGTTCCGGCCTGCGCTCGGGAATGCCCGCCTTGTGCAGCATGCCCGCGATGACCAGCTCGTCCACCATGGTCAGCGGGTCCTGGTCGCCGGTGCCGTTGTGCGGCCTGCCGGTGAGCGCCGCGCCGAGCCGGGCCAGCACACCCGCCTCCGACGGGCGGTCGCCGAGCGGCACCAGCGGGCGCGAATAGCGGGTGTAGTTGCGCACCGCGAACTGGAGCAGCGCGAAATCGTAGTGCGGGGACTGCAACGGGCGCGGCGGCGGCAGGATGACGTCGGCGTGCCGCGTCGTCTCGTTGACGTAGCGGTCCACGCTCACCATGAACTCCAGCCCGGCCAACGCCGCGTCCAGCCGCGCGCCGCTCGGCGCGGAAAGCACCGGGTTGCCCGCGACCGTCACCATCGCGCGTACCTGCCCCTGGCCCGGCGTGCGGATCTCGTCGGCGAGCGTGGCGACGGGCAGCTCGCCCATCGACTCGGGCAGCCCGCGCACCCGGCTGGTCCAGCGGCCGGTGCGGAACGGTTTGGTGCGCGAGATGCCGCCCGCGGCGGCGGTGGCGAACATGGCGCCGCCCGGCGAGTCCAGATTGCCGGTGAGCACGTTGAGCACGTCGACGAGCCACTGGGTCAGGGTGCCGAATTCGGCGGTGCAGGTGCCGATCCTGGCGTACACGGCCGCCGTCGGGGCCGCGGCCAGCTCGCGAGCGATGCGGACGACGGTCTCGGCGGCCACTCCGGTGCGGGCCGCGACGACCTCCGGTGTGAAATCGGCGGCGGCCGCGCGCAACTCGTCCAGCCCCGCCACCTCGACCCGCACCTCGGTCAGTCCTTCGGCGAAGAGCGTGTGCACGATGCCGAACAGCAGGTAGGCGTCGGTGCCCGGCCGGACGAACAGGTGCTCGTCGGCCAGTTTGGCGGTGCGCGTCAGGCGCGGATCCACCACGACGAACCGGCCGCCGCGGCGGCGCAGCGCCTTCAACCGACCGGGGAAATCCGGCGCGGTGCACAGCGATCCGTTGGACTCCAGCGGATTGGCTCCGAGCATCAGCAGGTAGTCGGTGCGATCCAGATCCGGCACCGGCACGGTGAGCGGATCGCCGAACATCAGCCCGCTGGCCACCTGCTTGGGCATCTGGTCGGCGGTGCTCGCGGAGAACAGATTCTTGGTGCCGAGCGCGCGCATCAGCACGGGCAGGTACAGCGCGCCCGCCACGGTGTGCGCGTTCGGATTGCCCAGATAGAGTGCGGCCGCCTGGTTCCCGTGCTCGGCGAGGATCGGCGGGAAACGTTCGGCGATGTAATCGAAGGCCTCGTCCCAGCCCGCCGTGCGCCACGTGTCGGTCGCTCGATCGCGGATCAGCGGTTCGGTGACCCGGTCCGGGTCCTCGTCGAGGTGGCCGAGGCTGGCGCCTTTGGGGCAGAGGAAGCCCTTGCTGAAGGGGTCTTGCTTGTCGCCGCGGATCGAGGTGACGTGGTCGTCGCGGTCGAGGGTGATCTCCAACCCGCACACCGCTTCGCACAGCGGACAGGTGCGCAACAGGTTGCGAGAGAGGTCTGTGATCGGAGCCATATCCCATCTTGACCCGGCGGTCGGCCGGAGGGAAGGCAAATTTGCGACATTTTTGGAAGATGTCCCATAGTCGCGAGCGGTGCCGGAGAGACGAGGACGACCGGCATCCGTCCAACGGATGCCGGTCGTTCAGGGCCGGTAGTGCGGGCCGTCCCCTCCTCCGGGGAGTCGTTTCAGCAGGCGACGCTGGTCAGCTGCGTGCGGCGCCGGGTGGTGGCCGTAGCGGCCGAGCGCACGGCGGCGCTGATCGCGACCACCGGCGGCACCCAGCGGGCCTCGTGCGGGGCGACGCCCCAGCAGGCCGACCCGGCCGAGAGCTTGCTCGGCGGCAGCGGGATGCCCGCGCCGTCGGTGTAGACGGTGGCGCCCGCCTCGCGCAGCGCCTCCAGCGCCATGGCGGCCTTGCGCAGACCGGTGACGAGGTGGATCTCGCGACGGTCGGCGCCGGGGAACTCGATCACCGGGCCGGACAGGTTGTTGGCGCGCAGGAAGCGGCGGACCGCACCGGCCAGCTCGCCGCTGACCTCGATGCCGGAAATCTCGTCATCGGTGATCAAGCAGATCCCGTTGGCCGTTTCGGCAACCGTCCATCCACGCTGGATGTAGTCCTGCGCCGCGGCATCGATGTCGGCCGCGGAGACGGAAGTCGGAAACGAGGTGCGCACTGTTTTTCTCCATTCCCCGGTAGATCTGGGTCCTGCGTTCATGGGTCGTATCGAGGGGCGGTGGCCCCGGCGTTACGCGATTCGCGAAAGTTTCTTGAACTGTGGACTACGTCTCATCCGGCAGGGGTCCGGTCGGGGTCGTTCGGGTCGCTGACAGGGCCAACTTTCGAGCACGTGGCTGTCGGGGCGCTGTGTCGCCGCTGTGAGGTTCCTGGGGGCTGGTTCGGGACGCGAAATGCGGGGAGGATTCGGCGCATGACCGATGAGTCGAGCGGGATCGCGCTGCCCGATCCGGAGGAGTACGAGACCGAATCTCGTTGGATCGCTTGGAAAGCGTCGGCCACCAGGCGCTTCGCCAAAGCGGCCGAGCGCGACGAGGAGCCCGCCGAGCCGTTCCGCAGCCCGCGCGCCTTCCGGCAGTGGAGCGCGGAGACCGCCCGCGCCCTGATCGACGTGCAGTTCCACCGGACCGCGACCACCACGCTGCTGCCGCTGGCCTACATGCTCGGCCTGATCTTCGCCTTCGCGGTCCCGATCAGCGTGACGGTGTGGATGTGGCAGGTTTCGGCGGTGCTCGGCGTGCTGGCGGGCCTGGTCGCGGTGCCGCTGGGTCTCTCGATCGCCGCCGCCGTGCGCCTGGTGCTGGAATTCCTGGTCAATGCCTCGCGGCTGGCCACGCGGGTGGAGCACATCAGCGAGCTGGCCGACGATCTGTTCCAAGCGCTTTCGGATGTCGCCGAGCCGGTGAACCAGCTCTCCGAGGACGTGCGCGCGGTGCAGTTCTGGCGCTTCGGCAGGCGGGGTTCGCGCAAGTAGGCAATCCGACAGGGTTGCCATGGGATGACCACGTCGAACCTGATTGTCTCTCTCGAGCCATTGGCCTGCCTGAGCCAGCAATCCTGCGCTATGTCAGTTTTGCTGTGAAACAATGCTGTTCGAGCGTTGGGGAAGGTTCCGGATGCTCGGTAGGGAGCGTCGGTATCGGCGGCACGAGGGGTCTTCGTCGTGTCACCTCGACGCATGGCGCGAGGGGGAAAGCATGGCTTTACCGCAGGGAACAACCGGATCGACCATGCCGCGTCGGCAACTCGGCCGACACCTCCGCGACCTCCGCAACCGCGCCAGGATGACCACCAGAATGGCTGCCCAGCAGCTGGAGTGGTCGGAGGCGAAGATCTGGCGGATCGAAACCGGGCAGACCTCCCTGCGCAGCCTGGACGTCGAGGCGATGTGCAAGATCTACGGCGCCCCCGGCGATCTCGTCGGCCCGCTCACCGCGCTGGCCAAGGAGACCAAGGCCAGGGGCTGGTGGACCGCCTACAGCGATGTGCTCGGCGAGGGTTTCGAGATCTACATCGGTCTGGAGGAGGCGGCGCGTCAGCTGTCGACCTACGAGAACGAGCTGGTGCCAGGGCTTTTGCAGACCGAGGCCTACGCGAGGGCGCTGCTGAGCGCGGCGCGACCGGACGCCTCGCCCACCGAGATCGAGCGAAGGGTCCAGTTGCGGCTGGCCAGGCAGGCATTGGTCACGCGTGGCGAATCGCCGGTGCAGCTGGACGTGGTGATCAGCGAGGCGGTGCTGTGGCGGCGCGTCGGTGGCGCGGATGTGACGGCGGACCAGCTCGAGCACCTGCGGCGCATGAGCGAATTGCCGAACGTGCGGATCAAGACGGTGCCGCCGGAATCCGGGTACCACGCCGGGATGGAGTCGGGCCGGTTCGTGATGCTCGAATTCCCCGAGGGGCGCATGGGTGAGGAGCCCGAGCCCCCGGTGATCTACGTCGAGGCCTTCACCGGACCGGTCTACCTGGACAAGGACAGCGAAATCGACCGGTACCGGAAGGCTTTCGCCGACATCAAGTCGGTCGCGGTGGACGCGCGCCAAGTCCTCGACGAGGCGCGGGCCGCGCTCGCCTGATCGGACGAGTTCCGCGCGGCCGGAGTGTTTCGCGGGCCGCGGGCTGCCTACTGCGAGGTGCGGCCCGGCTACTGCCAGGTGCGGCCCAGCACTTCGCGGTGCGTCGGTAGCGCTTGGTTGTAGACCCGCCTGCCCTTCTCTGTCAGGCAGACGAAGACCGCGCGCCGGTCGTCGGAGCACATGCTGCGCTCGACGAGTCCGTCGCGCTCCAGCCGCGCCACGGCGCGGGACAGCGCACTCTGGCTCAGGTAGATGTCGTTGGCCAGATCGCTCATTCGGTAATTGCCGCAATCGGCATCGACCAGCCGGTCCAGCGTCTCGAACTCGCTGAGCCCCATCTTGTGCCTGCCCTGCAGCTCTTTCTCCAGCGCGCAGCTGACGGTGGCGTGCCGGTCGAGGAGCTCGCGCCATTCGCCAACCAGCTCGGTGGGCGCGATGGTGCGCCGAGCGGTCTCAGTGGTCGGCTTCGACATGGCCCCATCTTAGTGGTGCGGGTCGATGCATGCAACCACATTTAATGTGTTGGCATTTAATGCGTGCGCATGTAATGTCCTCCACATGACTTCACCAGCAACGCTTTCGGCCGCCGCCACGGCGATCGATCCGACCAGATGGTCCGCCCGGCTCTGGGGCATGCTGATCACTCTCTGCATCGTGTTGTTCCTCGACGGTCTCGACGTCTCGATGATCGGTGTCGCGCTGCCGTCCATCGGCGCCGAACTTGATCTGTCCACCTCGACCCTCCAGTGGCTGGTGAGCGGTTACGTGCTCGGTTACGGCGGCCTGCTGCTGCTGGGCGGCCGCACCGCCGACCTGCTCGGGCGGCGCAAGGTCTTCCTGATCGCGCTGGCGGTCTTCGCCCTCGCCTCCCTCGCGGGCGCGCTGGTCAGCTCCGGCCCGCTGCTGATCCTGACCCGTTTCGTCAAGGGCCTGGCCGCCGCGTTCACCGCGCCGACCGGTCTGTCGATCATCACCACCAACTTCGCCGAGGGCCCCGCCCGTAACAAGGCGCTGTCCATCTACACCGTGTTCGGCGCGGGCGGTTACTCGTCCGGCCTGCTGTTCGGCGGCCTGATGACCGGCGTCGGCTGGCGCTGGACCTTCCTGCTCCCGGTGCCGATCGCGATCGCCGCGCTCGCCGCCGCGTGGGTGCTGGTGCCCAAGGACAAGCCGGCCGAAGAGGGCGGCCACGACATCCTCGGCGCCGTGTTCTCCACCGCCGCCATGCTGCTGCTGGTCTACACGGTGGTCACCGCACCCGAGGCGGGTTGGGTCTCGGCGCGCACCATCGGTTCGTTCGTCGCGGTGATCGCGCTGTTCGCCGCCTTCCTCGCCGTCGAGCGGCGGGTCGCGCACCCGCTGGTCCGCCTCGGCATCCTGCGCAAGTCGTCGCTGATCCGCGCCAGCCTCGCCATCGTCGCGGTCGCGGGTTCGTACTTCAGCTGGCAGTTCATCGTGACCCTGTACATGCAGGACACGCTCGACTGGTCGCCGCTGAAGCTGGCGCTCGCGCTGCTGCCGGTGGGCCTGCTCGTCTCGCTCTCCGCGGTGTTCTCCGACAAGCTGGTCGATCGCTTCGGCACCGGCCCGATCATCGCCGTCACCATGGTCGTGATGGCCGTCGGCTACCTGCTGTTCCTGCGGCTGAACACCGACCCGTCCTACCTGACGGTGATCCTGCCCGCGGTCCTGCTGATCGGCATCGGCTGGATCGGCTTCCCCGCTATCAACATCCAGGCCACCAACGGCATCGATGACGAGGAGCAGGGGTTGGCCGCAGGCGTGCTGCAGACGTCCATGCAGGTCGGCGCGGCCATCGTGCTCGCGGTGACCACCGCGATCATCTCCTCGGGCGGCCACAGCGCTTCGCCCGCGGACATGCTCGACACCTACCGTCCCGGTTTGGAATTCGCCGCAGGCGTCGCCATCGTCGGCGCGCTGGTCGCCCTGCTCGCCTTCGTGCCGAAGCGCGGCAAGCGGGAGCAGGTCGCCGAACCGGAGCTCGAACTCGTCGGCTGATCCGCAGCGGTCGACGACAATCGGAAGCCACGTCCGGCGGCACGCGCCGCCGGACGTGGCTTCCGGCATGTCGGAGAACTCAGGGGAACGGCGGCGCTGCGGCGTCTTTGGGGGAGCGCAGATAGGTCAGCGGTGCGCCGTCGCGGCCGACCTTCGGCCATTCGATGCCCAGCCGGGGATCGAAAGCGTCCAGGTCCCTGTCGAATTCGGGGGTGTACTCGATGGAGCACAGGTAGGTGACCGTCGACTCGTCCTCCAGCGAGAGGATGGCGTGGCCGAGCCCCTCGGACAGGAACACCGAACGCCGGTCCACGTCGTCGAGCAGCACGCTGTCCCAGCGGCCGTAGGTCGGCGAACCGGGGCGCAGATCGACGACCACGTCCATGAAGGCGCCGCGCACGCAGGTCACGTATTTCGCCTGGCCGGGCGGGTCCTCGGTGTAGTGGATCCCGCGCAGCACGCCCGCGGCCGAGACCGAGCAGTTCACCTGGTGCAGCTCGAACGGCCGTCCGGTCGCCTTCTCGAACTCGGAGGCCTTGAACGACTCGACGAACGTGCCGCGCTCGTCCTGGAACCGGCGCGGGGTGACGACCCAGGCGCCTGGCACCGCGAGCTCCCGAATCTCCATCTCACCAATCCCGTCCGCGTTCCAGCAGATCGAGCAGGTAGCCGCCGTAGCCGGACCGGACGAGCGGCTCGGCGCGGGTGCGCAACTGCTCGTCGTCGATGTACCCCATCCGCCAGGCGACCTCCTCGGGCACGCCGATCTTCAGACCCTGCCGCTCCTCGATGGTGCGCACGTAGTTGGCGGCGTCCAGCAGCGAGTCGAAGGTGCCGGTGTCCAGCCAGGCGGTGCCGCGGGCGAGCACGTCGACGCGCAGCCGGTCCTGTTCCAGGTAGGCGCGGTTGATGTCGGTGATCTCGTACTCGCCGCGCGCCGAAGGCCGCAGCCCGCGGGCGATCTCCACCACGTCGTTGTCGTAGAAATACAGCCCGGGGATGGCGTAGTTCGAGCGCGGGACCTTGGGCTTCTCCTCGATCGACACCGCGCGTCCGCCGGTGAACTCGACGACGCCGTAGGCGCTCGGGTCCGACACCCAGTAGGCGAAGACCGCGCCGCCGTCGATCCCGGCGAACCGGTTCAGGCTGGTGCCGAGGCCGGGCCCGTGGAAGATGTTGTCGCCGAGCACGAGCGCCGCGCACTCGGTGCCGATGTGATCCGCGCCGAGCACGAAGGCGCGCGCGAGACCGTCCGGCTCGGGTTGCACCACGTAGCTGATCGAGATGCCGAACTGGGAGCCGTCGCCGAGCAGCCGGGCGAACGCCTCGGCGTCCTCCGGTGTGGTGATCACCAGGATGTCCTTGATGCCGGCGAGCATCAGCGTGGACAGCGGGTAATAGACCATCGGTTTGTCGTAGACCGGCACCAGCTGCTTGCTCACTCCGCGCGTGATCGGGTGAAGCCGGGAACCGGTGCCGCCCGCCAAGATGATTCCGCGCATGCCCTGGAGTCTGCCAGTTCGGCCGCTCCGGGATTCGGGGAGGTTCCGACTAGCGCACGAATTGATCACGAACGTTTCGCCGCCCGGCGCGCCGGGCGATTGATGTTGCAGGGATCACACTTTTCGTGGTCTTCTGAAACACGCTGCGACGTGAGCGACGGGCTCGGAGGCGGTAGCCTGCGTGACCACGCAGAGTCCCGGGAGCGTCGCGAATGCGCGCA
Organism: Nocardia sp. bgisy134; assembly: GCF_057708325.1. Classification (NCBI taxonomy): domain Bacteria; kingdom Bacillati; phylum Actinomycetota; class Actinomycetes; order Mycobacteriales; family Nocardiaceae; genus Nocardia; species Nocardia sp. bgisy134. Next base: position 169,302 of record NZ_JBYIRW010000005.1, read on the forward strand.
GCGTGAGATGTCAGCGCTGACTCTCGCCCGCGGCCCCCGCTGATCAGGCTCGGTTCCGCCAGGTCGGGTTCGGCGCGCCAGGGTGAGGTAGGTGCGCGATGACGGCGACCACGGTCGACGGCTCCGCCGTCGTGATGAATCCGGACGGCCCCAGCGCCGCGGCGCGGCTGCTGCTGGCGACCTGCCGCGGCGTGGTGCGGCCGATGCTGCGGGTCGCCCCGATCACCCGGGCCACCATCCCGGTCGGCGCGTTCGCCATCGACGGGCTGGCCCGGTTGCGTCCCGCCCCGCACGGCATCGACCGCGAGCAGGTCCGTCTCGGCGGTTTCCGGATGGAGATCGTGCGCCCGTCCGGCGCGGCGCGGGCCCTGCGGCACGGCGCGGTGCTGTACATGCACGGCGGCGGCTTCGCGGTGTGCGGGCTGGAGACGCACCGGCCGGTCGCGGCCAGCTTGGCCAGGCGCATCGGTCTGCCGGTGGTCAATGTCGACTATCGCCAGCTGCCCGCGGGCAGCATCGGCCAATCGATCGAGGACTGCCTCACCGCCTACCGATGGCTGCTTCGGCACGGCGCCGATCCAGCGCGGATCGTCTTCGCCGGGGATTCCGCGGGCGGCTACCTGAGCTTCGCGACCGCGCTGCGCGCGATATCGGCCGGACTGCCCGCGCCCGCCGGACTGATCGGACTGAGCCCGCTGCTCGACCTGGACTACGCGGCCAAACGCGACTACGTCAACGTCGCGCGCGACCCGTACATCCCGCTGTCGGCGCTGGAGGCGGTCGTGAAACTCGGCGCGGAGATCGACGGCGCGCTCGATCCGCTGCTCTCGCCGGTCAACGGCGCGCTCACCGGACTGCCCCCGGTGCTGATGATCGCCGCCGAGGACGAGGTGCTGCGCTACGACTGCGAGCTGATGGCGCGGCGGCTCACCGCGGCGGGCGTGCCGCACGCGGTGGAGCTGTGGCGCGGCCAGGTGCACGCGTTCATGAGCATCGCCCCGAACCTGCCCGAATCCCGGGCGGCGCTCGGCCGGGTCGCGCGCTTCGTGCGCACCAGGTTCGAGCAGTTGGAGCAGGCTCGGACGGCCTGATCACGGTCGGCCGGACGAGTCGCATCCCGCCCCGGGTCGCGCCCGGGGCGGGATACTCGGCGCATTACCCCTCGGATAATCGACTCCGGCGCGGTGTTTCGGCAGGCTGAGGCCATGGTGGCTTTCGAGACGACCCCGCGCCGCACGACACTCGACCGAGCGCTTTCGGCGCTCGCCTACGGCCGCATCGCGCTGGGCGCTACCGCGCTCGCCGCTCCGGACACGGCGGCGCGCCTCGCGCTCACCCGGCCGACTCCCGAACTCCGTTACATGACCCGGATCTTCGGCGCCCGAGCCATCGCGCTCGGCCTCGGATACCTGACCGCCGCGCCCGGCGACCGGCCGCGCTGGCAGCGCCTCGCCCTGATGGTCGACGTGCTCGATACGACGAGCGGGTCGGCGCACCTGGTCCGCGGCGACATCCCTCGCGGCGTCGTCGCCGCGTTCGTCGGTCTCACCGGCGGCTACGCGACGATCGGCGCGCGCCGGTTCCTGCGTGACCGGCGCGCGCTCACCTCGCGGGGAACGGCGCGTTGATCGTGGTGAAGTACTGGGCGACCGCCGCGATCGCGACGGGCGCGGTCACGAACAGCTGACCGGCGACCGCGCCGAGCGGGCCGACCGTGGCGACGCCGCCGAGGCAGCCGACCACGGCCGCGGGCAGGAACGGCCCGAACAGTCCCGCGAGGGTGGCCGCGGCCACGGTCGCGCCGACGATGCCGCCGAGCACGCAGCCGACCGCCGCGCCGCCCAGGCCACCGAGCAGCGCGCCCATGCTCACCCCCAGGCCGATCGTGCTCGTCATCCGCGACCAGGCGGCCTGCTCGCGCTCGTACTCGGACTTCCACGGGGCCTTGTCCTCGAAGGGCAGGGCGACCGGCTCGTAGACGGCCTTGTCCATGGACAGCTGCGGGGTCAGAGTCGCGGTGCGGCCGGCGATCTCGGCGGCGATGGGGAACTCGAAATCGTCGACGCGGAACTTCAGCGGCGTGCCCGCGAGGACCGCGCCGTCGTCGGCCCTGATCTGGAGGACGTCGCCGGCGATCGCGAATGCCCCTGCGTCGAGGTCGATTACGGCGGCGTCGGGAGTGGCGCTCGCCGTGAAACCCACCTGCCCTGCCCCGGGGTGATCGGTCGCGGCGGCGGTGCCCGCGGTGCTCGCCACGACGGCGACCAGCAGCCAGGCGGTTGCGGCGAATTTCCTCATCAGCATTTGTCCGTATCCCTTATTCGCAGTGTGCCGGGAATTTCGCGGGGAAGTCGAAAACAATTGGTAACCTTGCGAATCGGTAATGTTAAGATTGTGTTCACTCGGTCACTGGTCCGCTCGAGCAATTCCCTGTTCGAGGCCGTTTGGTCTCCGGCTCCACGTCGACGTTAGAACCTGAACTTTTGTTCAGGTCAAGCGCGCGGTGGCTCGGAGCGTGTCTGGCGTCGAGCGGGTTGCGGGAAGTGTGCGTCGTGGCATGTCTGCGTGCGGGTAACGCCGCCAGGCACGCGAAAGCCCCGCCCGGTCGAACCGGGCGGGGCTTTCTGTTTCGCGACTCAGTCGCGCGTGTTCAGTTGTGCGGCAAGCCGTTCGGAATTACTTGGCCGGCGCCGGAGCCACGAACGGCTGGTTGATGGTGGTGAAGTACTGGATCGCAGCACCGATGGCCACCGGGGCGGTGACGAAGATCTGACCCGCGAGAGCACCCAGGGCGCCCACGGCCAGGATGCCGCCGATGCAGCCGAGGGCAGCGGCCGGGATGAACGGACCGAACAGGCCGACGATGGTGGCCGACGCGACGGTCGCGCCAGCGATGCCGCCGAGGACACAGCCGACGGCGCCGCCGCCGAGGCCGCCGACCAGGGTGCCGATGGTGGCGCCCATGCCGATGGTGTCCTTCATGCGGTTGAACGCGGCGAGCTCACGGTCGTACTCGTTCTTCCACGGCGCCTTGTCCTCGTAGGGCAGGGCGACCGGCTTGTACACGGCCTTGTCGACATCGAGCTGCGGGGTCAAGGTCGCGGTGCGGTCGGAGATCTCCGCGGCGATCGGGAACTCGAACTCGTCGACGCGGAACGTCAGCGGGGTTCCGGCGACAACTGTGCCATCGGCAGCCTTGACCTTCAGCGCGGCGTCTTCGACGACGAGCGAGCCCGAGTCGAGGGTGATGATCGACTGGGTGTCGGTGGACTTGGCGGTGAAGTTGATGGCGCCGGGCGCGGCCGGGGCCTCGGGGGCCGCGTTGACGGTGCCCGCGGTGACGCCGAGCGCGGCGATCAGCAGCGCCGACGTGGCGGCGAATTTCCTCATCAGCATTTTGTTTGGAACCTCGATGTGAAGCGTTCGGAGGGGACTAGACGATCGAAATCTAGACCAGCTAACGCGTGGTGAACCGGTTGTGACCGTTAATTCAAATTTTGTTCACCATCGCGACTCACAGCACTGTGCGTTTCCGGAAACGTACACGCGGAACAGGGTTTTCGGCGGCGAACCAAACCGGTCGTCACTTTCTACCGAAAAGTAGTGAGACGAAGGTCACAGGCGTGCTGTCAAGATCGCTCATACCTTTCATAGCCCACCGTCATAGAGCTCGCGACCCGATCCACGTAAAGTCGTGGGGTGCGATTGCTCGTAACCGGCGGTGCCGGCTTCATCGGTGCGAATTTCGTCCACCAGACCGTGGCCGAGCGACCCGACGCGACCGTAACCGTGTTGGACGCCCTGACCTACGCGGGTAACAAGGCGTCGCTCGAACCGGTCGCCGACCGAATCGATTTCGTGCACGGCGATATCGCCGATCTCGACCTGGTCGACGAACTGGTCAGCGGGGTCGACGCGGTGGTCCATTTCGCCGCCGAATCGCACAACGACAACTCGCTGACCGAGCCGTGGCCGTTCGTGCAGACCAATATCGTCGGCACCTACGCCCTTCTGCAGGCCGTGCGCCGCCACGACGTGCGCTACCACCACGTCTCCACCGACGAGGTGTACGGCGACCTCACCCCCGACGAGCCCGCCTTCACCGAGCGCACCCCGTACAACCCGTCCAGCCCGTACTCCGCGACGAAGGCGTCCAGCGATCTGCTGGTCCGGGCCTGGGCCCGCTCCTTCGGCGTACGCGCGACGCTGTCCAACTGCAGCAACAACTACGGGCCGTACCAGCACGTGGAGAAGTTCATCCCGCGCCAGATCACCAATCTGATCGACGGCGTGCGTCCCCGGCTCTACGGCGCGGGTCATCAGATCCGCGACTGGATCCACGTCGACGACCACAACCGGGCGGTCTGGGACATCCTCGACCGCGGCCGCGTCGGCCAGACCTACCTGATCGGCGCGAACGGCGAACTCGACAACAAGACCGTGGTGCGAATGTTGCTCGAGGCGTTCGATCGCGATCCCGACGATTTCGACCACGTCACCGACCGTCCCGGCCACGACCAGCGCTACGCGATCGACGCCACGCTGCTGCGCACCGAACTCGGCTGGGAGCCGCGCTACGCCGACTTCCGCGCGGGTCTGGCGGCCACCATCCAGTGGTACCGCGACAACGAATCCTGGTGGCGCCCGGACAAAGCCGCGACCGAACACGCCTACGCGGCGGCGGGCGAGCGGACCCTGGGCTCGGTGTGAACCGACCGGCCGCGCAGTACGCCGCCGCGTAGGCGGGAATTCAGCGCCGCGGTGCGGAAACAGTCGAGCGCTGCCGCGCAGAAATTCAGCGCAACGGTGCGGGGCGCGAGCGGGCGGGGATCAGCCCCAGACGATCGTGCTGTACTTCGCGACCGAGGCGATCAGCGCGACCGAGCTCGCGGCGACGATCGTGACGGCCGCGCCCCACGCCGGGGTCTTTCCCCGGGCGTCGGTGAGCCGCAACGGCATCCAGCGCAGCAGCGCCGCGAAGGCGATCAGCGCCAGCGGCACGAAGTAGCGGCCCTGCACGCCGTCGATGATGTAGTAGCCGACCGGCGTGAACGACATGTACAGCGTCACGTAGATCATCGCGACGCTGGCCGCCACGGTGAGCGCGACGATCAGCGTGCGCACGAACGTGGCGGTGCGCGGGTTCATCCGGTCCGCGATGCCGATGCTCAACGCGAAGGCGAGCAGGCAGGCCAGCACCGCGATGGCGGGTACGTCGATGTAGGCGAAGCCGAGTTCGCCGAAGAACTGGGTGAACCAGCGCTGATCGCGGTAGAAGATGCTGTCGCCGAAGACGTTCAGGAAGTGCAGCGGATCGCCGAGGATCTCGCCGAGTTGTTCACCGGGCTTGACGGTGTACCACTGGTGACGCGGGCGCATCAGGCTCATGCCGTCGCCGGTCGGCGCGGCGATCTTCATCCAGACCGCGAAGGCGAGCCCGCCCGCGCCGGCGAACGCCCACGGCACGAGTCGTCGCCAGGTGAAGCCGGAACCCGCCGCGGCGCCGAAGAACGCGAACCGGTCCACCGGAACCAGCACCACCAGCATGGCGAGCAGCACGTAGGTCGGCTTGCTGACCGGAAGCAGCACCGTCGCGCCGAGCAGGGCGACCGTCTCGGTGCGGGTCAGTCCGTTGCCGAGGAACAGCGCCTTGATCAGCAGCGCGGACACCATGATCGCCAAGGCGTTGGTGAGGGTGTCGGCGGTGACCGTGCCCGCCTGGAATACCGCGATCGGCAGCACGGCGACGGTGAACGCGAGCCACTGCACCCGGTGGGCGCGCAGCGCGTACAGGCCGAAACCGACCACGACCAGATAGCCGAGCAGACCCGCGAGCCTGGTCAGGGTCACCATCGCGCCCACGTCGAGGTCGAACAGCGCGGCGGCCCGGATGCCGACGGCGGCGGGCACATACGGCACGGGGGAGTAGGCGGCGGTGTTGGTGAACCAGACCGGCTCCATCGGCGAATCGACCTGGGCGCTCTTCAGCCGGTCGTACACGCCAGGATCGGACACCATCGCGCCCGGCTCTTCCGGGTTGTCCTGGTAGTCGCGGAACGAGTAGCCCATCAGTTCGTCGATGCTCGCGGGCACGTCGCCGCCGTAGGCCAGGCCGCGATCGTCCTGGATCCGCTGCGGCAGGAACCCGCCGTAGGCGACCTGATAGGCGCGGCCGAACTGGGTGATCTCGTCGTGGCCCCAGAACGGCGGGGTGAGCACAGCGAACAACGTGCCGAAGAGCGTGATGAGCACGGCGAAAGCGACAGTCGCCGCGCCGAAGCGAGTCACGATGGCGCGCCCGGCCTTTCGGACCGCGCCGGCCGACTTCGGAGCGGCGGCCGAATCCTGTTCGCGCGCAACGGCTTCGCCCTCGGGTGCGGGCGTCGCTTCAGTCCGGTCGGCCGGGCTCGCCGCGCCGTCCTCGGGGCCCGCCCCGTTGGGCGCCGCCGTGCCTGCTTCGGTCTTCTCGGTGGTGCCGCGATCGGCGGACGTGGTCACCGCGCGTTCCCACGGGTCTGCGCGTCACCGCCGTTTCGGAACGGGTCGTCGTCCGCGGCGACAGCCGAGTACCGCAGGTAGACCAGGCGCGCGGCCTCGTGCCGGGAACGGCGAATGCCGTCGAGGATCAGTCCCGCGGTCCAGGCCAGGCTGCCGAGCAGCAGCAGGGTGAAGCCGAGGAACAGGGTGGGGAAGCGGGGGACCTCGTGCGTCCTGGTGAATTCGATGACGATCGGGATCGTGAGCACGATGGAGATCAGCCAGCTCAGCGTGCCGAACAGCCCGTAGAACGCGACGGGTCGCTCGTGCCTGGCCAGGCCGACGATCAGCGCGAGGATCTTGAAACCGTCGTGATAGGTGCGCAGCTTGGATTCGCTGCCCGCCGGGCGATCGCGGAAGCCGACCGGCACGGCGGTCTGCGGCACCCGCAGGTGCAGCGAGTGCACGGTCAGTTCGGTCTCGATCTCGAACTCGCGGGAGACCGCGGGGAAGCTCTTGACGAAGCGGCGCGAGAACACCCGGAAACCGCTGAGCATGTCTTCGACGTTCTCGCCGAACACCTTGCCGACCACGCCGTTGAGCACCCGGTTGCCGGTCTCGTGGCCCGCGCGGTACGCGGTGCCGGTGGCGTCCTGCTTGCGCACGCCGAGCACGTGATCGTAGGGGCCGTCGAGCAGCGTCTTGATCATCCGCGGGGCGTCGCCCGCCTCGTAGGTGTCATCGCCGTCGATCATCAGGTAGACGTCGGCCTCGATGTCGGCGAAGGCCCGCCGCACCACGTTGCCCTTGCCCTTGGTGTGTTCCTGGCGGACGATCGCGCCTGCCTCGCGGGCGAGTTCGGAGGTCCGGTCGGTGCTCAGGTTGTCGTAAACGTAGACGACGATTCCCGGCACGGCGGCCTGGAGGTCGGCGACAACCTTGGCCACCGAGGCCTCTTCGTTGTGGCACGGGACCACGGCGGCAATACGAAGCTCGGTGGAGTCCACCCGGGGTCATTCCTCGATGTCGGCGTAATGGGGAACACCGGGAGGGTACATGGCTTGCGGCCTCCGGCGCGCACCCGAGGCATTCGGGTGCTGGGGTACCGTCGCCCGGTGTCTTCCCCCGAGCAGCCCGTGTCCGCTCCCGAGCGCTCCACTCGATCCGCGCAGGACGAACCCGCGCAGTCCGCGCCCGAGTCCGCCGTCACCGCCGCCGCGGGCGAGCCGCTGACCGCGAAGGTGGTCGGGGCGCTGCGCAAGGGCGCGGCCTTCCTGGTGGTCGGCGCGATCGGGTTCCTCGTCGACGCGGGCACCTACAACGCGCTGGTGTTCTGGGGCGGCGAAGGCGTGCTGTACCACGCGCCGCTGCCGGCCAAGATCATCGCGATCGCGGTCGCGACGGTGGTGACCTACTTCGGAAACAAGTGGTGGACCTTCGGTCATCAGCAGACCGGAAATCCGGCGCGGGAGTATCTGCTCTACGCGGTGTTCAACGTGGTCGCCATCGGCCTGCAACTGGGCTGCCTCGGCTTCTCCCGCTACGTGCTCGACCTGTCGAGCCCGCTGTCGGACAACATCTCGGGAACGCTCGTCGGCCAGATCGTCGCGGTGGTCTTCCGGTATTGGGCCTATGACAAGTTCGTCTTTACCGGCGAATCAGCAAACGATCAGCAACAATAGCGGGTGAGGTACCCCTGGTTGCTGGACGGGCGGCGTCCGACGTCGGTTGATATCCTCGCTCCCGCCGCGCACGGTATCCAGGGACGTGTCTGTCCCGTCGGCAATAAATGAGGATTTCGAGGACTTCATGGAGCAGTCGGCTACCCAGGCCGTTACCGAATCGAACGATCACGCCACGCCCGCTGCCGCGCCCGCTTCGCTGCGTGCCGATCACCGGGCCCCGGACAGGTTGGTCCTGCAGCGTGGCATCTTCACCGGTCCCTCGGCCAAGGTGAGCGACGAACTCTACGCGGTGGTCAAGGGGCGCTCGACGCGCGAACGACTCGCGTTGCACCTGGAGAAGGGCGCCACCGCCCACACCAACACCTACTTCGGCCGGTTCGCGGCCAGCTACTGGCAGCGCTGGACCATCGTCACCGAGGTCCGCGCCACGATGGTGCTCGACGTCACGAAGAAGGCCAGGATCAGGCTGGTCGCCTCGGACATCGCGGGCCACCGCAGGATCATCGACACCGCGACGGTCGACGCGAGCGGTCCGCTCACCATGACCGCGCCGCTGGACCAGTACGTCGACGGCGGCGCGATGTGGCTGGAGTTCGACGCCGACGGCGGTGAGCTCGGCATCTCCGAACTCACCTGGTCCTCCGTCGCTCCCGAGCGCATTCGCCCGGTGGCCATCGCGATCTGCACCTTCAACCGCGCCGCGGACTGCGCCGAGACGGTGGCCGCGCTGGCCTCCGACGCCACCGTGCTCGCCGCCATCGACGCGATCTACGTGGTGGACCAGGGCACCGACCTGGTGCAGGACCGGCCGAGGTACCAGGAGGTGCAGCCCGTCTTCGGTGACAAGCTGCGCTACATCCGTCAGCCGAACCTGGGCGGCGCGGGCGGCTTCACGCGCGGGCTCTACGAGGTCTCCGCGGTCAACGAGCACGCCGACGTCATCCTGATGGACGACGACATCCTCTGCGAACCGGAAACGGTGCTGCGGCTCAACGCCTTCGCCAACATGACGGTGGAACCGACGCTGGTCGGCGCGCAGATGCTGTTCCTGCTCAACCCCGACTACCTCAACGTCGGCGCCGAGGAAGTGCACCTGCACGACCTGCGGCACGGCCAGAAGGTGCCCAAGGCGCTGCGCAACACCAGCATGCTGAAGAAGAACCAGGAGCGCCGCGTCGACGCGGGCTACAACGCCTGGTGGACCTGCCTGATCCCGGCCGAGGTCGTCGCGCGGATCGGCCTGCCGATTCCGATCTTCTTCCAGTGGGACGACGTGGAGTACGGCGTGCGCGCGCGGGAGCACGGGTTCGTCACCGTCACGCTGCCCAACGCGGCGGTCTGGCACGCGGACTTCTACTGGAAGGACTACGACGACTGGGCGCGCTACTTCAGCACGCGCAACTCGCTCATCGTCGGAGCCATGCACGCCGAGCTGGACGGCAAGAAGATCACCAAGCAGCTGTTCCGCAATATCGCCGAGCACCTGGTCGCCATGCAGTACGGGCTGGTGCACACGACCTTGCAGGGCATCGAGGACTTCCTCGAGGGCCCGAAGGTGCTGCGCGACGGCGGTATCGCCGCGCTGGCCGCGGCCCGTACCAGCCGCGCCGACTACGGCGAGACGATCAAGCACCCGGCCGCGACGCCGCCGGTGCGCGCGGCCGACATCCAGTTGCGCCGGGCGCACGGCGAGCCGAGCCGGGAGGTGCTGGTGCTGGTCAAGCGCGCGATCAACCAGTGGTTCGGCCGCACCCAGCACGGCCTGATCGGGGTCACCCGCGAGGACGCGTACTGGTGGCACGTCTCGCTGTTCGATCACGTCGTGGTCACCGACGCCTCGCAGTCCGGCGTCCGGGTCAGGCAGCGCGACAAGGCCCGCGCCCGCGCGCTGCTGCGGCGCACGTTCCACGTCTTGCGCCGCCTGCGCAAGGAACTGCCCACCCTGCAAGAGCAGTACCGCGCCGCCATGCCCGAACTCACCAGCCGCGCGAACTGGGAGCGCCTCTACGGCATCAGCGACTGAGCTGGGCCGCGGCGTCGTCGTCCCGACGGCGCCGCCCCGGCGGTCACACCAATTCGGGTACGCGCAGGTGTGCGAGCGCCAGCTCGAATTCGCGGACTTCGGTCACTCGGATGCCCGCGTGCTTGGTGTTGGTCTCGCGCATCGCTGCGGCCTGCTCGCGGTTGCGGGCCATCGCCTCCGAGCTGTCGAAGGTGACGCTGGAGACGCCGCGCCCGGAGGCCCGGTCGACCATCAGGCTCGCGCTGCAGAAGCCCTCCAGGGTTTCCATCCCGGGCAGCGCGCGGGACTTGTAGGTGTCGATCGCGGTATCCACGCGATTCGGGTCGCCTTCCACCCAGATCGCGCGCACGCAGGCACCTTCTCGCGAGCGGTGGTCGCGGTGCAGAACGGCGATCTCCCACTCCTCGACTTCCGCGTTGCCGCCGAACATTTCGGCTACGCGCTCGCGGATCGGACGGACCCGGACCGCGCTGTCGTGCATCGCCTGCTCGGTTTCCCACGCCGTCGTCGCGATGCATTTCCCGGACTGCCGGTCGACGAGCAACGACAGCCCGATACAGCCTGGTATGCCCTCCAACGCGGGCATGGTTTCGTCGCGCACGTGCGCAATCCCGGCGTCTATCGAGGAGGATCGCGCGTGAATAGTGGTAGAACGTGCGAACACGGTCCACCTCCTCTGTGCTCGGGGCAGCGCCCCGGTGGCGCCACCGGTGCCTATCACACTTCTCCCCCCGCCTCTCCGAGGCAATAGGACCGCCCCGCCGCACAGACGTTTCGTGCGCCTCACCGGCGCGGCGGCCCTGTGACGCGCACGAAAGTTGTGTGCCGACCCAGGATCAGAGGAAAAGGTCGGTGGTGAGTTCGGCGTCGCCGGGGACCACGCGGTATTTGTCCAGTTCGGTGATGCCGTGCGCGGCGAGCACCTCGTCATCGATGAAGAAATTGCCGGTGGTCTTCTCGGCGGGCGAGGTGAGCACCAGGTAGGCGGAGTCGGCGTAGATGTCGGGGGTGCGCGAGGTGGCGACCATCTGCTCGCCGCCGAGCAGGTTGCGCACCGCGGCGGTGGCGATGGTGGTGCGCGGCCAGAGCGAGTTCACCCCGATGCCGTCGCCCTTCAGCTCTTCGGCGAGACCGAGCGTCGTCAGCGACATGCCGTACTTGGCGATGGTGTAGCCGAGCGAGCCGCCCGCCCACTTCGGGTCCAGGTTCAGCGGCGGAGAGAGGGTGAGGATGTGCGGATTGCGCCCGGCCTTCGCCGATTCGCGTAGGTGCGGCAGGCTCAGCTTGGCCAGCAGGAAGCTGCCCCGGCAGTTGATGTCCTGCATGAGGTCGTACTTCTTCATCGACAGCGCGTCGGTGTTCGACAGATCGATCGCCGAAGCGTTGTTCACGACGATGTCGATGCCGCCGAAGCGTTCCACGGTCCGGCGCACCGCCTCGGCTACCGAGTCGTCGATGCGCACGTCGCCGACGAACGGCAGCACCTGCCCGCCCGCCTCCTCGAGTTCCGCGGCCGCGGTGTGGATCGTGCCGGGGAGCTTGGGATGCGGCTGATCGGTCTTGGCGATCAACGTGATGTTGGCGCCGTCGGCCGCGGCGCGCTTGGCGATCTCCAGACCGATGCCGCGGCTGCCGCCCGACATGATCATCGTCTTGCCCGCCAGCGGCTTCGAACCCGGTTCCGTCATGGCCTGCTCCTGTCGTTCGTGCCGCGGACGAGGTGCGCCCGCGACGCCACGCCTTGCACGCTAAGCGTAACTCAGCCCCCTATGCAACCAGTTGCATAGGGGGCTGAGGGGTGGCCGTCGAATCACTCGTTCCCGGGCATGCGGCGAAGCACGACGCTCAGCGTCGCGACCCCCGCTCCCGATATATCTGGCGCTGCTGTTTTCTGATGCCGCGCCAGGCGCGATCGCGCTCGGCTTGCAACCGCTTGTCGACCCTGGCCGCCATCCAGGCGTTCTCCTTGGCGAGCTTGCGATAACTGTCGAAGCGGCGCTGGGAGAGCGCCCCCGTTTCGAGGGCATCGCGCACCGCGCAGCCGGGTTCGCTCTCGTGCGAGCAGTCGTCGAAACGGCATGCGGCGGCGAGCGATTCGATGTCGCTGAAGGTCTTCTCGAGCCCTTCGCTGGCGTCCCACAGGCCGATGCCGCGCAGCCCGGGGGTGTCGATCAGCGTCCCGCCGTTGGGCAACGGGCGCAACTCCCGGTGCACGGTGGTGTGCCTGCCCTTCTTGTCCACCGAGCGAACGGCGTTGGTGGCGAACACTTCCGCGCCGAGCAGCGCGTTGGCCAGCGTCGACTTGCCCGCGCCGGAGGGGCCGAGCAGCGCGACCGTCCCGTCCAGCACGGCGGTGAGCACGTCGATGCCGTACCCGCTGGCCGCGCTGACCGCGAGCACCGTGGCGCCCGGCGCGACGGCCTGCACCCCCTCGATCGGAACATCCTCCGCCGCATCGGCTTTGGTGAGCACGACGACCGGTTGCGCGTTGCTCTCCCAGGCCAGGGTGAGCAGCCGTTCGATCCGGCCGAGGTCCACGTCGCCGTCGGCGGGGGCGCAGATCAGCACGGTGTCGACATTGGTGGCCAGCACTTGGCCCTCGGACCGGCGTGAGGCCGTGGAACGCACGATCGCCGAGCGGCGCGGCAGCAACGCGCGCACATTGCGCTGCGCGTCGATGGTCACCCAGTCGCCGGTGCACAATCCGTTCGGCTCGGCATCCGCGCGCGGGCAGCGGGCCCGCGTCGAGCCGTCCGGCGTCGCGACCTCGCATTCGCTGCGATCCATCCGGATCACCCTGGCGGGCACGCAACCGTCATCGATGAGCGCGGCGTATTCGTTGGCTACGGCTTCCGTCCAGCCGTAAGGGACGAGCAGGTCGTAGTCGACCATGATGGGAAGAATCCATTCGTCGGGCGCCGAACCCGACCGAGGTTCAGCGAGGGGTAATAGAGGTGGAGTGCGGTGCGGCGGCACGCGGCAGCGCGGCGCGCACGGGCACGACAACCCGAACGTTCGTCGTCACGATCTCCACCTCCTCCCTTCTGATCTCACCCGGCTCGAACCGGGAACTCCCCGAACCTTGCCAGACCCCGATAGCCCCCGCAAGCGATTTATCGACCCCCGGCGATGGACCGCTTACTTGTCCGGCTTGCCGAACTGTTCGTTGCGTCCGAGCGAGCGCAGGTGGAACCATTCGCGCAGGCCTGCGGGGTCGCGGCGGGTGACGAGGAAGAACCAGGAGAAGCGAATCCACTCCTGCGGCAACAGTTTGCGCATACCGGGCTGGGCCATCAGATAGCCGCGGTTGCGGTAGGTGAAGTAGCGCTTCACCGGATCGTCGGGGTACTGGGTGTGCATCCGGCCGCCCAGGATCGGCTTGAATTCGGCGGCGCCGTTGGGATGCAGGTAGGCCGTCTGTAGGCAGGTGCCGAAGGGTAGGCCCGAGCGGACCAGCCTGCGGTGCACCTCGACCTCGTCGCCGCGCACGAACAGGCGTAGGTCGGGCACGCCGATCAGGTCGACCGCCTTCGCGGAGACGAGCGCGCCATTGAACAGCGACGCGATGCCGGGCAGGAAGTCCTCGTCGCCGAGCTCGGAACGCAGCCGCCGCCACACCACGCCGCGGCGCAGCGGGAAGGCCAGCCGGTCCGGGTCGTCGATATCACAGACCACCGGGGAGACCTCGGCGAGCCCGTGCCGGTTCGCGCAGTCGAGCAGGGTCGCCAGCACCTCGGCGCCCTCCGGTCGTCCGTCGTCGTCGGCCAGCCACACCCAGTCCGCGCCCTGGGTCAGCGCGTGCAGGATGCCGAGCGCGAAGCCGCCCGCGCCGCCGAGGTTGTGCGCCGAGCCCAGGTAGGTGGACTCGATCGGCTGCTGCTCGACCAGTTCGGCGACCTCGGGCTCGTTGCCGTTGTCCACCACGATGAGGTGATCGACCGGCCGGGACTGAGAGGTGACGACCTTCAGCGATTCGGCGAGCAGGTCACGACGCTTGTGGGTGACCACGACGGCGATGATGCGGGCGCCGGGACCGGTGTCGGTCGGCGTGTACACCCGCTCCGGTGCGGTCGAGTCGACCGGGGCCTGCGCCCCAGCGGTGATCGGGGCGTCTTGCCCGGTCGGCTCGTTCATGCGTTGTTTCGCTCCAGTTCTCGTGCGCTGTCCTCGGACTCTTCGGTCGCCGCCCGCTCCGCTGCCATTTCCTTCAGCACGGTCGCGACGTGGTTTCCGGCGTCCGGACCCTCGTACGCGCGCACCACCTCTTCGATGCCGCCGCGCAACCGGATCTGTCCGTGATCGATCCACAGCGCGGAATCGCAGAGCTGAGCGAGGAATTCGTTGGAATGGCTGGCGAATACCAGAATGCCAGAACGCGCGACGAGTTCCTGTAAACGCAGCCGGGCCTTCTTCATGAATTCCGCGTCGACCGCGCCGATACCCTCGTCCAGCAGCAGGATTTCCGGGTCGATGGAGGTGACGACACCCATCGCCAGCCGCACCCGCATACCGGTCGAATAGGTGCGCAACGGCATCTGCAAGTATTCGCCGAGCTCGGTGAACTCGGCGATCTCATCGATCTTGGCGAGCATCTGCTTGCGGGTCTGGCCGAGGAAGAGCCCGCGAATGATGATGTTCTCGTAGCCGGAGATCTCCGGGTCCATGCCGACGCCGAGGTCGAACACCGGCGCCACCCGCCCGCGAATGCGCGCACTGCCTCGGGACGGTTCGTAGATGCCCGAAAGCAGCCGCAGCAGCGTGGATTTCCCCGCGCCGTTGTGGCCGACCAGGCCGACCCGGTCGCCTTCCTTCAGCGACAGCGTGATGTCGCGCAGCGCTTCGACCACCACGACGTCGGATTGGTTGCGACCGATCGCGCCGCCCGCCTTGCCGAGGAACGCCTTTTTCAGAGACCGCGATTTGGCGTCGAAGATCGGGAACTCGACCCACGCCTGACGGGTTTCGATACTCACACGGCTCATCGCTGCGGCTCCTATACCCAGTACGGTACGCGCGAACGGTACTTCTTCATGGCCAAGGCCGCGACGATCCAGCCCACCACCGTGATCGCGCCGACGATCACCCAGTGCCGCAGTTCCTGCGGTTCACCGAGCAGGGGAGCGCGCACGATTTCCAGATAGTGGAAGGTCGGGATGATCTCCACCAGCCTGGCTCGTTCGCTCGCCGCGCCGATCTGGCTTTCCAAGGTCTTGGTCGTCCACATCACCGGCGTCAGCACGAACAGCATCAGCGTGGTGCTGCTGAGAATCGGCGCGATATCGCGGTACCGGGTGCTGAAGATGCCGAACACGATCGACACCCACATGGAATTGAGGAAGATCAAAACGATCGCCGGTATCGCCAGCAGGCTCGACCAGCGCAGGTTCTCCCATATCCCGAACGCCGCCAGCAGCACCAGGTAGATGACCATGTTGTGGGCGAAGAACAACAGTTGCCGCCACACCAGCCGGTACACGTGCACGCTCAGCGCGGACGGAAGCTGTTTGATCAGGCCCTCGTTGGCGATGAACACCTCCGAGCCCTCGAGAATGCTCGCCTGGATCACATTCCAGACGATCAACCCGACGGTCACGTAGGGCAGGTATTCGCGCAGCGGCTGACCGAGCAGCGTCGCGTAGAGGATTCCCATCGCCGCGGCCTGCACGCCGGTCGCGATGGTGATCCAGAACGGGCCGAGCACCGAGCGCCGGTAGCGCTGTTTGATGTCCTGCCAGCCGAGCGACAGCCATAGTTCGCGCTGGCCGAAGCCGTCGCGCATGTCCTTGATCGCGCGCCGGAAGGTCTGCGAGTCGGAGACCAGCGGCGTCATCGCCTCGGTCTCGCTCGGCTGCTCCGGCGCGGTGCTCTCGGCACTCACCGGATGCTCTTCGGCGGTCGAGGGACTGTCGGAACGCAAGCTGTCATCTGAACGCACTGGGCTCTCTTCAGGACGCGCCGTACTCTCATCGGAGTCGGGGCGAGCGGCAGCGGCGGGCACGGTGCTCGACCCTACCCCTGCATCCTCGCACCGGGTCCGCTGGCACACGCTGGACCGGGGAAACTCGTCACCCACCAAGCTGGGTTACAGGTACTGTCCGGAACCGCCCGTCACCTGGTCGCCGCGCCCGCCGCGCGGGTCCACCGTGTGGATACCGGGCGGCAGCGCGCCTTGGCGCATCTGCTCGAGCTGCGCGCGAGCGGCCATCTGCTGGGCGAACAGTGCGGTCTGGATGCCGTGGAACAGGCCCTCCAGCCAGCCGACCAGCTGGGCTTGCGCGATGCGCAGCTCGGCGTCGGAGGGAATGGCGTCGTCGGTGAACGGCAAGGTCAGCCGCTCGAGTTCGTCGCGAAGCTCCGGGGCGAGGCCCTGCTCGAGCTCACGTACCGAGGACTTGTGGATCTCCTTGAGCCGGCTGCGGCTCGCGTCGTCGAGCGGAGCCGCCCGCACCTCCTCGAGCAGCTGCTTGATCATGGTGCCGATGCGCATGACCTTGGCGGGCTGCTCGACCATGTCGGCGAGCGATTCGCCGGCGTCGTCGTGGTCGCTCTCGTCGTCGGCCTTCTCGTCGCCGTCGGTGACCACCTGTCCGGTCAGCGGGGTGCCCGCGTCGGCCGGGATGACCAGCGGCCGCCCGTCGGGTCCGACCACGACGATGGAATCGGGTGACTCATCCGAGTGCGTCATGTTCCCTATCATGTCGCGTTGTCGGCGGACGCGCTAAACGGGCACGTCCGGGTGGAAGGTGGCCGGGCCGGTGCCGCGGCTGGACGACGCCGACTATTCTGTTCGGGTCCGTGTGGTTCGGATTTGCTGAAAGTCGGTTGCCATGCTGATTCCCGGGTCGCTGCGTCGCCGCGCATCGGCGCCCAGTCCTGAACGGTCCGGTTCCGAGCGACTGTGCACGGAGCGGTCCCCTCTCTCTCGGCCCTGCCTCGCGCGGCCGCGCCCATACCGGCGGAGCCCGGGGCGAAATCCCAGGTCGAGGTCGGTGTCGAGCCCGCAGCGGCCGTCCGTCGTCCGGTCCGCGCGGCGTGCCGTTCCGCCTCCTTCGCGAGCAGGCCAGGAGGGGAAGGCGGTTACGCAGGCTTGCCCGCTGCCCTTAGAGTGGCCAGCATGACTTACGACGTCGCGAGGGTTCGGGGCCTGATACCGTCCCTGGGCGACGGCTGGATCCATCTCGATCCACAGGCGGGCATGCTTGTCCCGGATTCGGTATCTCGTGCCGTGTCAACGGGTTTCCGCACGTCGTCGTTCTCGCACATCGGCCGCAACGGCGCAGCGGTGCGCAGCGCGGCCATCCTGGACGCCGCCCGCGAGGCCGTCGCCGATCTGGTCGGCGGTGATCCGGCGGGCGTCGTGCTCGGCCCGGATCGGGCGGTGCTGCTGGCCTGGCTCGCGGAATCGCTGAGTTCCCGGCTCGGTCTCGGCACCGGGATCGTGCTGTCCCGCCTGGACGACGAGGCCAACGTCGCGCCGTGGCTGCGCATCGCCAACCGCTACGGCGCGCACGTGCGCTGGGCCGAGGTCGAGATCGAGACCTGCGAGATGCCGTCCTGGCAGTTCGAGGAGCTGATCGGGCCGACGGCCCGACTGGTGGCATTGACCGCGGCCTCACCCATCGTCGGCTCCGCGCCCAACGTGCGGGTCGCCGCCGACCGGGTGCACGAGGTGGGCGGTCTGCTTGTCGCCGACGCGTTCGGCGCGGCGCCCTACGCGCTCATCGATATCGACGAGCTCAATGCCGACGTGGTCGCGCTGAGCGCACCCGCGTGGGGCGGGCCGCAGATCGGCGCGCTGGTCTTCCGCGATCCCGCGTTCCTGGACCGGATCCCCTCGATGTCGTTGAACCCGTACGCGAAGGGCGCCGAACGGCTCGAGGTCGGCGGGCACCAGTACGCGTTGCTGGCCGGGCTCACCACCTCCATCGACTTCCTCGCGGGCTTGGACGAGCGGGCCACCGGCACCCGCCGCGAGCGGCTGGAAATCTCCATCACCTCGCTGCAGGACTACCACGACCAGCTCTTCGAGCACCTGATGGACGTGCTGGACAAGATCCCCGGCCTGACCGTGATCGGCCGTGCCTCGACGCGGATCCCGACCGTCAGTTTCACCATGGCGGGCATGCAGGCGGAGAAGATCGCCGCCAAGCTGGCCGACGCCCGCATCGGCACGCTCAGCGGCGTGCACGGCGGGAGCAGGCTGCTCGACGCGCTCGGCGTCAACGACGAGGGCGGCGCCGTGACCGTCGGACTCGCGCCCTACACAACCAGATTCGAGATCGACCAGCTCGGCCGCGCGCTCGCCGCGCTGGAATGAGCCGGGGTCTCGAGGCCGCGTCCGGCTCTCGAGACGTATCAGCCCGCGAAGGTCAGTTCCCGTCCTCGCGCACGCGCAGCACGACCTTGCCGAAGGTGTCCGCGGCATCCAGCATCCGGTGCGCCTCGGCGGCCTCGGCGATCGGCAGCTCGGCGTGGATCACCGGGACGATGGTGCCGTCGGCGATCAGCGGCCAGACGTGCCTGCGCACCTCGGCGATGATCTCGGCCTTGCTTCCCGTGCCGGTGGCCGGGCGGTTGCGCACGTTGGTCGCGTGCACCGAACCCCACTTCGACAGCAGCGCACCGAGGTCGAGCTCGGCCTTCACCCCGCCCTGCATGCCGATCACCACCAGGTGACCGTGCTCGGCCAATGCCTCGACATTGCGGGACAAGTAGGCGGCACCCATGTTGTCGAGGATGATGTCGGCGCCGGGGCCGTTCGCGCCGGACTGCTCGGCGCGGACCGCGGCGACGAAATCGTCCTCGCGATAGTTGATCAGCACGCTCGCGCCGAGTTCGGCACAGCGCGCCAGCTTCTCGGCCGAGCCCGCGGTGACCGCCACCCGCGCGCCTTTGTGCACCGCGAGCTGGATGGCGTGCGTGCCGATGCCGCTGCCGCCGCCGTGGATCAGCACCAGCTGGCCCGCGCGCAGACCGGCGGTCATCACCAGGTTCGACCACACCGTGGCCGCCACCTCCGGGAGCGCCGCCGCCGCAGCGAGATCCAGGCCTTCCGGCACCGGGAGCACCTGGCCCGCGGGGACGACCACCCGCTCGGCGTACCCGCCGCCGGACAGCAGCGCGCACACCCGGTCGCCGACCCGCCAGTCCCGCACGCCCTCGCCGACCTCGGCGATGACGCCCGAGCACTCCAGACCGATGATCTCGCTGGCGCCCGCGGGCGGTGCGTAGAAACCTCGGCGCTGGAGCAGGTCCGCGCGGTTCACGCCCGCGGCGACCACATCGATCGACACCTCGCCGTGGCCCGGCGCCGGATCGGCGGCCTCGCCCCACGTGAGCACCTCGGGTCCGCCGTATTCTTTCAGCTCGATCGCACGCATCAGCCCATAGTGCCCCGCCGCTCACCGCGGCATCCGTGCGACCCGCTCGCCGTGGGTTCGCCCGGTCGGCGAGCGCCGTGGACTTGCTCGGTCGGCGAGCGCCGTGGACTTGCCCGGTCGGCGAGCGCCGTGGACTTGCCCGGTCGGCGAGCGCCGTGGACTTGCCCGGTCGGTGAAAGCCGTGGATTCGCTCAGCGTCCTGCGGGAACGGACACAACGGACTAGCGTTCCCCGCGTGAGCAGCTTCATTGACTTCCAAAACGAGATCTACCTGGGCGGATTGGGCGGCATCGTGCCCGAGCTGCCCATGACGGCCGCCGGGTTGGAACAGCGTGCCAAGGAAGTCCTAGGGCCTGCCGAATACGCCTACGTCGCGGGCAGCGCGTCGGCCGAGCGCACCGCGGCGGCCAACCGCGCCGCCTTCGACAGATACCGGATCGTTCCGCGCATGCTGCGCGGCACCACCGGGCCCGGCGCGCGCGATCTCTCGGTGGAGGTGCTCGGCACCCGGCTGGCGGCGCCGGTGCTGACCGCGCCGATCGGGGTGCTCGAACTGATGCACGAGGGCGGCGAGGTGATCGTCGGCGAGGTCACCAAGGAACTCGGGATCGGGTCGGTGCTGTCCACCGCGGCGTCGTCCACCATCGAGGAGGTCGGCGCGGCCGCGGGTGAATGGTGGTATCAGCTCTACTGGCCCAACGATCCGGAGCTGGCGCGCTCGTTCGTGCAGCGGGCCGAGCGCGCGGGCGCCAAGGCGATCGTGGTCACGGTCGACACCCCCACCCTCGGCTGGCGGCCGCAGGATCTCCAGCTCGCGCACCTGCCGTTCCTGCACGGCAAGGGCATCGCCAACTACCTGTCCGACCCGGTGTTCCTGGCGAAGCTGCCGACGCCGCCCGAGGAGAGCGAGGACGCCATGCGGGTGGCGATCCTCACCTGGGTCGGGCTCTTCGGCAACCACAACCTACGCCCCGCCGACCTCGCTCACCTGCGCGAATGGACCGATCTGCCGATCGCGGTGAAGGGCGTGCTGCACCCGGACGACGCTCGCCTCATGGTGGACGCGGGCGCCGACGCGGTGGTGGTCAGCAACCACGGCGGCCGCCAGGTGGACGGGTCCATCGCGGCGCTCGACGCGCTGCCCGCGGTCGTCGCGTCCGTCGGTGACCGTGCCGACGTGCTGTTCGACTCCGGCGTGCGCAGCGGCTCCGACGTGCTGATCGCGCTGGCGCTCGGCGCCAAGGCCGTGCTGTACGGGCGGCCGTACGCCTACGGTCTCGGCATCGCGGGCCGCGACGGCGCGCGGCACGCGCTGCGGCTGCTGCTCGCCGATCTGGACTCGGTGCTCGGGCTCTCCGGATGCGCGAAGGTGGCCGATCTGAACCGCGGCATGATCGCCGCCGCTCGGTGAACGAATCGGGGTTTGCCCAGTTCAGGGCTGTTTAGAATAGGGCGGTGGATCCCGAACCAAGCGGTCGCACGCCCGAACCTCGCTGGCTGAGCCCGACGCAGCAGCGCGCGTGGCGCGCCTACATGGACGGTCATCAGCGGCTGATGACGGCGCTGAACCGGCAGTTGCAGCGCGACAGCGACCTCAGCCTCGCCGAGTACCGAATCCTGGTGCTGCTGTCCGAGGCGCCGGGCCGCTCGCTGCGCATGAGCGAACTCGCGGACGGTGTGCTCTCCTCCCGCAGCAGGCTCACCCATCAGATCCGGCGCATGGAGGCGCAGGACATGGTGCGCCGCAACACCTGCGAAGAGGACGGCCGCGGCGTCGTCGCCGAACTCACCGACGAGGGCATGCGCCGACTCGAAGCCGCCGCCCCCGGCCACGTCGAAGCCGTCCGCAACGACTTCATCGATCTGCTCGTCCCCGAACAGCTCGCCGTGATCGGCGAAGTGTTCGACCGCGTCGACAAGATAATCGGCGAGCGAGCCGACTGAACCGTCCGTTAGGATCGTGGGCCTGGAGACGTGGCAGAGCGGCCGAATGCACTCGCCTTGAAAGCGAGCGTCGCGAGAGCGACCGGGGGTTCAAATCCCTCCGTCTCCGCCCCACTCGTCGTTGGCTCATGCTCATGGAGGGCATGAGCCGGGCTCGTTTCGCAATGTTTGTGCGGGTGCAACCCCCACACCCCGCCCGGCGGGCTTTGCCCCCGGACCCCCAACCCATCCATGGTTGGGCCGACCATGGGACTCGGGTCTATGGTCGGGCTGACCATAGGGGCTGTGCGGCAGCTTCGTTCGTGTCCCACAGCGTGGCGGCGGCGGGGACGAGCAGCCGGTGCAGCACCGCTGCTCCGGCCAGCAGGAGGACGGCGACGATGGCGTCCAGCCAGTAGTGGTTGCCGGTTCCGATCACGATGACCGTGGTGAGCGTGGGGTGGGCGAGGGCGAGCCAGCGCCAGCTGGTGCGTGTCGCGGCCACCACGGCGACAGCGAGCAGCAGCGCCCAGCCGACGTGGAGCGACGGCATCGCCGCGAACTGGTTCGACAGACCGCCGGATTCCGAAGGGCCGTAGACGGACTGGCCGTGCAGCGCGGCCACGTCGACGAAACCGCGTTCCGGCAGCATGCGTGGCGGCGCGAGCGGCAACAGCACGTGCAGCAGCAACCCGGCGCCGGTCAGGCCGACCATGAGGTTGCGGGTCATGCGGTAGTGCCGTGGGCGGAAGACCCAGAGCCATACGATCACCGCGACGGCGACAGTGAAATGCGCCGTCGCGTAATAGAAATTCGCCGGGACGGCGAGAAAATCCCAGTGCAGGAACGGCCTCTGCACGGTGGTCTCCGCGAGGAATCCCAGCCGGTCTTCGACATCGAGCAGCGCGTGCGCGTTGCCCAGGGCGCGCTCGGTGTCGTCGGCGGTGATCAGCCGACCGGCGCGGTACCCGAGATACAGCACGGTGATCAGAGCCAGCTGTCGAACCGCCTCGCCGCCGCGGCCGTGCACCGCCGACCGCACACGGTCGAGCGCTCCGGTGGCCGGGAGGCCGAATTCCAGATGCGGACCGGGAAATCCGACAGCCACCATCGCCCGTGGCCTCCTTCGCCATTGAACAGATCCGCCGAAATGTTTAACCGGAGGTGCATTCTCCGTTTACCGTAACAGCATCGGCTCGTCGGCAAGCCCGTGTGTGACCCGAGAGACAGCAAGGGCCGACACGGGTCCGAAGGGAGGGACCCGCGGGGCAGGCGAAGCGAACGGACTCAGCGCCGGACGAAGTTGGGGCGGATATCGTCGTCCGGCGGGTCGAAGTAGCGGTGGAAGGTCGGGGTCAGGCCCGAGGAGATCGGCGGGTTGATCCAGCTCCAATCGGTGGGACAGGCGCGGCCTGCGGCCTTCTCCTTCTCGGCGTGCTCGCAGAACTGTTTCGCCACGGTGTGGTGGTCGACGATGTGCACGCCTGCCTTGCGATAGCTGTGCAGGACAGCGCGATTCAGTTCGATCGACGCCTGGTCGCGCCAGAGGGTGCGGGGATGCGAGGTGTCGAGGCCCATCATGTCGGCGATCAGCGGCAGCATGTTGTAGCGGTTCGTGTCGCTGAGATTGCGCGCGCCGATCTCGGTGCCCACGTACCAGCCGTTGAACGGCGCGAACGGATAGGTGACGCCGCCGATCTCCAGATTCATATTGGAAACCGCGGGCACCGCATGCCATTTCAGGCCGAGCTTGGCGAACCAGTCGAAATCGGGATGCTCGATCTCCACCTCCCTGGCCAGCTCGCGCGGCACCTCGAACCACCTTATCGGCTCGTCGGGCGTGCTGATCAGCACCGGAAGGAGATCGAACGGCGTGCCCGCGCCGCGCCAGCCGAGCTTCCTGGCGAACTCGGTGAGCGCGACATTGGCCGCGTCGCCGGTGACTGTCCCGTCGCCGTTGCGATACCCCGCGTAGCGCAGCAACTGCGGGCTGACGATGCGGTACTCGCGCCCGTCACCCTGGCGCGGCGGACCGACGGTGATCATGGACTGCACCGCGCCGCCATTGGTCGCCATGTGCAGATGCTGCCAGCACACCTCGGCCAGGTCGCGCGCCGAGCGGACGCGCCGCGCGTCGAGCAGTTTCAGTGAGCGCCAATGCTTTCGGCCGACGCAGCGGGCATGGTTGCGCCAGGCCAAGCGAGCGCCGATCAGGATCTCCTCGGCGGTCTGCACATAAGCGCCGGTCTGGCGCAGCTGGTCCAGCGCGTTGCGGCGGCGATGGGCGTTCAGGTGGGCGAGTTCCGGTTGTCGGAAGAAGTCGTCGCACTCGCGCAGGCGGCGGGCCAGCCCGGGGTCGAAAGGCTGGGTGTCGGTGGCGGTTTCGAACGGTGGAACGGGCAACACGTGGTTCACGGTCTTTTCTCCGGTCGGGCATCAGGTACTGCGGCAAACAGACATCGATCGAGCAGAGAAGTCGCGCGCGCGGCGCGGCCGGCACACCGATCTGTTCGGTGGTGCTCGGGTGTGTGTTAGCAGAACCGGGCGGATTAGCCCTCGCGTTGCCGAAAAACCGGTCGGACGGTGCGGACGCGGGCGTGCCGAATGCCGACCTCTGTCAGGGTCGTGGCTGTGTCCGGTCATGGCGGTCCCCATCGACGTGCCAAGAAGCGCCCGAGACGCAGCGTAAGGCGAGTGTGCTGGCGGTGTGCCCGAATTCGGAGTATTCGCACTTCGCCTCGCCGGGCGCCGCACCGCGAAAGTGGCGCTCGTCACAAATCATTCGAATCCCGTATCGCGGGTCGAGTGGGCCGCACGCCATCTGGCACCATGGCAGGCATGCTGTCTCGGCGTTGGATGCGGCGACGGCTCGCGGTCGTCGCCATGAGCGCCGCACTGCTCACGGGTGCGGCTGGGGTCGGAGCACCTCCCACGGTGGCCGCGCCCGACAAGCCGAGCACCGGGTCTTCCGACGGCCCCGGCGCCGCCGAGCCGACCACCGCGCCTGCCGACACGCCCTCGATCGAGCGCGTCGAACCGATCACCGATCGCAGAGTCCGCGTGTTCGTGAAATCGCCCGCGATGAGCCGCACCGTGCAGGTGCAGGTGCTGCTGCCGCGCGACCAGAACCACAGCAGGCCCACCGTCTACATGCTGGACGGGCGCAGCGCCGAAGCCGACAGCAACAACTGGATCGAACTCGGTCACGCCGACCGCTTCTACGAAGACAAAGACGTGAACGTGGTGTTCACCGTCGGAGGTCCGGCCAGCTTCTACACCGACTGGCAGCGCCCCGATCCCGTGCTCGGCACCAACCGCTGGGAAACCTTCCTGACCAAGGAACTTCCGCCGCTCATCGACGCGGAATTCCAGGGCAACGGCCGCAACGCGATCATGGGCGTCTCGATGGGTGCGGAGGCGGCGATGATGCTCGCCTTCCGCAGGCCGGAGCTCTACCGTGCGGTGGCCGCGCACAGCGGATGCTTCTCCACGGGAACCGATATGGGCCAGGCGCAGGCCCGTGCCGTGGTGGCCACCTATCAGGGGGAGCCGGACAACATGTTCGGCTCCGAGGGGCATCCGGACTGGCTCGCCCACGACGTGGTGCTGCACGCGGACGCGCTGCGCGGCAAGGCGATCTATCTGTCCGTCGGCAGCGGTATCCCCGGGAAGTACGACGTGCCCGGCAAGACGGACGTGGTCAGCACCATCGGATTCGGCGGACCGCTGGAGGCCGCGACGAACGCGTGCACCCGCAGGCTGGTCGACCGCTTCACCTCGCTCCGCATTCCGGTCACCGCGAATTTCCGTGCCACGGGCACGCATTCGTGGCCGTACTGGGGTGACGAACTCGCCGCCTCGTGGCCGACGGTGTACCCCGCGATCCGCTGACGCCGCGGGGCGTGGTCGTACCCGGCGACCTCGCTCGGACGCCGACCGGGGTCGCGCCCGATCTCAGGCGAAGCGCGCCAGCACGCCGGGATCGGTGGCGAAGTCGAGGAACCGGTCGTTCTCGTGCGGATCGCCGACCGTCACGCGGACGCCATCCGTCCCGTACGGCCGCACCAGCACACCGGCTTCCGCGCTCGCCTCGCCGAACTCCGCGCTGCGCGCGCCCAGCGGCAGCCAGACGAAATTGGTCTCGCTCGACGGCACCGCGTAACCGGCCGCGCGCAGCGCCGCGCGCATCCGATCGCGCTCCACGATCACCGCGTCGGTGCGCTCCAGCAGCTCGTGGCGCGCCTCCAGCGAGGCGATCGCCGCGGCCTGGGCCACCCGGTTCACGCTGAACGGGATGTGCACCTTCATCAGCGCCGCGATCACCTCCGGATCGCCGACCGCGTAGCCGACGCGCAGGCCCGCGAGCCCGTAGGCCTTCGAGAAAGTGCGCAGCACAATCACATTCGGCCGGGTGCGGGCCAGCTCGACGCCGTCCGGCCGATCCTGCGGAGTGAGCCGCAGGTACTCGTAGTACGCCTCGTCCAGCACGACGAGCACGTGCGAGGGGACGGCGTCCAGGAAACGGATCAGCGCCTCGCGGCCCAGCGCGGTGCCGGTCGGGTTGTTCGGGTTGCAGACGAAGATCAGCCGGGTGTTGTCGGTCACCGCGGCGGCCATCGCGTCCAGGTCGTGCGTCAGCTCCGGCGTCAGCGGGACCTGCACGGCCGTCGCGTTGCCCACCTGGGTGACGATCGGGTACGCCTCGAACGAGCGCCAGGCGAACAGCACCTCGTCGGCCGGTGCGGCGCAGGTGATCTGGACCAGCTCCTGGCACAGCGCGACGCTGCCGCAGCCGACCGCGACGTGCTCGGTGGTGACCCCGAGGAACTCGGCCAGCGCGGCGCGCAGCTCGTTCGCCTGGTTGTCCGGGTACCGGTGGGCGAGCTCGGCCGCCTCCGCGATCGCCTTCGCCGCGGCGGGCAGCGGGGGCAGGGTGGTCTCGTTGCTGGCCAGTTTGACCGCGCCCGGATGGCTGCGCCCGGGCGTGTAGGCCGGGATGGCGGAGAGGTCGGGCCGGATGCGCGCTGTCACCCCTCCACCCTAAATGGCCCGGGGCGAGCCGCGCCCCGGCGTACCTCCGCCTCGGCCGCGGCCACCCGCGGGCCGGCGACGGGCGTCGTCCGAAGGCGCCGGAATCGCGGCTTCCATTCCGGAAATGTTGCGGGTAATGGCCGCTCACGTGCAATTTCTCGCGAAGAACAGCGGCTCGCCCTAGGCTGGTTCCATGTCGGGCATTTATGACGATATCGCCCCGCTACGTGGTGGCGAAGACCTCGAGCAGCGCCCCATCGAAGGCCGCCGGGTGCCCATCACCGTGATCGAACCGGAGGGTAATTCGCGCGGCGGAATCGTGGTGTTGCACGAATCACGGGACTTCACCGGCGCACTGCTCGAGTTCATGCGCGCGCTCGCCACCGAGGGATGGACCGTCGTCGCGCCCAACCTGTTCCATCGGGCGAACGGCGATCCCGCGCACGAGGTCTTCGGCGAGGAGCTCTTCGACGACTTCGACGCCTGCTTCGACTGGCTGACCCGGCGCGGCGTCTTCCCCGACTGCATCGGCGTGCTCGGCTTCGACCACGCGGGCACCGCCGCCTTCCTCGTCGCCACCAACCGGCCCATCGGCGCCGCGGTCAGCATCGCCGCCTCCGGCATCACCGAACCGCTCACCGACGAGGCCGAGGCGCTCGTGCGCGTCGCCCCCGACCTCCAGGCCCCCTGGCTCGGCCTGTTCGGCTCCGACGATCCGGCCACCCCGCCCGGTGACGTCGACCGTCTGCGCGACGCCGCCGCCCAGGCCAGCGTCGCCAGCCTCGTGGTCACCTACCCCGGTCTGCACCACCGCGCGGACACCCCGGACGCCGAGGACGAGGACGGCAACTCCGCCATCGACTCCCAAACCCGGATCTTCGACTGGTTCGACAGCAACTTACGCTGATAACCAGGCGTTTTGTTATCCGGACGTTGGGTCATGTAACCTTCATGCTCGGCGGTTCGAAAGGACCGGTGCCCTCGAAGAGAAGGCTCCAGGAGGCGTGCCAGAGCGGCCGAATGGGACTCACTGCTAATGAGTTGTCCCTTCACGGGGACCGGAGGTTCAAATCCTCTCGCCTCCGCCACACCCGGTTCGCCGGGTGACAACTGAAAAGGTAATGCGCCCGTAGCTCAACGGATAGAGCATCTGACTACGGATCAGAAGGTTAGGGGTTCGAATCCCTTCGGGCGCACTTTGTCGAAAGGCCCCTCCCGCACTCGGGAGGGGCCTTTGTCATGCGAGTGCGAATGGTCGGGGAGGCCGACCGGCCGGTATGCGTAGTGACCATTGGGGAACGTGGGTAGCGGGGTACGCATGCGGTGCGGGCGGGGATGGGGGAATCTCGGGGCGGAGGCGGACCGATCGTGCCGGCCGGGTCCGGAAGTCGTTGCGTACACGCATTTCTCGCCGGCGCTCGGCAAGTCGGGCGGTTCGCCCGACGAATCGCCTGGTGACGGCCTCCGGTCTCGATCATCGCGGCCTCGCCGCGCGCAGGCCTGACCAGGTCTTTCGAGTACCCGAGTACTCGTGATTCCGGCCACAGAACGCGAGAGCGTGGAGATCACACACGAACGGACGGAGGCCGGACATGCGTGACGTGGTCGTGTTGATCCCGGGGATCGGCGGCTCCGTGCTGGCACGCGATGGCAAGGAGCTGTGGGCTCCCACGCCGGGCGCGGTCCTGCGCGGTGTGTTGTCTCTCGGCCGCAGCATCAAGCGGCTGCGGCTGGACGGCGACGATCCCGCCGTCGACGACGTGGACGGCGTCGTCGCGACGCGGGTGGTGCCGGATCTGCACATAGTGCCCGGTCTGGATTGGAAGATCGACGGCTACACCCGGTGCCGCAAACAACTGGTCGAGCGGTTCGGGGCGGTCGCGGGCGAGAACTATTTCGAGTTTCCCTACGACTGGCGGCGCGACAACCGGGTCGCCGCGGTGAAGCTCGCCAGGTCGGCGCACGACTGGTTGCGGAACTGGCGGGAGAAGTCCGGCAACGCCGACGCGAAACTGGTCCTGATCGGGCACTCGATGGGCGGTATCGTCTCGCGGCTCTACCTGGAGCAGTTCGACGGATGGAAGGACACCCGCACGTTGATCACCTTCGGGACGCCCTATTCCGGGTCGATCAACGCGCTCGAATTCCTCGCGAACGGTTTCCGCAAGAACTGGGGGCCGTTCGACGTCGACCTCTCCGACCTGCTGCGCTCGTTCACCTCGGCGTATCAGCTGTTGCCGTCGTACCGCTGTGTGGCAGGGCCCGACGGTACGTGGCTGAATCTCGACGACCCCAGCCTGGACTGGAGCAGGACCGGCGTGGACGCCGACCGTCTGCGGGCCGCCGTCGAGCTGCATCGCGGCCTGCGCAAGCAGGTCGACGACCGGATCGCCGAAACCGGACCCGGTTACGAGATCCGGCCGGTCATCGGCGACTTCCAGCCGACAAGGTGGGCCGCGCGATTCGCCGACGACCGGATCGAGGTGCTGTGGGCGCGCAAGGCCGCGGGCGAGGACGGCGGCGACGGCACGGTCCCGAAGGTGTCCGCCATCCCGCACGAGTTGATGGACGGCTGGCGTAACGCCTCGTTCGTGAGCCAGAAGCACGGCTCGCTGCAGAACGACGATCCGGTGCTCGACCACGTCGGCGGCGTGCTGCGTACCGCCGAGTTCGGTGGCGTCGATGTCTTTCCCGCAGTGCAGGACCCGGTCGCGCTCGAGGTGGAGGACGTCACCACCGCCGAACCGATGGTCGTCCGCGCGAAGACCGCCGCCCGCGAGGCGGCCTTGGTCGCGACGGTGGAGGATCTCGGCCGCGGCGTGTCCAGCGTGCATCCGCTGACCGAGGCGTCCGACGGTTGGCGGCAGGTGACCCTGGCGAACCTGCTCCCCGGTGACTACCGGGTGACCGTGGCCGCCGACACCGTCCACCCGGTGACCGATCTGGTGAGCGTAATAGATCTCGATGAGCTAGCCCGCAGCGCGGAAGGGCCGGGATAACGATGCCGCCGGAGCCCACGCAAGCCTTCCACCGATTCGACATCAGTGTGCTGGATGCCGGTGGGCGCGTGTGGGTCTCGGCATCCTCGCCCCAGGGAGCGGTGTACGCCGTGCCGCGGACGCCGCCCACCTGGGCTCTGTCCCACGGCTTCGAAACGCCGTCCGAGTGGCTCAACGCGGTCGTGCGCAACGCCTGTTCCGGCGCCGAACCGGCCGCCGTCGAGGTCGGACGTATCTTGACGCGACTGGTGTTCGACGTACCCGAGATCCGCAATCTGTTCGCGCGAACACGCGGCGCCGCCCGCCACATCGGGGCGCAGGTGCTCGTACGCGTCCAATCGGCGCCCCAGCACGTCAACGCCTGGCCGTGGGAGCTCTTGCTCGACCCGGAGAGTGGCATCGCCAGAGGGGTCGACCTCCTCGCCTGCGCTCGTGACACCCACATTCTGCGGCTCGGGCGCTTCCGCACCTATCCGGTTCAGCAGGCCCAAGACCCGATCAAGGCGCCCTTGAACGTCCTGATCGTCATGTCCAGCCCGATGCCGAAGGTCGGCGAGCAGAACCAGGAGGCGCTGTTCGACCTGTACGAGGCGAAGCGATCGCTGCTCGACGGGCTGCGCCCCCTCGTGCGGCAGGGCAAGCTCAACGTCGTCGTAGAGGACCGGCCGTCGACCGAACGAATCCGTCGGACCATTCGCTGCCAGTCCGATGGATTCCAGATATTCCATTATCTCGGGCATGCCGCGCCGAACGGCTTCAAGCTCGAAGACGCGGGCGGCCGTGGCCGTTTCGTCCACAACCGGGAACTCTGTGACATTCTCTCCGAACTACCCGACTTGCGGCTGGCGGTCTTCGCGGGGTGCGAGACCGCGCGGGCCCCCGCCGCTGTCGCAGGCGACGACTGGCGCGGTCAGATGTCCACCGCCGACCACTTCGTGCGCGCCGTGTGCCCGATGGTCATCGGCATGCAGACGGTGCTGCCGTTCGACACCGAGAAGATCTTCACCAGCTCGTTCTACGAAGCGATCACCGCAGGGCACTCCGTCGTGACGGCGCTGCGCATGGCCAGGCAGGAGATCGCGGCCGACGAGTCCGCCGGTGGAACCAAGCTGAACTGGGTGGTGCCGACGCTGCACGTCGGCGCCAACGAGCCAGGCGCGCTGATCGACAAGCGCAGCGCGGGCAAGCCGATCGACCTGCCGCCGCGCGTCTACCGCCCGTTCGGCATCGTGCAGGGCGACCGCAGGTTCATCTCGCGACTGATCGAGCTGCGGCAGGCCATCGACGTACTGGCGGGAACCGCGCAGGCTCGGCTGCTGCACGTCAAAGGAGTTGCGGGCAGCGGCAAGTCGGCGTTCATGGACCGCGTGCTCGATGATCTCGACGACGACGTCGTCCGGGTGTTCGTCGGCGCGCGCTGGTTGCTCGAAGAGGCGGAACGCAAACGTCAGGATCAGAATCCGGTCGGGATACTGCATGACGCCGTAGCCGCCGCGATGGCCGAAAGCGGCCTGCGGGTGCCGCGCGACCGCCTGGCGAAGGACCCGACCGATCTCTGGCGGAACCTGCTCGGCAAACTCGAGCACACGCGCTTCGTACTCGCTGTCGACGAGGCGGAGCTGCTCGCCGACGACACGAGAGGTGCCGCTACGCTGCGCGCGCTGGCGGAAATGCTGGATCGGCGCCTGCCCGCACGGGTCGCGATCACCTCGACCAACGGCGTCGCCGGGTTGACCGACCGCGCCGACATGCCGTCGCGGACCAGGGAAATACGGTTGGACCTGCTGGCCTGGCCCGAGGTGTGGCAGTGGATCCGCCGTAATCAGCCGGTCCTCATCCGGTTCGGACCGACCGCCCTTTCGCGCCTGTACGCCGATCTGCCGCACCTCGAACAGTGGGACCAGCTCGCCGACCGAGTGCGGGCCTGTCCGACACCCCCGACGGCGGAATCGCTCGCGAACCTCGCGCGCCAGGACATCGAGGAAGTCGCCGCACCGGTGAACGCTCAGGATCTGTTCACCGCCGCGACGGACCTGGGCAGGAGGGAGCGCCCGCTGCGGCTCGCCCTCGCAGGGCCGATGTCGGACGCCGGTGAGCTCGCGCGCACGATCACCCAGTTCGCCGGAGAACACGGCGTAGCCGGACGGGCGGTGCCCTTCGGAACCGGCGACAGCGCCGCCGTGTTCGCCGAAGTGATCTCCCTCGAGGGTGTGGCGGATCGAGATCGGCTCGTCCAGCAGGCGGGCGCCGACATCGTCGTGGCGGACGATGTCCCGGACGCCGCGATGCTCGACGGCTCGGACCATCTCGTCGTCTGTACCGCGGACTCGGGGCTCGGGGAAGTCCCGGGCGCGGCGCGTGGGCGCGTATTGATCGCGGGCACCATCGAGGACCGTGCCGGGCCTATCGATGTCGTCGCCGCCCGGACGCTGCCCGGCACGTCGGCGGCGTACGAAGCGGCCATCGCGGCGCTCATCGTCTGGGCCACCGATCGCACGCTCGACGCCGCCCACGTCCGAGCCCTGCTGCTGGAGACCGCCGAACAGAAGCAGCTCGCGGACGGGCGCGTGGTGCGACGGCTGAATGTGGCGGCCGCGCTGGACAGGCTGCGCAAACAAGACATCGTCGAAACGATCGGATCGGGCAGGCTCGACCTGCCACAGGTACTCGCCAAGACGGCCGCCAGATCGGATCAGGCCATCGCCTTGGTCGACAATCTGGTCGCGGGCGGCACGCTGGTCAAGACCATCACCGATGGCGTCGAATTCTTCGCCCAACCGGATCGCTGACGGCGGCTCAGCGCCACGCGGGAAGGTCGGGCAACGGACCGGACAGATCTCGGCCGGGGGAGCGGCCGATGAGCCAGGCGAGGAGAGAGGGAGCCGGGCCGAGGACGGTGTGCGCCGGGTCGCCGGGGGCGAGCGAGGCGGCGAAGTCGAGGTCGGCGGCTCGGACGTCGAAGGGCGGGGTGTCGGGGTCGAGAACTTTGGCGAGGTCGGCGGTGACGCGGGGGAGCGCGCGGGCGACGAAGGAGGCAGGCCAGTCGGCGGGGGTGTAGGAGGCGGCGAGGTCGACGTGGTGGATTTCGACTTCGAGCAGGCGCATCCAGGCGATCTCGGCCGCGGGGATGGCGCGGCCCGCGCGGGTGCGGACCGTAGCGCTCCAGTTCTCCCGCGACGCGGTGCTCGCGAGCGCGGACCAGCGGTTGGCGGCGGCCTCGATGTCGCGGAGTTGTTCGGCGACCGGTCGCGGCGAGCCCGCGTCGATGTCGAATTCGCGCACGAAGGAGCTGGCGTACTGCGGGGTCTCGATGCCGGTCCGCGCCCAGATCAGCAGGTTGACCAGGCTGTCGGCGTTGCGGGCGAGGTGGGCGAGCACGTGCCCGCGGGTCCAGCCTGGCAGCAGCGAGGGTTCGATGACGTCACCGTCGCGCAGACCGCTCACGGTCTCGAGCAACCGGGCGGTCGCGTCGGCGACCTGGTCGAGCAGATCGTGCGGTGTGGGATCCTGCGCGTCGCTGGTCACGGTGTCGACCCTAATGGGCGCAGCCGGACGCAGCCGTCGAAAACGCGCGCGCGCGGCCGGCGTGGACGCCTACCCAGCGACGAGCTGATCCAAGCGCTCATCGGCGACGACCGCGTCGGCCTCGATCTCCACCAGCAATGCGGGCGTGATGAGCGCTTTCACCTCGTACATCGACGCGGCGGGCCGGATCGACCCGAACACCTCGGCGTGCGCGGCGGCGACCTCGGGCCACCGGCCGATGTCGGTGACGAAGATCCGGGTGCGGACGACGTCGGCCATGCGCGCACCGGCTTCGTCGAGCGCGGCCGCGATGCGGCGCAGGGCTTCCCTGGTCTGCTCGCTGATGTCGTCCCCGCCGACGGCGGTACCGCCCGGCGCCGCGGCCGTGGTCCCGCTGACCGCGACGAAGTCGCCGACGCGCACGGCTCGCGAGTAGCCGACGACGTCTTCGAACTCGGATTCGGAGGAGATGTTCACACGCTTGGTCATGGCGACAGCATGGCCGCCGGTGTCCGCCGTGACCAACAATTGACCCCGGCGTCGACTCCGCGATGGGTCGGCGCGATAGGCATGCCGGGTGATTGCCAGACCCGGTCTCCTGCTCACCTGCTCCGCGATCGTCTGCGTGGCCACCACGGCCGCGGGGTGCGCCGCCGAGGGCGACGGCGCCGATTTCGGTACCGCACAAGACCGTTCGGTGGTGATCACGCTCGACCAGTTGCAGGCCGCGACCGGCGGACGCACCCCGATCGCGGTGACGGCGGAGCCGGAGCACGGCACGGTCGTCCGCCGCGCCGACGGCGCGTTCGAATACACCCCGGCCGCCGGGTACCGCGGAACGGACGGTTTCACCGTCACCACGAGCGACGCGGTCCGCCTGTACGCCACCGACATTCCGCCGCTCGGCGAGTTCGGCGGAATCACCGTGCAGGGCAGCGGTTTCGGTTCCGCGTGGACCCCGGTGCCCGGGCGCGCCGACGAGTTCTACGGCCTCACCGACCGCGGCCCGAACGTGGACGGTCCCGGCAAGAACGAAAAGCTGGCGCCGACACCCCGATTCGTTCCCAAGATCGGCCGGTTCGAGCTGGACGGCGCCCGCGCGGTGCTCCAGTCCACCATCGAGCTGCGCCGCGCCGACGGCACCCCGTTCAACGGCCAGGTCGACGTGGCCGCGAACACCGGCGAGACCATCAAGGACCTCGACGGCGCGGTGCTGCCCGCCACCGATCACGGCCTCGACCCGGAGGGCTTGGTCGCACTGCCCGACGGAACCTTCTGGGTCTCCGACGAATACGGCCCGTTCCTGGTGCACTTCGATGCCACCGGCAAGGAGATCGAGCGCCTCGCCCCCGGCGCGGGTCTGCCGAAGGAACTCGCGCTGCGCACCCCGAACCAGGGCATGGAGGGACTGACCGTCACTCCGGACGGCAACACCCTGGTCGGCGTCGTCCAAAGCGGTTTGAAGACACCCGCTCTGGACGGGTCGGCCAAGGACGTGCCGATGACCCGCATCGTCACCGTCGACCTGAAGACCAAGGCGCAGCGCGAATTCGTCTACCCGCTGGCGAATCCGAAGCAGACCAAGGTCGCGGTCTCCGAGATCACCGCGCTGAGCGCCACCACCTTCCTGGTGGACGAGCGCGACGGCAACCTGGCCCCGAAGTCGGACAAGAAGATCTGGACCATCGACACCTCCGGCGCGACCGACGTCGGCCCCGAGTCGAAGGTGCCCGGCGCGCAGTACGACCCGGAGCGCGGCGGCCTGCTCGTGGACGGCAAACCGCTGGAGACGCTGGTCGGCCCGGTCTCGACCGACGACGCGGTGGTGGCGCTTGGCAAGGCGGGCATCACGCCGGTCGCCAAGCAGCGCAACCTGGATCTGACCGCACTGGTGGCGGGTCTCGACGCGCAGGGCCGTTTCTTCGGCCACGACAAGGTCGAGGGCATCGCGAGCACCGACGGCGGCAAGACGATCTACATCGCCAACGACAGCGACTTCGGCCTGGCGGCGAGCGAGGGCGAGCAGCCGCCGTTCCGGCTGAAGCCCAAGACGCTGCCCGACGGGCGCCAGGACACCGGCGAG
Organism: Nocardia sp. bgisy134; assembly: GCF_057708325.1. Taxonomy (NCBI): domain Bacteria; kingdom Bacillati; phylum Actinomycetota; class Actinomycetes; order Mycobacteriales; family Nocardiaceae; genus Nocardia; species Nocardia sp. bgisy134. The sequence continues at coordinate 204,428 of NZ_JBYIRW010000005.1, forward strand.
ATCCTCGTCGTCGACACCGCGAAGCTGCCCGCCGCCACCGAAACCCACCGGGTGCACGTCAAGGTCGGCTGATCGGTTCGGTCCATTCCCTGCCCTCGACGACCACCGCCACGGCCAGCGTCAGCAGCCACAGCGACATGGACCCGACCTGGATGCGCTGGGCGATGCCGAGCGCGTACTCGCCGGGCAGGTTGTCGGCCACCAGCAGCCACACCGTCGCCGCCGACCCGAGCACCAGCACGACAACCCCGAACTCGCGCAGAATCCGCCAGCGGTGGTAGCGGAACGCCGCGAGGCTGAACGCGAAGACCGCGATCGCGATCGAGGTGACCGCGAGCGTGCTCGTCAGCGCGTGCGGCTGGTGCAGCTGCGGAAACAGCTCGCTCGGCCCGCCGCAGCCCGGCTCGCCCGGGGTGCAGTCGCGCAGCGGGAGTAGCGCGTCGGCGATGGTCGACGCGCCGAAGCAGGCCAGCGCCACCCAGCCGACGGTCGTGAGCCTGCGCCGGGGGAAGATCAGCAGCCCGCCGAGCGCGGCCGGGACGAGCAGCGCCCCGACGATCTTGTCGCCCGTCCCGAATACCTCGCGGTACGGCTTGCCTTCCGCGTCGAGCTCGCTGAGGAACTCGTTCACGGGATTGGAGTCGATGGGCAGCACGAACTCCAGCACCCAGGACGAATAGCAGAGCGCGGCGACCGCGATCGCCGCGGCGATCAACCAGGACGCGATCGGTGCGCGTCGTTCGGCGATCTTGTTCCCGTCGTCGGTCACTCTGCCCATTGTCCCGAACCGCTGGGTGTGGAGTCCGAGGAAGAACAAGCGTGTTGCCAGCGGTTCGTACGGCATTACCACCTGGTGCACAGGCTACTGTCAGCTTGTCCGGCAAGTCTGGAGTGGAAGCGAGTGAGGAGGTTTCCATGATCGGATATGCGACAGCCGTCGCCGGTTTGGCGATGATGGCCACCATGGTGGTGTCGGGTTATCTCGCCGCGCACGCACCGCGCACCCTGGTCCGGAGGCGCAACCGCTAGCGGCGCGCCCGAGTCAGCCGGGGTCCCGGCCCAGCGCTGCCTGCACCCGATCGGCCGCGGCGGCCGGGTCCTCGTGTTCCCAGATCCGCACCACCTGCCAGCCCGCGTCGTGCAGCGTCGCGTCGGTGGCGCGGTCGCGCGCCACATTGCCCGCGAGCTTGGCGGCCCACCATTCGGCGTTGTTCTTCGGCGAGGTGGCGTGCTCGGGGCAGCTGTGCCAGAAGCACCCGTCGACGTACACCGCGACCTTGCGCCGCGGAAAGATCACGTCGGCGCGGCGGCGCTGACCCCGCAGTGGCGCGCGGTCCACGAAATAGCGCAGGCCGCGCCGGTGTAGTTCGCGGCGCAGTGCCAATTCCGGCGCGGTTCCGCTGCGCCGCTGCTTGGCCAGCCTGGCACTGGTCGCGGCGTCGGTGCGTGGGCGCTCGATCATCGGCTCAGGCCGCCCAGCCGCCCATGCGGTCCAGGTGGTTCTCCATGTCGGTGAGGAACCCGTCGGGGAAGCGCAGCGTGCCCATCCCGGCCCGGCGCAGGAATCCGGCGGTGGCCCGCGCGGAGAGCAATCGCGAGTCGATGAGGAAGTCCTTCAGGTCCTCGTAGGGTTCGTGCACCGGCCAGCTGGACACCGGCACCCGATAGGCGGTCCCGGCGCGGCCCCACGCCGCCATCGGCCACGGCTGACCGGGCAGCAGGACCTGATCGTGCGGTATCGGATCCAGCGGCGCGGCCAGCCTGCCGCCTACCCAGGCCGCCATCCGCACGCTCACCGCGTTGCCGATCAGCTTCCAGCGGTGTCCCTGCCGGATGCCGCGCACCGTGGTGGCAGGCGCGGTCCAGTCGGGGGCGAAGCCTTGCAGCCGTTCTCCGTCGACCAAGCCCGGCGTCACGATCTCGCCGGACGGCAGCCGCACGGCGGGCGGGCTCGCGATGCCCAGCGCCGACCCGCCTTTCAGGGTCGGTACCGCGTTCACCGCCCACCCGAGCCCGCGCACGCCCTCGGTCCAGTAGAACCCGCAGGGGTCGCTGTCGGCGTCGCCGAGCTCGAGCGGGCCCGCGTCCTCGCCGAAGAGCACGCGGCGCGGGTCCTCGGTGCGCGAGGCCAGCATGAGCACGCGCTGGCGGCGCTGCGGCAGGCCGAACGCCCGCGCGTCGACGACGCGGTATGCCCAGGTGTAGCCGAGCTCGTCCAACGCCTCGGTGATGTGCCGCATGGCCGCGCCGCGGCCCAGTTGCAGCATGAAAGGGACGTTCTCGATCAGCAGCCAGCGCGGACCGCGCTTGCGGCGCACCAGACGGAACACCTCGTCGACGAGTCCCGAGCGCTGGCCGGTGATGCCCGCGGTGCGCCCCGCCTGCGAGAGGTCCTGGCAGGGGAATCCGGCCGCGACGAGTTCGGTGCCCGCCGGGATGCCGCGCAGTCTGGTGATGTCGGAATGCAGCGGAACGTCGGTGAAGTGGGCCGCGAGCACCGCCTGCGCCCCTACGTCGATCTCGCAGAGCAGCTCGGAATGCCAGCCGTGCTCGGCGAGGCCGAGCTCGAGTCCGCCGATCCCGGCGAACAGCCCGACCATCCGCCCGCCCGTCACAGTCATCCCTTCTCGTGATTCCACGACGGGCGCGAACACGTCCGCGCTCCGTGCCCCGCACAGCACGTTACTCGAGCCCTCAGGAGCGGACCACCGGGAGGACCACCGGCGACGTATCGGGCTCCCCCGGCGCACCGGCGCGGGCGCGGTACGGATTCGCGTGTCTTGCTGCGGATTAGCTCGGGCTCCTCGATAATGCGAATCGGCCGGATCACGACCACGGTTGCTTCTCCCGCTTGGCCTTTCGACGCCGCGGCGTCGACGCGCAGTTCCCGGAACACTCATGCGATCGCCAGGAAAGTGAGTCCTGATGCAGCTCCCGTCCACCAAGCGTGGCAACTTCCCCGATGTCGTGGTGACCAGCCTCGCGGCGACCACGTCGATCGCGGGGGATGTCGACTCCACCTGGAAGGGCCTACTGAACGGCGAGAGTGGCATCGGTGTGCTCGACGATCCGTTCATCGACCAGTTCGAGCTGCCGGTGCGCATCGGCGGGCACCTGAAGGTCACCCCTGATTCCTGCCTCAGCGCCGAAGAGGTCCGCAGGCTGGCCTACGTCGAGCAGATGGCCACCGTGCTCGGCCGGGAGGTCTGGCGCAATGCGGGCAGCCCCTCGGTCGACCAGGACCGGCTGGCCGTTTCCATCGGCACCGGCCTCGGCGGCGCGGAAGCCGTGATCGATCAGCGCGACAAGCTGCAGAACGGTGGCTACCGCAAGGTTTCCCCGCTGGCGGTGCAGTGGATCATGCCGAACGGTCCGGCCGCGTGCGTCGGCATGGAAGTCGGTGCGCGCGCGGGCGTCTGTACCCCGGTCTCGGCGTGTTCGTCCGGCTCGGAGGCGATCGCCAACGCCTGGAAGATGATCGTGATGGGCGACGCCGACATGGTCGTGACCGGCGGTGTCGAGGGTTCCATCCAGGCGGTGCCGATCGCCGCGTTCACGATGATGCGCGCGATGAGCACCCGCAACGGCGATCCGAAGGGCGCTTCGCGGCCGTTCGACGTGGACCGTGACGGATTCGTCTTCGGTGAGGCGGGCGCGATGATGGTGATCGAGACCGAGGAGCACGCCAAGGCCCGCGGCGCGACCATCCACGCCAGGGTGCTCGGCGCAGGCATCACCTCCGACGGATTCCACCTGGTCGCCCCCGATCCGGAGGGCACCGGCGCCGCGCGGGCGATCACGAGGGCCATCGAGACCGCCGGGCTGGCGAAAAGCGATGTCACGCACATCAATGCGCATGCCACCGCGACTCCGATCGGCGACACCGCCGAGGCGCGGGCGATCGGCAAGGCGGTGGGCTCGCACGCGTCGGTCTACGCCCCGAAATCGGCGCTCGGCCATTCGATCGGCGCCGTCGGCGCGCTGGAGTCGGTGCTCACCGTGCTGAGCGTGCGCGACGGCATCGTGCCGCCGACGCTGAACCTGGAGAACCAGGACCCCGACGTCGACCTCGACATCGTCAAGGGCGGGGCGCGGCAGGGCCGCATCGAGTACGCGGTCAACAACTCCTTCGGTTTCGGCGGGCACAACGTATCGATCGCCTTCGGGAGGTACTGAGCCATGATCCGCGAGACCGTGGACGACTATCTGGACGAACAGGGCAACATCACGATCCCGGGTGACAAGACACTGATCGACTTCGTCGACCAGCACACCACGGCGAGTCCGGACGGTCTCGCGTACCGCTACATCGACTATTCGCGCGAACACGAGGGCGAGTACCGAGACCTGACCTGGAGCCAGTTCAGCGTGCGGCTGCGTGCGGTGGCGGCCCGGTTGCAGCAGGTCGCGCAGCCGCGCGACCGAGTCGCGATCCTCGCCCCGCAGGGCCTGGACTACGTGATCTCGATCTTCGCCGCCGTCTACGCGGGCACCATCGCGGTGCCGCTGTTCGATCCCGGCGAGCAGGGGCACACCGACCGGCTGCACGCGGTGCTCGCCGACTGCGCTCCCGCGGTGATCCTCACGGTCTCGACCGCGGCATCGGGCGTGCGGAACCTCTTCCGTCATCTGCCCGCGACGCAGCGCCCGCGCATCGTCGCCGTGGACGCGATCCCGGACGGGGTCGGCGCGAGCTGGGTGCGCCCGGACATCGACATCGACAGCATCGCCTACCTGCAATACACCTCGGGCTCCACCAGGATTCCCGCGGGCGTGGAGATCACCCACCGCGCCGTCGGCACCAATCTGTTGCAGATGATCGACGCCATCGGCGTCACCGAGAATTCGCGCGGCGTCACCTGGCTGCCGCTGTTCCACGACATGGGCCTGCTGTGCGTGATCCTGCCGACCATCGGCGGCGGATTCATCACGATCATGTCGCCGAGCGCGTTCGTGCGCAGGCCCTACCGCTGGATCAAGGAGCTGGCCGCGGTCTCCGACGGAGCCGGAACCTTCGCCGCCGCACCGAATTTCGCCTTCGAGCACGCCGCGGAGCGCGGGCTGCCGAAGGCGGGCGAGAAATTGGACCTGTCGAACGTCATCGGGTTGATCAACGGCAGCGAGCCGGTCTCGGTGGCTTCGATGAAGAAGTTCAACGACGCGTTCACCCCCTACGGTCTGCCCACGACCGCGATCAAGCCCTGCTACGGCATGGCCGAGGCGACCCTGTTCGTCTCGGCGACCAAGGCCGAGGACGAGGCCAAGGTGGTCTACGTGGACAGGGGCGAGCTCAACGCGGGCCGGATGGTTCAGGTCGAGCCAGGCACCGACAACGCCATCGCGCAGGTGTCGTGCGGTTATGTGGCGCTGTCGCAGTGGGCCGCGATCGTCGATCCCGAGACCAGCGTGGAGCGGCAGGACGGCGAGGTCGGCGAGATCTGGCTGCACGGCGACAACATGGGCATCGGCTACTGGGGTCAGCCGGAGGAATCCGTGGCGACCTTCCACAACCGGTTGCGCAGGCTGCCGGAAGGCAGTCGCGCGGAAGGCGCCGCCGAGGACGCGAAATGGATGCGCACCGGCGATTTCGGCGCGTATTTCGAGGGCGAGCTGTACATCACCGGCCGGGTGAAGGACTTGGTGATCGTGGACGGGCGCAACCACTATCCACAGGATCTGGAGTTCTCGGCGCAGGAAGCCAGCACGGCGCTGCGCCCCGGCTTCGTCGCGGCGTTCTCGGTGCCCGCCAATCAGTTGCCCGCGGAGGCACTCGAACAGGGCGGCGCGGCAACGCGATTCGACGCCGAGGACACCTCCGAACAGTTGGTCGTCGTGGCCGAGCGCGGTACCGGCGCGGCCAAGGCGGATCCGGGCCCGATCGCCGAGGCGGTGCGCGCCGCCATCGCGCGCCGCCACGGCGTGACGGTTCGTGATCTGCTGCTGGTGCCCGCGGGCTCGATCCCGCGCACCTCCAGCGGCAAGATTGCCCGACGGGCCTGCCGCACCGCGTATCTGGAGGGCACGCTGCGCGGCGGGTGCCGGCAGCAGTCCTTCCCGGACGGGCTGGAGTGCGAACCGGAAGGCGCGGGCATGCACTGAGTAGTTCGACGGCGGGCGCTCGTTCTCGAACGGGCGCCCGCCGATGCTTTTTACAGGGGGGTTTCGACGGTGTAGTCGAACTCGCGCACGTCCGCGCCCACGATCCGGGTCTCCAATCCGCCCGAGGGGCCTTCCCCACGGAAGCGTTCCGCGTCGGCGCGGGACGACCACCGCTCGTACACATTGACGCGATCGGGTTCGAGCAGATCCGCGCCGAGACAGAAATCGAGGCAGCCCTCGGCCACTCGCGCCTGTTCGACGACCTCCCGGCACCGCGCCAGGTAGTCGTCCCGGTCGATGACCCGTAGGTATCCGGCGACGATCAGCATTACCGCAGCTTAGACCGGCTACCCGCTCGTGGTGTGGCGAAAAATCGGTTGGCCGGAACGCGACGTGGTGCGACCCTGGGATGTCGGACCCCGCTGCGAACATCGCCGGGCGCCGGATCACTCGACACCGCGATCCACACACCACGAGGGGGAGCATTGTCAGTCACGCTCGAGTTGCCGTCGGCCGAATCGGACGCGGACAGACCCGAGCGGCCCGCCGGCACGCCGCCGGGCCGCCTGCATTCCCTGCGGCGCTTCGGGCCGTACCTGCGCCCGCACCGGGCCGCCCTGCTCGGGGCGACCACCTTGGCGGTGCTGGCGACGCTGACCGCCGTCGTCATACCACTGCTGATCGCGCGCATCATCGACGGACCCATCGCGCACCGCGACTACGGGGGGATGGTGGTGCCCGTCCTGCTGGTACTGCTGCTGGGCCTGCTGGAGGCGTTCGGCATCTGGGGCAGGCGCTGGCTGGTCTCCAAACCGGCCACGTCGTTCGAGATCACGTTGCGCGCCAAGATCTTCCGCAAGTTGCAGACGCTGGCGATCGGGCGCCACGACGCCTGGGAGTCGGGCCAGCTGCTCTCGCGCGCCGTCGACGATCTGGCCGTCCTGCGGCGATTCGTCGCGTTCGCCGGACCGTTCCTGGTGATCCACATCGTGGTGATCCCGATCGGCCTGCTCGTGCTGTGCCTGCTGAACTGGCGGGTCGGCCTGATCTTCGGCCTGATCTCGATTCCGCTGGTGTTCATCGCGACCAGGTTCGAGCGGCGCTACGCGGTGGCTTCGCGGCGCTCGCAGGATCAGTCCGGCGACCTGGCCACCACCGCGGAGGAATCCGTGCAGGGCGTGCGCGTCCTGAAGGCGTTCGGCCGCGGTCTGTTCTTCGGTTCGCGATTCACCGCCCAGTCGCGCGAGTTGCAGCAGACCGAACTGCTCAAGGTGCGACTCGACGCCAGGCTCTGGTCGGCCATGATGGGCCTTCCGCAGCTGGCCATCGCTTTCGCGCTCGGCTACGGCGGGTACGCGGTGGCGCACGGCACGATGACGCTCGGCACCCTGGTCGCGTCCATCACGCTGGCGACCTTCCTCCAGTGGCCGATCATCTGGACCGGCTTCCTGCTCGCCGAGCTGAACGACGCGCGCACCGCCGCCGATCGCTACTGGGAGATCATCGACACCCCGGTCGACATCACCGACCCCGCCGATCCGGTGCGGCTGCCGGAGCGTATCGCGGGCGAATTGACCTTGGACGGTGTGCGTTTCGCGTTCCCGCGCGGCGAGGACGAAGGCAAGGACCCGATGCCGGACACGGAACGCGAAGTGTTGCGCGACGTCTCGCTGAAGGTGCGGCCAGGCGAGACGGTGGCGCTGGTCGGCGCGACGGGCAGCGGAAAGACCGCACTGCTCAACCTGATTCCGCGGCTCTACGACGTGACCGGCGGCGTGATCACCATCGACGGCATCGACATCGCCTCGATGCGGGTGTCGGACCTACGTTCGGTGGTGGCGGTCGCGTTCGAGGACCCGGTGTTGTTCTCGGCCAGCGTGCGCGAGAACGTCGCGCTCGGCGACCCGGAGGCCACCGACGAGGACGTGCGCCGCGCGCTGGACATCGCCCAGGCCACGGATTTCGTGGACAAGCTGCCGTGGGGCCTCGACACCAGGATCGGCGAGCAGGGCCTGAGCCTGTCCGGCGGCCAGCGGCAACGGCTGGCCCTGGCCCGCGCGGTGCTCGGCCGCGCGAGCGCCGGTGACCGCCCCCGGATCATGGTGCTCGACGATCCGCTGTCGGCGCTGGACGTGGAGACCGAGGAGCGGGTGCAGGAACGGCTGCGCACCGTGCTGGCCGGCGCGACCACGCTGCTCGTCGCGCACCGGCCGTCCACCGCGGCGCTGGCCGATCGGGTGGCGTTGCTGGCCGAGGGCTGCATCGTCGCCGAGGGCAGCCACGACCAACTGCTGCGCAGCAGTGCCCGCTACCGCGAATTGATGGGAGGCGAAGCGTGACCGAGACCGTGTCGAAAGACGCGGTGAGCGAGCCGGATTCGGTCGACGAGGTCGCCGACTGGCGTGGCATCGCCAGCGAGGACAAAGAGGTCACCGAGACCGGAAACCTGGTGCTGGCCGGGCGATCCCGGCGGCTGCTGCTCGACCTGGTTCGCCCGTACCGCAGGCTCGCGGTGCTGGCGCTGGTGCTGATCGTGGTCGACAACGCGGCCACCGTCTCGGCGCCGCTGTTCGTCGCCTACGGGCTCGATACCGGCATTTCCGAAGGCGCCAAGGGCAATTGGACGCCGCTGACGCTGACCGTCGCAGGCTACCTCGCCGTGGTCGGCATCAGCGTGTGCACCACCTTCAGCTTCCTGCGGGTCTCGGGCAGGCTCAGCCAGAGCGTGCTGTTCGACCTGCGCGTGCGGCTGTTCGGGCACATGCAGCGGCTGAGCGTGAGCTTCCACGAGAAGTACACCTCGGGCAAGGCGGTCGCCCGGCTCACCGGCGATATCGAAACGCTCCAGGAACTGCTGGAGAGCGCGCTGAACCAGGCGCTGAGCGCGATCCTCTCGGTGGTCACCATCGCGGTGCTGCTGGTCTACCTGGACCAGACCCTCGCGGCCATCGTGCTCGTCGGTTTCGTGCCGCTGGCGCTGGTGACCAGGTGGGCGCAGCGCAGGCAGCGGGCGGGCTACCGGCGCACCCGCGGCGCCATCGCCAAGGTCGTCGTGCAGTTCGTCGAGTCCATGGGCGGCATGCGCGCGGTGCAGGCGTTCCGCCGCGAGCAGCGCAACGAGGCCGTGCTCGCCGTCGAGGACGCCGAGTACCGGACCGCGACCACCGCCGCCATGCGCGGCATGGGCGATTACGCCGGACTCACCCGGCTGCTCGGCAACCTCACCACGGTGATCGTCATCGTGGTCGGCGCGTGGCAGGTGATCGAGGGCAACCTCGCCGTCGGCGTGCTGGCCGCGTACCTGCTGTACCTCAACGAGTTCTACGGCCCGCTCGACGAGCTCGCCCAGGTGTTCAACTCCTACCAGTCCGCCGCCGCGGCGCTGGAGAAGATCTCCGGCGTGCTGGAGGAGGAGCCCTCGGTGCCGGAACCGAAGGATCCGGTGCCGCTGGGCAAGGCCGCGGGCGCGGTGCGGATGGACGAGGTGTGGTTCGGTTACGACGCCGAGCCCGGACCGGAGGCGACCGACGCGGCGGGGCGCGGGCCGGTGCTGCCCGAGTTCTCGCTGGAGATCCCGGCCGGGCAGGTCATCGCCCTCGTCGGTGCGACCGGTGCGGGCAAGTCGACCCTGGCCAAGCTGCTGACCAGGTTCTACGACCCGTCCGGCGGCACGGTCACGCTGGACGGGATCGATCTGCGCCGGATCTCCGATGCCGACCTGCGGCGCACTGTCGTCATGGTGACCCAGGAGTCCTACCTGTTCTCCGGGTCGGTCGCCGACAACATCCGCCTCGGCAGGCCGGACGCCACCGATGCCGAGGTGCACGCGGCCGCCCGCGCGGTCGGGCTGCACGACTTCGTCGTGAAGCTGCCGGAGGGTTTCGACACCGACGTGCGCAAGCGCGGTGGCAGGCTCTCGGCGGGGCAGCGGCAGCTGGTCGCGTTCGCCAGGGTCTTCCTCGCCGATCCGGCGGTCATCGTGCTCGACGAGGCCACCTCGAGCCTGGACATCCCTGGTGAACGGTTGGTTCAGCGGGCGCTGGAGACAGTGTTACGGGACCGCACCGCCGTGATCATCGCGCACCGGCTGTCCACCGTGGCGATCGCCGACCGCGTGCTGGTGCTCGAACACGGCCGGATCGTCGAGGACGGCGCCCCCGCCGAGCTGATCGAGGGCACCGGCCGCTTCGCCGGACTGCACGCCGCGTGGCGCGAGTCACTGGTGTGATGCCCGCGGCGTTCGCGACGGGCCAGGAGGAGGTAGCGCAGCGTGACCACACGGGGACCCGCGAGCGACGCAAAAATACAGCGTGCCGGGTTTTTTCGCTTACGGTAGATACGTGACCAATCCAGCCCCCGCCCCCGACAGCAAACCGGCGGCACCTCGGTGGCCGGCAATTCTGACATGGCGCGCGCACAACGCCACGCGGATGGAATCGGTGCGCGTGACACTGAACGGCAATCGCATTCGCGCCGCCGGTCGCATGATCGGCGGGGCGTGCGAGGACCACCCCGCCTTCAGCGCGTCCTACGACCTGGTCACCGACGAGAACGGTGCGACCAAGCGGCTGTCGCTGCGCGCGACCACCGCGGCGGGGGAGCGGCACGCCTCGATCGCCAGGGACGAGGAGAACTACTGGCTGGTCGACGCGGGCGGCAGCCACGTCCGCTCCACCTTCGCGGGTGCGCTCGACGTGGATGTGGTGCTCAGCCCGTTCTTCAACACCCTGCCGATCCGGCGCTACGGGCTCCAGCACGCGGTGGACGACGTGCAGGTGCCTGTGGTGTACGTGCGCCTGCCCGATCTGCTCGTTCAAGAGGCCAGCCTGGTCTACAGCAGCGGCACCGACGGCATCAGCGTGCTGTCGCCGGTCTCCAGCGCGACGGTCACCGTCGACGAGGACGGCTTCCTGCTGGACTACCCGGGGCTGGCCGAACGCATCTGAGTTCGGGCCATCCGAGTTCAGACCCCGGTGATCACGCCGCCGCGCCGCCCGGCCTCGCGCAGCCGCTCCAGCCAGTCGTGGTCGCCGGGCCGCACGTCGGTGATCTCCCAGCGCCGCGCGGTCTCGTAGTCGTTCCTCGCGTCGTGGCCCGCCTGGGTCAGGTCGGCGAGCGAGCCCTCCGCGCGCAGGGTGTCGCGGGCCGCGCTCAGCACCGTCAGCGTTTCCTCCAGCACGGCGAGCAGCGCGTCGGCGTTCGGTTCGCAGATCGCGCGCACCAGCTCGGGAGCGGTCGCCGCGACCCGGGTGCCGTCGCGGAAGGATCCCGCGGCCAAGCCGAGCGCGAGCGGCCCGCCGCCCGCGCCCGCGACGGCCAGCGCCTCGGCGAGCACGTGCGGCAGGTGCGAGATCCGCGCGACGGCACGATCGTGTTCCTCGGCGACCACCGGAACCACCACCGATCCGCAGTCCAGCGCCAGCGACGCCACGCGACGCCACGGATCCGCGTGCGTTCCCGCATCGACGCCCACCGCCCAGACCGCGTCGCGGAACAACTCGGGATCCGTGGCCGCCCAACCGGATTCGGAAGTACCGGCCATCGGATGCCCGCCGACGAAGCGCCCGGCCAGTCCGTGCTTGCGCACCGCGGCGGCGACCGGGGCTTTCACGCTCACCACGTCGGTCAGCATGCATTCCGGCGCGAAGGTGGCCACCGAGGCGAGGATGTGATCGACGGCGGGCATCGGCACCGCGATCACGATCAACGCGTCGGCTTGCGCGGCCCGGCCGAGCACGCCGGGCAGGTCGTCGTCCACGTCGAAACCGTCGGCACGTGCGGCGGCCGCCCCGGGTTGCGATCTGTTGTAACCGAATGCCGTATAGCCCGCCGACACGGCGGCGCGTAGCAGGGAACCGCCGATCAGGCCCGTCCCGAGGACACACACCGGTGCTTTCTGGTCGCGAGTCACCGGAACAGATTCGCATACGACTTCAACATTTGAGCTCGAGCCGACTACCGTTGCGGCCATGGCAGCACAGCGCTCGGGCACGAACAGGGCGGCGTCGGAAGATTACGACGACGTGGAAGGGTTCGCAGTGGCGGTTGTCCGCGAAGAAGGCAAATGGCGGTGTAGTCCGTTGACCCAGGCTGCGCTCACCGATTTGTCCGTTGCGGAAAACGAGCTGAAGGCATTGCGCAGCTCGGGGGCGGTCTTCGGTCTGCTGGACATCGACGACGAGTTCTTCATCGTGTTGCGGCCCGCGCCGAGCGGCACCAGGTTGCTGGTCTCGGACGCCACGGCCGCGATCGATTACGACATCGCCGCCGATGTGCTCGAGGCACTGAACATCGAAATCCCCGATATCGATCCCGACGAAATCGACGACATCGAACCGTGGGAAGAGGGCGATCTCGCGGTACTGGCCGACTTGGGCCTGCCCGAGCCGGTGCTCAGCGTGATTCTCGCCGAGACCGACCTGTACCCGGACGAGCAGCTGGGCATGATCGCCCAGCGCCTCGGCTTCGCCACCGAACTCTCGGCGATACTGGACAAGCTGCCGCGGTGATCGCGGTGCGCGCATGACTGTGCTGCCCGAGAACCCGCTCGTCTCGGACGTCGCGATGATGCGCGCCGCGCTCGACGCGGCCGCGGCCGCCGATCCGCGCGATGTGCCCGTCGGTGCGGTGGTCTTCGACGCGTCCGGTCGCGAGCTGGCCCGCGCCGCCAACGCCAGGGAGGCGCTCGGCGACCCGACCGCGCACGCCGAGGTGCTCGCGCTGCGCCGCGCCGCCGCGGTGCACGGGGACGGCTGGCGGCTGGAGGGCGCGACCCTGGCGGTCACGCTCGAGCCGTGCACGATGTGCGCGGGCGCGCTCGTCCTCGCGCGGGTCGGGCGGCTGGTGTTCGGCGCGTGGGAGCCGAAGACGGGCGCCGTCGGCTCGCTGTGGGACGTGGTGCGCGACCGTCGGCTCAATCACCGCCCGCAGGTCCGCGCCGGCGTCCTGGAACCGGAGTGCGCCGCCCTCCTCGACAACTTCTTCCGCACCCAGCGCTGAGCCCGCCCCCGTTTACCGGGGCTTACCGGGCCCGTGGCAGCGGGACCGCCCTCATTTACCGGGGCCACGGCAGCGGGACCGCCCTCATCTATCGGGGCCGCGGCAGCGGGACCGCCCCCATTTACCGGGGCCGCGGCAGCGGGACCGCCCCCATCTATCGGGGCCGCGGCAGCGGGACCGCCCCCGCGGCAGCGGGACCGCCCCCAGCCGATTTAGCGATCCGGACCGGGTCAGGTAACCTAGTCGGCGGTGGCGTGTCCGAGCGGCCTAAGGAGCACGCCTCGAAAGCGTGTGAGGGGTAACCCCCCTCCGAGGGTTCAAATCCCTCCGCCACCGCCAAAGCCCCTCACCCGTTCACTCGGGTGAGGGGCTTTTCCTTTGCTCGGGCAGCGGCCTGATCACAGGTATGACTCGGTCATACCTGTGGGTAGAATGGCCTCATGGCCAAGATCACCATCAGCATTCCCGACGACATCGCCGAGAAGGCGAATCACGCGGTAGCCGCCGGACTGGCGGGTTCGGTGTCGGCCTACTTCACCCAGCTCGCGCAGCGCGAGCCGGATTGGGCCGCCGCCGCCGAGATCATTGCTGAACTTGCCGCCGAGGCCGGTGTCACCGACGCCGACCGGGCCGAGGCCGCCGCCGCATTCACCGCCGCCGAGAACGCCGCCGCTGCTGACGCTCTCGGCGGTGCCGCGTGATCGTCGTTCTCGACTCCGGTGCACTGATCGGGCTGGAGAAGCACAGCGCCGCAGCGGTGGCCGCCCTCGAGTACGCCCAGCGCAACAACTACGACATCGTTGTGCCCGCAACGGTTCTCGCGCAATGTTGGCGCAACAGCCCCCGGCAGCACGCAGTGTCTCGGCTGTTGAAGACTCGTGCCCTCCGCGTGGTGGACCTCACCGAGGCGCATGCCTACGCGGTCGGGAAATTGCTCGCCGACACCGGTACGGCCGACGTGGTGGACGCTCACGTGACAGTCCTGGCGCGAGCGCTGCGGGCAACCCTGGTGCTCACCTCCGACCCCGACGACTTGAAGGCTCTCGACCCGGCGGTACGGCTGCACATGGTGTAGGAGCGGCATCCGCGTCGCCCACCCCCCACCCGACCCACTCGGGTGGGGCTTTCTCATCGCGACGCGCAAGGTGCGACCGACCTCGCCTGCCATCGGAGGATCGTCTGTTACCGCTGGCAGGGGCCCGGGCTTTTGCGGATGGTGTAGCCGCCGAACTCGGATTGCCTCAGAATCGAACGGTGAATTCGGTTGTACAGCAGCTACTTACGCTGAGCGCAGTGGTTTTGGGTGCTGGATCGACATTTGCCGCGACTACCTTGACGGAGCGGGCGAAATGGCGACGAAGTCAGGATACGCGGTGGGATGACAAACGGTTGACAGCGTACAGCGAGTACGCAAACGCGCTGAAGCAGTACGTGCAGATCTCGTATCGGCTGGCGGCAGCACGAGGCTATCCCGCCGTGGCCCTACCCATCGACATCGAAGTCGGATTACTGGCGTTGGCCGAAGCGGAGGCGGAGAAGACCATCAAGTGGGAAGGGGTCTTGCTACTCGGCTCCCCTGAGGCTGTGGCGGCGGCGCGCGCGTGGAACCGGGCGGCTTGGGAACTCGGCTGGGCCGCTCGGGGGCATGTCATCGAGCCTGCGGAGTACGTCCGACGGTACTCGGAGATGGGGCGCCGAAGGAATGAGTTCTATGAATGCGCGCGTGCGGACCTCGGCGTCAGAAGTGGCGAACTTCCACCGGGGGATCGGCCATGGTTGCCGCCGGGAGTTGGTGAATCCGGGGATCCGGAAACTGACATCGGTGCGGTGTGACACGCACCACCAGCTTGTCTCCACAGAGCCGGCGGCGGATCGACTCGCTCGGCGGCATGGCCGCCGCAGTGACATCGAGCGACTGCCGACTGCCTTTCCTGTCGCACTCCTGGATCAACTCGGGAACCGGCACCGAAGGGTGTCCGCCGGAGTAGGCATTGGGGGCGCATCGCACGCCGGTGTGCGCTCGTTCTCCGCGTCGTCCTGGGCGGCGAGTAGGTCGTCGCCGTTCTGGAGGATCCATTCGCCCATGGCTTTCATCGGGCCGTCGACCAGGCTCGCTCCCAACCTGGTCAGGCCGTATTCGACGCGGGGTGGCGCCTCGGGGAATCGGTGGCGCTCGATCAGGCCGTGGCCGAGCAGGCGGTGCAGCGCCTCGGTGAGGGCTTTGTCGCTGACTCCGCCGATGTCGGCGCGCAGGTCGCTGCGGCGGCGGGGGCCGGTGTGCAGGGCGACCAGCACGACCGGGTCCCAGGTGTGGGCGAACAGGTCGGTCGCCGCTCGCACCCGGCAGTCCGCGACCAGCTCTCGGCGTCGGTCCTGGTAACCGCTCATGTCCCCGATGATCGCCCCTTGTCACGCACCGATCGGTGCGTATCGGTTTCCCTACCGTAGCCGTCGACCGAATGGATGCGACAAGGGAGACATGATGCGGATCGGGATTCTCGGCACGGGCACGCTGGCCGCCGCGCTGGGCGGCTGCTGGACGCGGGCGGGACACCACGTCACCGTCGCGGGGCGATCGCAGGACAAAGCCCGGACGCTGGCTGCTCGTCTGGGTGGCGGCGCCCGAGCGACCACGGTACGCGAGGCCGTCGCCGGGGCCGATGCGGTGCTGCTCGCGGTGGCCTGGGACGGCGTGGCCGACATCCTGCGCAGCGCCGAATCCGCCACGGGGACACTCGCGGGCACGACGCTGATCGACCCGACCAACGCCGTCGATCACGGGGTCGGTGTGCTGTCCACGCCGCCCGGCGGGTCGGGTGCGCAACGCGTGGCCGAACTCGCGCCGGGTGCCAACGTGGTCAAGGCGTTCCACCTCTTCCCCGCCGAGCAGTGGGGTGAGCTGCCCGGCCACCCCGTGACCGTCGCGATCTGCGGGGATCATCCAAATGCTTTGCGCGTCACCGAGACCCTGGTTCGCGATGCCGGTGCGGAAGCCGCCGTGCTCGGCGGGCTCGACCGTGCCAGGCAACTGGAAGAAGCGGCGGGCTTCGTTATCGCCCTCGCGTTCAAAGGCTTCGACCCGCGCGCCGCGGTGCCGCACGTACCGGCGGGCGCTCGAGCGGTCCCGTAGTCGGCGCCACGGACGACAAAAGGCCCCCGCCCGGCAGCGCGGGCGGGGGCGAGTGGGCGGATGTCGGCTGGTGTCCGATTCGCGCGGTAGAACCTCGAATTCCGGGTATACGCGGAACAGATGGAAGCGGGAAGGGATGTGACGCCTAATGCGCCGCCGAGCCGTCCGCGTGGGAACGATGCGCGAGAGTTACATGAGAATCGGAAGTCTGATCGTCTTGATCTGGTTGTTGATCGGAGTGGCCGCCTGCGTCCAGCGCGACTACTTCGACAGCGGCCCGGTCAATTGCGCCGGTGCAGGCACGATCGCGGTCACGGTGATCGCGGGTCCGCTCAACTACATGGGCGTGAATCCGAAGGTCTCGGATTGCAATGTGCCGCAGCCGAGTCCGTAGTCGGCGCGGGTAGCGCGCCGGGCGACGGAACCATGGCCCCGCCGGTCTTCTCGACCGCCGGGGCCGATTCGTTCAGCGGGCAGCCGCGGCCAGATCCCGCGGTCGCGGGGCAGGTGATGCGCTGTCGGCCACCGTGTGCCCAGCCTCGTGCGGCGCTGCTACGGGCCTTCGATCGGCCGCGAAATAGGCCGAGCCCGCGGCGGCCACGACCACGATCGCGACGCCGCCCCACTGCGCCGCGTGTAGACCCTGGCCCAGCAACATCCACCCGGCCAGCGCGGCGGCCGCCGGTTCCAAACTCATCCACACCCCGAACACCGACGCGTTGATCCGCCGCAGCGCGGTCAGCTCGATGGCGTGCGGCACCAGCGACGAGCACACCGCGATCACGGCGACCCCGGCCAGCAGCAGCGGGTTCAGCAATGCCGAACTGCCTTGCGCCACAAGGAAAGGCAGCACGATGACGCCGCTGAACGCCATGGCCAGCGCGAGCCCGTCGTGGCCCGCGGTGTGCCGCCCGACCACCGAGCTACAGGCGATGTACGCGCCCCACCCGGCGCCGCCGAGCAGGGCGAACAGCACGCCGGTCCACGACATCGGTCCGCCGGAATCCATGAGCAGCAGTACGCCCGCTCCCGCGAGGAGCACCCAGAACGCGTCGCGCGGCTTGCGTGATCCGAGTAGGGCGACGGTGAGCGGGCCGAGGAATTCGATGGTGACCGCGACGCCGAGCGGAATCCGTTCGATAGCCGCGTAGGAGCAGAGATTCATTGCGGCGATGGCTATTCCGAGCCCGGCGATACCGGGCAGCGCGTGGCGAGGCACCCGCAGCGCGGGCCGCCAGAGCAGCAGGGCGAGCACGCCGGCGACGGCGATGCGCAGGCAGGCGACCACGTCCGCGCCGCCCGCGAGCGGGAACAGCTGTTTGGCCACGGCCGCGCCGACCTGGATGGAGACCATCGCGCCGAGCACCAGCAGTGGCGCGGGCACCCGATCGATGGGCGTTCGAGTGGTGAGAGGGGGGAGTGTGCGCAGCGGTATCTGTTCGACCGAAGTGACGACCACGAGCCAAAAAGCTAGGTGTGCAAAGTAAAAGAATTTTGACTGCCCGGTTGCCGCACCCGCCTTCCTTCGTTGCGAAATGTCGCCCGAACTGTGGCCGAGCGCACTGGGAGTAACCGCGGGGCATGAGGGTATCTCCCCCCTTACGCCAGTCGGCGCGAGTGTGGAAGGAAGCGATGACTATGCGCGAGCGAGTGACTCACGGGCGGGCTGCGCGCGAATCCGGGATGCGGTGGTTCAGTCTGCTGCTCCTGGTGTGGTTGGCCATCGGCATGATCGCCGCAGGCCAGCGGCAGTACTTCACCAGCGGGCCGATCAACTGCGCCGGATTCGGCACGATCGCGCTGACCGCGGTCTCCGGCCCGCTGAATTACATGGGACTCAACCCCAAGGTGTCGAACTGTGCCGTGCCGCGGCCGAGTGAGTGACTCGGTAGCAACCCGGTAGCGCCGGGCGGTCAGCTACCGGTTGCCGGGCGTAGCTTCGCCTTCGATCCGGCCATCGCTGGGCCGTGGGCGGCTGCGTCCGGGACGAGAACGGACCCACACCGAACAGGTGCGGAGCCGATTCGACCGCGCGGGGGTCAGTCGCTGACCGCGACGGACTCCCGCGCGGCGCCCGTCCGGGCTCGCAGCTCGCGTAGCCGCGCGCCCTCCACGTCGATATCCGGCACGATCTTGTCCAGCCACTTCGGCATCCACCACGCCCACTCGCCCATCAGCACCAGCAGCGAGGGGATCAGCACCATCCTGACCAGGAAGGCGTCGAGCAGCACGCCCGCCGCCAGCGCGAAACCCATGGACTTGGCGGTCGGGTCGGATTCCAGCAGGAACGAACCGAACACGGAGATCATGATGATCGCCGCCGCGGTGACCACGCGCGCGCCGTGGTGGTAGCCGTTGACCATGGCCTCCTTGGGCGAGGCGCCGTGCACGTACTCCTCGCGCATGCGGGTCACCAGGAACACCTGGTAGTCCATCGCCAGGCCGAACACCAGACCGATCAGCATGATGGGCAGAAAGCTGACGATCGGATGCGGATCGTCGATCAGCCCGAGCTCGCCGTCCTGGAAGATCAGCACGGTCGCGCCGAACGTCGCGGCCATGGAGAGCAGGAACCCGAGCGCGCCGGTCAGCGGCACCAGAATCGAACGGAACACCAGGATCAGCAGGACGAAGGCCGCCCCGGCGACGATCGCCATGTAGGGCACGATCTTGCTGAGCAGCACGTGGTCGATGTCGGCGTAGATGGCGGTGGTGCCGGTGATGCCGTATTGGATGCCGTACTCGGCCTTCAAGCCTGCTTCGGCTTCGCGGGCGTCGCGCACCAGATCCTTGGTGGACTGGTTGTTCGGGCCCGACTTCGGCACGCCGTCGAGCAGCGCTCCGTTGCCGTCCCGGCTCAGCGTCGGCTCGGTCACGTAGTCCATGTCGGCGTAGGAGATCAGCTTGTCGCGCAGTGCGTTCAGCGCTTCCGCCCGGCGATCCACGGGCACGTCGGTGAGGTCGACAGCGACGTTGAGCACCCCGTTGCTGCCTTCGCCGAAGCCTGCGGTGCGCAGCTCGTAGGCCTTACGCACGGTGGAGGTCTTGGGCATGCTGTCCTCGCCGGGCAGGCCGAGGTTCAGTCCGGCCGCGGGCGCGGCGAGCAGGCCGAGCACCACGACGCTGAGCACCAGCGTGACGGCCGGAACGCGGCCGATCAGCCGGGCGACGCGCATGCCGTTGGTGATGATCGAGTCGTCCTCCGGGTCGTGCGTGGCGATGAACGGCAGCTCGGGCTTGAAGAGGAACCTCCCGAGCGCGCCGAGCAGCGCGGGCATCAGCGTCAGCGCGACCAGCACCGCGAAGGCCGCCGCGATCGCGCCGCCGAGACCCATGAACGTCAGGAACCTGACGCCGACGACGCTGAGCCCGACGAGCGCGATGATCACGGTCAGCCCCGCGAACACCACCGCGGACCCGGCAGTGCCCAACGCGGTGCCTGCGGCTTCCTCGGCCGAATCCTGTACGGCGAGTTCGTGTTTGTACCTGGACACGATGAACAGCGCGTAGTCGATGGAGAGCGCGATGCCGATCATCGAGGCGAGGAACGTGGTGAAGCTGGGGATGGACAGCACCGAGGTGCCGAGCAGGATCAGCGATGTCGCCGCCCCGAGGCCGACGATCGCGGTGACGATCGGCACGAAGGCCGCCACGAGGGCGCCGAAGGCCACGATCATCACGATCAGCGCGACGCCCATGCCGATCATCTCCGACTTGCCGCTCGGGACCTGTTGCTCCATCGCGATGGTTCCGCTGAGCTCGACGGTCAGCCCGGCGTTGCGCGCGGCGTCGGCGGCGTCGTAGGCGGCCGCCCGATCCTCGGCGGTGATGTCGGCGAACTCCTTGATGGTGAACGGCACGCTCACGACCGCGACGGTGTCGGGCTCGGTCTTGTTGAGCACGTTCAGCGGCGCTCCGCTACAGGTGGAGACGTTCGGCTCCGGCACGAGGCAGCCCATCTGCTTGGCCGCGGCGACCGGGTCGACCAGCGGCTTGGCGTGGTCGACGATGCCGAGGCGCTGCAAGCTGCCGATCAGCGCGACGACCGCCTCGTGATTCACCGGGTCGGTGAGCTTCTGCCCCTCGGGCGCGCCGATCACATACGTCCCGGTGACGGCGTCGAACTCGAACGCCGCGGACATGCCGGGGAAGTGTTCGTCGAGGATTTCCGTCGCCCGCTCGGACGGCAGATTCGGCAGGCTGAAGTCGTCGGTCATCGGTTCCTTCAACTGCGTGCCGAGCGCGGCGAGGAGCAGGAAGAGGACGAGCCATACCGGCAGCACGATCCACTTGCGGCGGAAAGCGAATTTTCCCCACCGGTACAGATACACGGACAACGGGTTCTCCTCGCGGTGATCGGGTCGAGCCGGTTCGGGCACAAGCGCGCGGGCTCACCCGCCGCGCATTCACGAACTACCGCCGCCGCGCCGATGCGCAGGCGGTCAACCGAGCAAAGAGTCGAACACCCCGAGTCTGCTGCGGACCGAGCGCGAGATCAAGAACCCCCGGAAACACGTCGGCCCCGCACCCAGACCAGGGTGCGGGGCCGACGGTCGGCGGAATCCGATCAGCTCACGGCGACCGGTTCCTTCTTCAGCTCGACGGACTTCCGCTGCAGTTCACGCAGCTTGGTGCCCTCGACATCGATATCGGGCACGATCCGGTCCAGCCACTTCGGCATCCACCAGGACCACTTGCCCATGATCACCAGCAGCGCCGGGATCAGGACCATGCGGACGATGAAGGCGTCGAACAGGACACCTGCCGCCAGCGCGAAACCGAAGGTCTTCGCGGTCACGTCCGTCTCCAGGATGAAGGAGGCGAACACCGAGATCATGATGATCGCAGCGGAGGTCACCACGCGCGCGCCGTGGTGGTAGCCGGCGACCACCGCTTCCTTGGGCGACTTGCCGTGCACGTATTCCTCGCGCATGCGGGTCACCAGGAACACCTGGTAGTCCATGGCGAGACCGAAGACGAGGCCGATGAGCATGATCGGCAGGAAGCTGACGATCGGCTGCGGATCGTCGATCAGGCCGAGCCTGCCCTCCTGGAAGATCAGCACGGTCGCGCCGAAGGTCGCGGCCATGGAGAGCAGGAAGCCGAGCGCCGCGGTCAGCGGAACCAGAATCGAGCGGAACACCAGGATCAGCAGGATGAACGCGGCGCCCGCCACGATGGCCAGGTACGGCGCGATCTTGCTGAGCAGCACGTGGTCGACGTCGGCGTAGATGGCGGTGGTGCCGGTGATGCCGTACTCGATCCCGTACTGCGCCTTCAGCTCCGCCTCGGCATCGCGGGCGTCGCGCACCAGGTCCTTGGTGTCCTGGTTGTTCGGGCCCGACTTCGGCACGCCGTCGAGCAGCGCGCCCGCCTTGTCCTCGCCGCTGAACTGCGGTTCGGTGACGTAGTCCATGTTGTCGTAGGACGCGAGCCGATCGCGCAGGGCGTTGACCGCCTCGTCGCGCTTCTCCGGTGCGACGTTGCTCAGGTCGACCGCGACGTTGAGCACGCCGTTGCTGCCTTCGCCGAAGCCTTCGGTGCGCAGTTCGTAGGCCTTACGCACGGTGGAGGTCTTGGGCATGCTGTCCTCGCCGGGCAGGCCGAGGTTCAGTCCGGCCGCGGGGGCGGCGAGCGCGCCGAGCGCCACGACGGACAGGATCAGCGCGACCCACGGCGCCTTGCCGATCAGGCGGCCGAAGCGCATGCCGTTGGTGACGATGGCGTCGTTCTCCGGGTCGTGCTTGGCGACCAGCGGCAGCTTGGGCTTGAACAGGAACCGGCCGAACGCGCCGAGCAGCGCGGGCATCAGCGTGGTCGCGGTGATGACCGCGAAGCCTGCCGCGATCGCGCCGCCCAGGCCCATGAAGGTCAGGAACTCGACGCCGACGATGCTGAGCCCGGCCAGGGCGATGATCACGGTCAGGCCGGCGAACACCACCGCGGAACCGGCGGTGCCGAGCGCGGTGCCCGCCGCCTCTTCCGGCGAATCCTGTACGGCGAGTTCGTGTTTGTACCTGGACACGATGAACAGCGCGTAGTCGATGGAGAGCGCGATACCGATCATCGAGGCGAGGAACGTGGTGAAGCTGGGGACCTCGATGACCGAGGTGCCGAGCATGATGACCGAGGTGGCCGCGCCGAGGCCGATTATCGCGGTGACGATCGGCACGAAGGCCGCCACGATGGCGCCGAAGGCCACGATCATCACGACCAGCGCGACGCCCATGCCGATCAGCTCGGCGGTACCGCTCGGCTGCTCCTGAGTCTGGGCGATGGAACCGCTCACCTCGACGACGAGACCGGAGTTCCTGGCGTCGGCCCCCACGTCGTAGGCCGCCTTGCGGTTCTCCTCGGTGACGTCGGAGAACTTCGCGATGCTGAACGGCACACTGATGACGGCGACGGAGTTCGGGTCGTCCTTGCTCAGCACGTTCAGCGGTGCGCCGCTGCACTGCGAGGGATCGGGATTGGCCAGGCAGCCCATCTTGTCGGCGGCGTCGATCGGGTTCGAGATCGGCTTCTCGTGGTCGACGATGCCGAGCTCGCCGAGCTTGGCGATGAACGCCTCGACCGCCGCACGGTTCGCGGGATCGGTCAGCTTCTGCCCCTCGGGGGCGCCGATGACGTAGGTTCCGGTGACGGCGTCGAACTTGAACGCCTCGGACGCACCGGGGAAGTGCTTGTCGAGAATGTCGTTGGCTCGGGCCGAGGGCAGCTCGGGCATGCTGAAGTCGTTGCTCATCGGCTTGCTGAGCTGCGAGCCCAGGCCACCCAGGAGCACGAACAGGACAAGCCAGACCGGAAGCACTATCCATTTCCGGCGGAAAGCGAACTTTCCGAATCTATAGAGGTAAACGGACACGAGGGGTACTCCTAGCGATGACTGGGGCGTGCTGGATCGTGGCGTGCAGACAACACTCTCGCGGGGCTCCCTGCTGTCCCCGCCTCCATATACGCTTCTGCCTACCGTGCGGTAGGTAGACTACCGAGCGGGTAAGTGGAGGTACAACCTCAATTTTGGTGGCAACCTTAGCCCTGCGCAGGATTGATGAGAGGATCATCCAATGGCCGGACCCGACGCACCCGAGAGCGTTATCGCAGGTAGTGGCACTAAAATCGCGATTCGCGACGCGGCTGTGAAGCTATTCGGCGCCAAAGGATTCGAGCAGACGAGCCTTCGTGAGGTCGCGGATGCGGTCGGAATCACAAAGGCGTCGCTGTACTATCACTACCCCTCGAAGCTCGATCTGCTCCTGGCGATCATCGACCCGATCATCGATCATCTGCGCTCGGTCGTCGAGGACATCGACGCGGTCCCGCACAACGCCGAGGGCGTGCGCGCGGTGCTGCGCGGTTACCTGCGCGGGCTCATCCGGCACCGCGACGCGGGCGCGCTGTGCGTGCGCGACGCGGTGGCGATCGTCAACGCGATGGCCGACCGATATCCGGACCTGAGGGATTCCAACCAGGTGCTGCGCGATTGGCTGGCGGGCCCGAATCCGAACGACGAGGCGCGGGTGCGAGCCTGCGCCGCGCTCGAAGTGCTCGGGGTGGCGCTGATCTCGAAGGAGCTGGTGCCGGGCGCCGACGACTCGCTGCTGGAATCCACGCTGCTCGACTCGGCCACCTGCGTGTTGACCGCCTGCGGCACCGCGTAGATTCGAGCGCGTCGTCGAACACGCCTGGGAGTAGCCGTGCACATCACCGCGAAGGTCGATTACGCGGTGCGGACCCTGCTGGAGATCGCCTCGGCCACACCGGAGGCCAAGATCAAGGCGGACGCCATCGCGACCGCGCAGCGGATTCCGCCGAAGGTGCTCGAGACCGTGCTGGGGGAGCTGCGCCGCGCCGAGCTGGTCGTCAGCAGGCGCGGCCCCGACGGCGGCTACTCGCTGGCCAGGCCCGCGTCCGAGATCTCCATTGCCGACGTGATTCGCGCGGTCGAGGGCCCGCTCGCCTCGGTGCGCGGGCATCGGCCGGAGGACGTGAAGTATCCGGGTACCGCCGAACCGCTGCAGCGGGTGTGGATCGCGCTGCGCGTGAACATCCGCTCGGTGCTGGAGAACGTGACGATCGCCGACATCGTCGCCGACGGTTTGCCCGAGTTCGTGGAGGCGCTCACCGGTGACCCCGGCGCCTGGGCACGGCGCTGAGCTGGGATTTCCGCCGGGAGAAAACTTCACGACAGCTGTCGGCGATTGCCGGTAGCCTGCCAAGCATCATGTTGATCAGACTGCTCAGGACCCATCTGTACCCCTACCGCGCACAACTGGCGGGGGTCGTTGCGCTCCAGCTGGTTTCGGTCATCGCGATGCTCTACCTGCCGAGCTTGAACGCCGATCTGATCGACGGCGGCGTCACCAAGGGCGATATCGGCTACATCTGGACCACCGGGCTGTGGATGCTCGCGGTCACCGGCGTGCAGATCGTCGCGTCCTCGGTCTCGGTCTATCTCGGCGCGCAGGCCGCCATGGGCGCGGGCCGCGATCTGCGCGGCGCTCTGGTGCACCGGGTCGGCACGTTCTCCGCCCGCGAGGTCGGCATGTTCGGCGCGCCCTCGCTGATCACCCGCAACACCAACGACATTCAGCAGGTGCAGCTGCTCATCGTGATGTCGGCGACCATCCTGGTGATGGCGCCGATCATGTGCGTCGGCGGCATCGTCATGGCGCTGCGCGAAGACCTGAGCCTGTCCTGGCTGCTGCTGATCGCGGTGCCCGCGCTGGCGCTGTCGATGGGGTTCATCGTGGCCAGGATGGTCCCGGGCTTCCGTGACATGCAGGAGCGCATCGACGGGGTCAACCGGGTGCTGCGCGAGCAGATCACCGGCATCCGAGTGGTGCGGGCGTTCGTCAGGGAGCGGCAGGAGACCTGGCGGTTCGGCCTGGCCAACACCGATCTCACCGAGGCCTCGTTGCGCGTCGGCAAGCTGATGGCGCTGATGTTCCCGCTGGTCATGCTGATCAGCAATGTCACAGCGGTGGGGGTGATCTGGTTCGGCGGGCACCTGATCGACTCCGGCGAGATGCAGATCGGCTCGCTCACCGCGATGTTGTCCTACATCATGCAGATCCTGATGGCGGTCATGATGGCATCGTTCCTCGCCATGATGGCCCCGCGCGCCGCGGTGTCGGCCGACCGGATCGGCGAGGTGCTCGCCACCGAGTCCTCGGTGCTGCCGCCGCGTCTGCCGCAGCCGTTCAAGGGCGATCCGGCGACGGTCGACTTCCAGTTCTGCGAGTTCGCGTTCCCTGGAGCGGAGAAGCCGGTGCTGCGCGCCATCCGATTCCAGGTGGAGCCGGGCACCATGACGGCCATCGTCGGCTCCACCGGCTCCGGCAAGACCACGCTGCTCAACCTGATCCCGCGGCTGATCGACGTCACCGACGGCGCGGTGTACCTGGGCGGCACCGACGTCCGCCACCTCGATCTGGAAGTACTGCGCGAACAGATCGGCCTGGTGCCGCAGAAGGCGTACCTGTTCTCCGGCACGGTCGCGAGCAACCTGCGCTACGGCAACCCGGACGCCACCGACGAAGAACTCTGGCGCTGCCTGGAGATCGCGCAGGCCGCCGACTTCGTGCGGGACATGCCGCAGGGTCTGGAGACGCCGGTCGCCCAGGGCGGCACCACGGTCTCCGGCGGCCAGCGCCAGCGCCTGGCCATCGCGCGTGCGCTGGGGCGCAAGCCGCGCGTCTACCTGTTCGACGATTCGTTCTCCGCGCTCGACGTCGCCACCGACGCCAGGCTGCGCGAGGCGCTGAAGCCGGAAACCAGGAACGCCTCGGTGATCATCGTCGCGCAGCGCATCGCCACCATCCGCGACGCCGACCAGATCGTGGTACTCGAGGACGGCGTGATGGCGGGCATCGGCACCCATGAACAATTACTGCGCGACTGTCCCGAGTATCAGGAGATCGTGGCGTCCCAGCTGAGTGCGGAGGAGGCGCGATGAGGCCAGGAGCTCCCACTCCCGGATCACCGGACGCCAAGGCGAAATCGTTCGGGCCGTCGCTGAAGCGGTTGCTGCGCAGGCTGGCTCCCGAACGGTTCTACGTCTGGTGCATCGTCGGCCTCGCGATCGTCTCGGTGGTGCTCAACACCCTCGGCCCTTACCTGCTCGGCAAAGCGACCAACCTGGTCTTCGACGGCGTCGTCGGCAGGAATCTGGAGGCGATGCGCGGTCTGTCCAAGGAGCAGGCCGTCGAGCGGCTGCGGGAGAGCGGCAACGACACCCTGGCCGACATGCTCAACGCCATGAACGTCGTCCCCGGCGTCGGCGTGGATTTCGGCGCGGTGGGCCGGGTGCTGCTGGTCGTGCTCGCGCTCTACGCCGGCGCCTCGGTGTTCGGCTGGCTCCAGGGCTACCTGCTCAACATCGTCATCAACCGGACGGTGAAGCGGCTGCGCAGCGAGGTCGAGGACAAGATCCACCGGCTGCCGTTGCGCTACTTCGACTCTCAGCCGCGCGGCGACGTGCTGAGCCGGGTCACCAACGACGTCGACAACGTCTCGCAGAGCCTGCAGCAGACCATGAGCCAGCTGATCGTCTCGGTGTTCTCGGTGATCGGCATCCTGATCATGATGTTCTGGATCTCGCCGCTGCTGGCGCTCATCGCGCTGCTCACCGTGCCCGGCGCGATCGTCGTCACCGCGCAGATCGCCAAACGATCCAAGCCGCACTTCGTCGACCAGTGGAAGTACACCGGTCTGGTCAACGCCCAGGTCGAGGAGGCCTACACCGGCCACGAGGTGGTCACCGCGTTCGGCCGCGGCCGCGAGGTGAGCCGGGAGTTCGACGAGCGTAACCAGGCGCTCTACGAATCCAGCTTCAAGGCGCAGTTCATCTCGGGTCTGATCATGCCCTCGATCATGTTCCTCGGGAACGTGAACTTCGTGCTGGTCGCGCTGGTCGGCGGCCTGCGGGTGGCGACGGGCCACATCTCGCTCGGCGAGGTGCAGGCGTTCATCCAGTACTCCAGGCAGTTCAGTCAGCCGCTGACCCAGATCGGCGCGATGGCGAACCTGCTGCAGTCCGGCGTGGCCTCGGCCGAGCGGATCTTCGAGATCCTCGACGCCGAGGAGCAGAGCCCGGACCCGGTCATGGAGAACGTGCGACCGGTGGATCGCGGGCGGGTCGAGTTCGAGGCCGTCTCGTTCCGGTACGAACCGGAGAAGCCGGTCATCGAGCGACTCTCGCTGGTCGCCGAGCCAGGACACGTGGTGGCGATCGTCGGCCCCACCGGCGCGGGCAAGACCACGCTGGTGAACCTGCTCATGCGTTTCTACGAGCTGGACGCGGGCACCATCACCATCGACGACGTCGACATCACCGAGATCACCCGCGACCACCTGCGCTCGCGAATCGGCATGGTGTTGCAGGACACCTGGCTGTTCCGCGGCACCATCCGCGAGAACATCGCCTACGGCAATCCGAACGCGAGCGAAGCGGAGATCCTCGCCGCGGCTCGCGCCGCCTACGTCGACCGCTTCGTGCACGCGCTGCCCGAGGGCTACGACACGATCCTCGACGAGGAGGGCTCGGGCGTCAGCGCCGGTGAGAAGCAGCTGATCACCATCGCCCGCGCGTTCCTGGCCAAGCCGTCGATCCTGGTGCTGGACGAGGCGACCAGCTCGGTGGACACCCGCACCGAATTGCTGGTGCAGCACGCCACCGCGGCGCTGCGCAAGGACCGGACGAGTTTCGTCATCGCGCACCGGCTTTCGACCATCCGCGACGCCGATCTGATCGTCGTGATGGAGGCGGGCCGGATCGTCGAGCACGGCACGCACGAGCAGCTGCTCGAGGAGCGCGGGGCGTACTACCGGTTGTACAGCGCCCAGTTCGCGGCCGCGGCCGCCGAGGCCTGATTCAGGCGCAGAGCTGGGGGAGCAGCGTCCGGTAGACCCACTCCTCCCAGCGCTGCGCCGACCAGCCCCTGGTGCGGACCAGCAGCAGGAACAGTTCGGTGCTGAGCAGGCCGTAGAGCAGGTCGGCCGCCTCGTCGGCCGAGACATCCTGGCGCGCACCGGGTTTGCTCATCAGCGCGGTGGCGGTGCGCAGTTGCACGGTGTAGCGCTGATCGGCCGGGTCGGCGGGCCACATCGCCGCGACCTCCGGGTCGGTCGCCGCGGCCGTCTCGATCACCTTGTGGATCGGTGCGATGCGTTCGAGCACCGGCCGGGTGCCGGTGATGTGCGCGCGCAGGTGCTCCGGCGCGGTCTCGGTGGCCAGCGCGGCGCGGAACCAGTCCCGTTCCATGGTCGCCACCGGTTCGTCGTCGCCGGCGATCGTGACGTCGACCAGTTCCTTCAGCAGGGTGCGCTTGTTGCCGAACCCGAAGTAGATGGTCTGCACGGCCACGCCCGCCCGCGCGGCGATCTCCTGCAGGTTGCTCGCGCCGTAGCCCTGTTCGACGAACAGCTCGCCCGCGGCGGTGAGGATCCGCCGCCGCGTCTCCTGGGCTTTGAGGGCCCGCTTGTTCGTCCCTTTGACGGCGCTCATGACTGGAGTTTAAGTCCAGTGAGTTGGTCGGACGCGGAACGCACAGGGCCGCCTGCGAGGATGAGAGGCGTGTCAGCTCCGGAATCGTTCTCGTTCACCGTCGGCGCCCGGCTGGAGGGACGGCACGGTCGCACGGGCGTCATCCAGACGCCGCACGGCGCGATCGCGACGCCCGCGTTCATCCCCGTCGGCACGAAGGCGACGGTCAAGGCGGTGCTCCCGGAGACGATGAGCGAGCTGGGCGCGCAGGCGCTGCTGGCCAACGCCTACCACCTCTACCTGCAACCGGGCGCCGACATCGTGGACGAGGCGGGCGGGCTCGGCGCGTTCATGAACTGGCCGGGGCCCACCTTCACCGACAGCGGCGGCTTCCAGGTGATGTCGCTCGGCGTCGGGTTCAAGAAAGTGCTGGCCATGGAGTCCGTCGACGTGCGCAGCGACGACGTGATCGCCGCGGGCAAGGAGCGCCTGGCCACCGTCGACGACGACGGCGTCACATTCCGCTCGCACCTGGACGGCTCCAAGCACCGGTTCACCCCGGAAGTCTCGATGGGCATCCAGCACCAGCTCGGCGCGGACATCATGTTCGCCTTCGACGAGCTCACCACGTTGCTGAACACCCGTGCCTACCAAGAGAAGTCGCTGCAACGCACGCACGAGTGGGCGCAGCGCTGCATCGACGAACACGAGCGGCTGACGGCGGCGCGCACGCACCGTCCGTACCAGGCGCTGTTCGCCGTCATCCAGGGCGCGCAGTACGAAGACCTGCGCCGCAAGGCATGCCGCGAGCTGGAAGCGGTCCGTGGCGCGGGCGGAACGGATTTCGACGGTTACGGCATCGGCGGCGCGCTGGAGAAGCACAACCTCGGCGCCATCGTCGGCTGGTGCTGCGATGAACTGCCGCAGGACAAGCCGAGGCACATGCTCGGCATCAGCGAGCCGGAGGACGTCTTCGTCGCGGTCGAGAACGGCGCGGACACCTTCGACTGCGTGAATCCGTCCCGCGTGGCCCGCAATGCCGCCATCTACGTGGCCGAGGGCCGTTTCAACATCAACACCAGCCGGTTCCGTCGCGACTTCACCCCGATCGACGAGACCTGTGACTGCTACACCTGCGCGCACTACACCCGCGCCTACCTCCACCATCTCTTCAAGGCCAAGGAGATGCTGGCCGCCACGCTGTGCACGATTCACAACGAGCGCTTCACCGTTCGCCTGGTCGACCGCATCCGCGCCAGCATCGACGACGGCTGGTTCGACGAGTTCAAGGCCGAGACCCTGGGCCGCTGGCAGGGTCGCATCCGTACGCCCTAGCCACACCTGACCTGCTCGCCACACACGCTGCCTACGTGTCACAGCTCGGCCGACGCTGTGACGCGTAGGCAGCGTGTGTGGCGAGGGACAGGCGACGTGCTAAGCGTGCAGCGGGTCGGTCGAGCGCGGTGCGTAGCTCGGTTCGTGCTTCTTGAGCAGCGCGATCACCCGGTAGGTGATCGGCATGACGAGCACCTCGACCAGCGTCTTCCACAGGAAGCCGACGATCACGTAATTCACGAACTGCTGCCAGGTTTCGATGCCGATGGCCCCCGCGGCGATGGAACAGAAGATCAGGGTGTCGGCGAATTCGCCGACCACGGTGGAGCCGATCAGCCTGGCCCACAGGTGCTTCTCCTTGGTGCGCTCCTTGATCAGCACCAGCGTCGCGGAATTCAGCAGCTGGCCGACGAAATATCCGGCGAGACCGGCGATCACGAGCCGCGGCACCGGGCCGACGATGGTGCGCAGCGCCTCCTGGTTCTCGTAGAAGCTCGCCGAGGGCAGGCGGAGCGCGACGGCGAAGCACAGCACGGTCAGCAGCAGGGCGCCGAAGCCGTAGTAGATGGCGTGCCGGGTGGCGCGGAAGCCGTACACCTCGCTCAGCACGTCGCCGAGGACGTAGGCCAGAGGAAAGAGGAAGAACGCGCCGTCGGTGACGATCGGTAGGACCTGGAACGGCCCCACCGTCACCGATTCGTCGCCGAAGAATTCGACGCCCTTGGTCGCGCAGATATTCGAGATGATCAGCGTCGCGGTGAACAGCGCGACGATCAGCGGGTAGTACCCCCGCGCGACCTGGGCGAATGCCGCGTGGTCCGGCGCGGGGTGTCCAGACTCTTCGTGTTCTTCGGTTTTGTGCACATCACTCACGGGCATCATCTTCCCAGCTCGGACCCGGCCGCGTGGGCCTGTCGACATCTCCGGGCGCATACGCGTACCCCCGCTTTCGCCGCGGTCGTGCGCGGCTTTGGGCGGACCGCGTCCGCCTGCGCCCATTACGCTGTACCCATGACGAATCCCGGCGATTCCGACGAGTGGTGGAAGCAGTACGGCGGCCAAGGCGTGTCGCCGGACTCGGGCGCCCAAGGCTCGGTGCCGCAGTATCCGAACTCCGAACCGACCGGGTACCCCTCCGCCCCGCAGTACCCGCAGCAGCCGCCGCCGTCGCAACCGCAGCAGCCGCAGTACCCGAACTACCAGCAGCCCGCGGCCGGGTCGCCGTACCAGTCGGGTCCGGCGCCTTATCCGCAGCAGCCGAATTACGGTTACCCACAGGGTTATCAGCCGTACGGCGCGCCGCAGGGCGGGGGTTCCAACGGTCTGGCCATCGCCGCGATGATCGTCTCCATCGCCGGTGTCGCGTCCTGCTGCTTCCTGCTGCCGAGCATCATCGGCTTGGTGCTGGGCGTTGTCGCGCTGAATCAGATGAAGCAGTCCGGTAACTACGAAGGCAAGGGCATGGCCCAGGCCGGCGTGTGGGTCGGTGTGGGCGGCATCGTGCTCGGCATCCTGTACTGGGTGCTGAACATCATCGGCATCGTCGCCGGGGTATGAGTCGAAACGACCTCACGCGAAACGAATCAGGGGCGCCCCCGCAATGCGGGAGCGCCCCTGAACGCTTGCCGGGGTGGATCAGCCCTTGACGACCTGGGTGCCGCCCGCGAACTTGTCGTGCCAGCCCTGCTTGTTCGGGTCCTGCTCGATGCTCACCGCGATGTAGATCCCCAGACCGAACGAAGCCAGATTGCCGAGGCAATAGACCACGTTCACCGCGAGGAAGAGGTTGCGCTTGAGCGAGGTCACCGGGTCGATGTTGGCCGCGCCGCCGGGGCCGACCACACGCATGCCGAGGATCTTCTTGCCGAGGGTGGTGCCCTGCGTGGTCTCCATGCCGACGAAGTAGGCGGTGACCAAGGCGAAGTAGACGGCGAGCGCGAGGATCGACGAGATCAGGCCGGCGGGCAGGATGAACGACAGCACCCAGTACACGATGCCCGCCGGAATACCCGCGATGACGCTGTCGATCAGGCGCGCACCGAAGCGCGGCAGCAGCTCACCGGGCTGAGCGCCGGTACCGTAACCGCCCGCACCGTAGCCCTGTTGCTGCTGCGCGTACTGCGGCTGACCGTACGGGTCCTGGTTGTACTGCGGCTGCTGGCCGTACTGCGGCTGCTGCTGTCCGTAGGGATCCTGCCCGTACTGCGGCTGCTGCCCGTACTGCGGCTGCTGCTGCCCGTAGGGGTCCTGGCCGTATTGCGGCTGCTGCCCGTACTGGGGCTGCTGGCCGTACTGCGGCTGGCCTTGCGGGTACGGCTGGCCGTACCCGCCCTGGGGATTCTGGTTGGGGTCGTACCCACCGCTCGTCATGCTCTGTCCTCGTGGTGATCGGTTGATCAGTGGTCGATCCCGTACGTTACGGACACCCGCTGGGTTGCAACAACCCGTCGGCGGCCATGATCCAAGGTTCCTTGGGTAGTCGGGCCGGATCGAAATGTTCGAGGAGCTGCGACGGCGTGCTCGCGGCGTAGCCGAGCGAATCGGCGAGCACGGCCACCACTTGCTCGGGCGTGTTGCCGAGGGCGAGCCGGTCGGCGAGGGTCACCGCGCCGTCGCGTTTGGCCAACCGCATGCCGTTCTCGTTGAGCACCAGCGGCACGTGGGCGTAGTGGGGGCTGGGCACTCCGAGCAGGCTCGCCAGGTAGGCCTGGCGTGGGGTGGAAGGCAGCAGGTCGTCGCCGCGCACCACTTGGTCGATGCCCTGTTCGGCGTCGTCGACCACCACCGTGAGGTTGTAGGCGGGCGTGCCGTCGCCGCGGCGCAGCACCACGTCGTCGACCGGTCCGCGGTAGCGGCCGTGCAGCTGGTCGATGATCTCGAAGTCGGCGGCCGCGGCGACCAGACGCAGCGCGGCGGGCCTGCCCTCGGCGCGGCGCCGTGCGCGGGCCTCGGCGCTCAGGGTGCGGCAGATGCCGGGATAGGCGCCCATCGGTCCGTGTGGTGCGGTCGCGGCCTGCTGGATTTCCCTTCGGGTGCAATAGCACTCGTAGGTCAGGCCGGCGGCGACGAGCCGCTCGATGGCGGCGTCGTAGTGCGGCAGCCGCTCGGACTGGCGGACCACCGGGCCGTCCCAGTCCAAGCCGATGGCGTTCAGGTCGGCGAGCTGGCGCTCCGCCGCGCCGGGACGCACCCGATCGAGGTCGTCGATCCGCAGCAGGAACCGCCGCCCGGTCGATCGCGCGAACAGCCAGGCCAGCAGGGCGGTGCGCAGGTTGCCCAGATGCAGGTCGCCCGACGGGCTCGGCGCATAGCGGCCCGCACCTCGGGTGAGAAGGTCGGGATGGGCGGGCGGCACGACTGCCATGGTAGGCGGCGGCGCTGTCGTCGCCGTCAGCCGCGCAGTCGCGGCTTGAGATCGTCCTCGGTGATCGCGGCGCCGGTGTTCAGCGCGGCGAGCAGTGTTTCGGCTCGCGCGATCAGACCCGCGCCGTCGATGTCGTAGGGCAATGCGCGGTTCCGGAGTTCCGTCGAGTTGTCCGTACCGTCGTCGCGACTATCGCCGTCCGAATTGCGGCTATCGCCTGGTTCGTAGGCCCGCAGGCGGCCCACCGCCCGAGTGAGCAGGGTGCGCGCTCCCTTCGGATTACCGCGCTGTATGTGTGTCAGACCGACCGCGTATTGCGCGAGCCCTTGCCACAGCATCCTTTCGGCGAACGGTCCGTTCTTCCACGCGGCCTCCAAAACCTCATGCGCGTTGAATGCTAGACCGTCGTCCAGGAGTTGCTGGGCGAGGGTAAGTGTTTGCTGGGGTGGGAGATTCAGATCGTCCGGAATTCTCGGCACCCCCGCGCTACCCATCGGTAGCGGGCGGCCGAGGGGGTCTCGTGGGCGGGGATTGCGGGCGCGACCTGCCTCGTCGCGTGGGCGTTCGACCATAAGCTCCATGATGCACGCCGTGTCCAGACCGGGCGCGGGAGGTCTGCGTCAGGCGGCTTTCATTGACGGATCACGGACCAATCACGTCGGCACATATGTCTGCCCTCCGCCACTATTCGCGGGAAAGCCGGAGGCTGGCAATGTCTCCGCAACTTATCGACTTCGCAAGCTTGGCAAATGGGTTGGTTGAACCGGCAAGAGACCGGCAAATCCTTCATGGAACCTGCTAGGGTTTAGCCCGCAGGAGCAACCCCGGGGATGCATTCCCCGGAACTATCAGTGCGATACCGCGCACCGAGTAAATTGCGCGCTACTACCAGGCGCATCACGGGCATTCGGCGTTCCCGTCGGATGCCGGAGCTAGTTAGAACGATCTCAGTTGGAAATATTCTCGTTCTCGACGCAGCAAAGGAGCTAGTGCCGTGGAAGTTGATTTGACGGGGGCTGTGTGGCGTAAGAGCTCATACAGTGGCGCCGATGGGAACTGCGTGGAAGTGGCATTTCTCGGCGGCGGCAATGTGGCGGTCCGTGATACCAAGGACAAGGGCAGCGGCCCGGTTCTGGCATTCACCCCTGGTGAGTGGGGCGCATTCCTGAGCGGAGTATCGGCGGGGGAGTTCGACAGGGCCTGAATTTCGGGTCCGACGAGCTATCACGGGCCCCGGGTCGAAACAGGCTCGGGGCCTTCGCGCATTCGAATTCGATCGCTGGCTATTCGGTTTCGTTGCGGCCGTGTCCGTTTCCTGAGTTGCGGTCCTGATAGCGCCGCAACACCGCCAGCTGCCGGTGCTCTTCCTCGTGCTCGATGGCGAGGTTGCGGTTGGACTCGGCCACCGGATCGGCGCGCAGGAAGGCGCCCGTGCCCGGCTTGCCCGCCGAACCCAACCTGTTCATCTTCTTGGGCACCGCCGCGCCCTGGTACTCGAGCGGGATCGGGTGGCCGTGGTCGTCGACCGGGCCGAGCGGCTGGTGCACCTCGATGTACTCACCGTGCGGCAGACGTCTGACCACGCCGGTCTCGAGGCCGTGGTCGAGTACCGCGCGGTCGCTGCGTTGCAGGCCGAGGCACAGGCGGTAGGCGAGGAAGTACGCGATCGGCGGCCCGAGCAGGAGGCCGATGCGGCCGATCCAGGTCGTCGCGTTCAACGAGATGTCGAACTTGTAGGCGATGATGTCGTTGACGCAGGAGAGCGTGAGAACCACGTAGAACGTGATGGCCATGGCGCCGATCGCGGTGCGCACCGGCACATCGCGCGGACGCTGGAGCAGATTGTGGTACGCCTCGTAGTCCTTGGTGAGGCGCTTCTCGATCCAGGGATAGGCGAGCAGCATGGCGAACACCAAGCTCATGATCACCGCGACCCAGAACACGGCCGGGACCGTGTAGCGGCCCAGGTACAGCTCCCACGGCGGCATCAGGCGCGCCATACCGTCGGTCCACATCATGTAGAAGTCCGGCTGCGAGCCCGCCGAGACCTGGGACGGGTTGTAGGGGCCGAGGTTCCAGATCGGGTTGATCTGGAACAGGCCGCCCATGATGCCGACGATGCCGAGGGTGAAGGCGAAGAACGCGCCCTGATCCGCGGCGAACACCGGGACGATGCGCGCGCCGACCACGTTGTCCTCGGTGCGGCCGGGGCCGGGGAACTGGGTGTGCTTCTGGTACCAGACCAGCGCGATGTGCGCGGCGATGAGGGCGAGCATGATGCCGGGGAAGAGCAGCACGTGGGTGACGTAGAGGCGCGGGATGATGATGTCGCCGGGGAAGTCGCCGCCGAACATCAGCCAGTGCATCCAGGTGCCGATCACCGGGATCGAGATGGTGATGCCTGAGAACGCGGCCCGCAGGCCGGTGCCGGAGAGCAGGTCGTCGGGCAGCGAGTAGCCGAAGAAGCCCTCGAACATCGCCAGGATCAGCAGCAGTGATCCGAGTATCCAGTTCGCCTCACGCGGCTTGCGGAACGCGCCGGTGAAGAAGATACGGAACAGGTGCACGATGATCGACGCCGCGAACAACAGCGCCGCCCAGTGGTGGACCTGACGGACGAACAGACCGCCGCGCACCTCGAAGGAGATGTTCAGCGCGGTCTCGTACGCCCGGGACATCGTGACGCCGCGCAATGGCTGGTAGGAGCCGTTGTAGACGACCTCGGCCATCGACGGGTCGAAGAACAGCGTCAGATACACACCCGACAGCAACAGGATGATGAAGCTGTAGAGCGCGATCTCACCGAGCAGGAACGACCAATGGGTCGGGAAGACCTTGTTGATCGACCGCTTCATGAACGCCGCGGCGCGATATCGCTGATCCGCCGCATCAGCTTGTTCGCTAATTGTTCGCGCGAGCTCAATCGCCATGGCCGACACTCCGCCCCTGCGTGTGTGGAATGGGTCTACTACAGACGGTAGCAATATCTCGGCGCGGAATCGATAGTTTTCGAAAGCCCTTGTGATTCAAGATCATCAATGCCCCCCGCCACTGGCTGCTAGGCCGGTGGATTCCTGCCCATATGCGTACCCCCGTCTTCGCTGCGGCCATACGCGGCCAACGACGAACTTCGCCCGGCGGCGCCTATAGGCGTACCGCATTCGCTCCGGCCATGCGCGGTTATCGACGGACTTCGTCCGGCAGCGCCCGATAGGGTCGGTGCGTGAGTTCGATGGCACCGCAGGACGCGACCATGTTCTGGCTGTCGGCCCGCACCCGCAACGATCTGTTCCTTGTCTACAGTTTCGCCGACGCGGGCGTGCCGACCGACGCCCTACGCGCCGCCGTGGCGGCACGCAGCGCCCGGATTCCCGACTTGCGGGTCCGGCTCCGCGAGGCGCCCGCCGACCTCGCCTACCCGTCCTGGGTGCCGGGCGAATTCAGTGCCGATCAGTTCGTCGAACACCGGCTGCCCGGCCCGGACTGGGCCGCGGTGGAGACGGCGCTTGGCGACCTGCTCGCCACCGGCGTCGATGCCAGGGTCCATCCGTGGCGGTTGCACGTCTTTCGCGGCGTCGCGGGGGCGCCCATGCGGGGGTCGGACGAGGAGCTCGCCATCGTGGTGGTGTTGCAGATGTCGCATGCGCTGGCCGACGGGAAGCGGGCGGCGGTTATCGCTCGGGAGTTGTTCGGTGCGGGCGCGGGTCGTTCATCTGCCGTCGATGGAGGAACAGCGGGACGGGGCGCGGACGTGGCGGTTGCCGGCGGGGCCGGTCAGGCGGACGAGGCGGCCGCACGCGGGGGTGGTCAGGCGGACGAGGCGGCCGCAGGCAAGGGCGGTCAGGCGGACGAGGCGGCCGCACGCAGGGCCGGTCAGGCGGACGAGGCGGCCGCACGCAAGGGCGGTCAGGCGGACGGGGTGGGTCACGAGGCCGATCGGCTGGAATCGGAACTCGGGGGCTGCCGAAGGGTGGACGAGCCGATCGGCCGAGCCGGAAGCGGCGTGCGATGGATCGGAATACCTGCGGCCTTCGGTGCGGGCGCCGAGCTGATCACGCGGCTGTGGGATTCGGCTTTTCTCGACGCGGTGCGTGGCGCCGTTCGGATACCGGCCGGGATGGTGAACACCGCGGTGCGCGGGTATGGCGCGTATCGCGCGCAGACGGAACTGGCTCGGCTGACGGAGGTCGGACAGGTGCCGCCGCCGGGTCCCGGGTTCGCGCCGAGCATGGTGAACAAAGGTGGGGCCGAGGGGGTTATCGACCATCGTGCGCGGATGATCGTATGCACCGCGGACGAGCTTCGCGTTCCTGGTCGGACGATCACCGTCGTTGTGCTCACCGCCGTCTCCGTGGCACTCGCCGAATATCTTGCGGCGCACGGTGAACCGGCGGATCAGCTCGGTGCTCAAGTGCCGATGGCGCTACCGGAGAGCGATAAGACGTTGTCGCACAACAACTATCGGAGCCTCGGCATAGATCTCTTCGTCGACGAACCGGATCTGCGAGTGCGGGCCGACCGGATCGCCGCCGCGCTCGCCGACCGCCGCCTGCGCGCCCAGCATCCGCTGTTGTCCGCCCAGGACCGCGTCACCGCCGTCACCCCCGCGCCGATCCTGCGCCGCGACGTCGACCGCTATCCCATCGACACGGTGCCCGATTCCATCGCGGGCCACACGGTCGTCTCCAGCGTGGACCGCGGCCCCGCCGATCTGTCCTTCGGTGGCGGACCTGTCCGCTGCACCGGGGGCTTCCCCGCCCTCGGCGCGGTCATGCACCTCACCCACGGCGTGCACGGGCTCGGCGACACCGTCACGGTGTCCGTCCACGCCGACGCCGCGGTCGTCCCCGACGTCGACGAGTACGCGAATCTGCTCCGCGCTGCGTTGCGTGAGGTGAGCGCGGCGCTCGGCGAGGGCGGCGACCACTGAACCGCGATGTCGTCGGCTCGAACAAACCCGCCTGCTTCGCGAATCCGAGACAGGTGGCCCCGCGCAGCCGCTGATCAGTCGTTCTCCTCGGCGAGCCGATCGAAGACCCGCGTGTAATAGCCGATGAAGAACCGCCGCCCAGCCAGCCGCATCATCGCCAATGTGGCCTGGGTCGACGGATGCACCGCGGTGTTGTCCCACACCCCGTGCACATCGCTGCCACCGTCCTCGGCCTGCCGGATCGTCAGCTCGTGGAAGCCGCCCGGCGCCAGGTACTCGCTGTCGACCACGCGCATTCGCACCGTCCCCGGCGTCGACCAGTCGTAGCGCCAGCGCGCCGAGATCCTCGGAAAGTCCTGCCCCTCCACCACGTCCGCGGTGTGCTCACCCACCTCGAGCACCCGATACCGCCGCGCCGACAGCGCGGGCCACCGCCGCGGCCGCTCCGCGGAGAAATCGGTGAACAACTCGACCACCTGCTCCGGAGTCGCGACGGTATGCAGGTCGAACTCGAACCGAGTACGCATCTCGCCTCGCTCACCACCGAAGACGTGCAGAGCTCGAGTCTAGGCCCGCCCCACTCACCCCACCCCATTTCCTCTCTGCGCAGGGCAGCGGGTTCTGCGTGGCGGTTTCTCGAATCCATCGAACGGGCTACGCCGACATACAAAAATTTGTATATTGCCTGTGTGAGGCCGAATCCCGGCAGCGGATCTGAATCTGGCGGCCAAGCGGCTCAGGCACGTCGTGGCGGAGTTCGAGAAGGGACAGCGCTGATGGCGGACGAGACGTTCGACAGCGTGTGGGATGCGATCGAGGACACCCCACAGGAGGCGGAGAACATGCGGCTGCGGTCGCGGCTGATGATCGAACTGACCGAACGGATCACCGCCAAGGGCTGGACGCAGATGGCGGCGGCCGAGCGGCTGGGCGTGACCCAACCCCGGGTCTCCGATCTCATGCGCGGCAAGGTGCACTTGTTCAGTCTGGACTCGCTCGTCAACATGGTGACCGCGGCGGGCATGCACGTCGAGATGACGGTGAAACCGGCCGCGTGATCGGCCCACTCGGGCGCCGCCACCCATCGTCTTCCGTTCGGTCGCGGGCGGTTGCCTGTAGGGTCTGGGACTCGTGGTGGACAGTGGAACTCTCGCTCCGCGCGAGGTGTACAAGTGGGGCATCATCACCGCGCTCGGCGTGGTCGCGGGGTATGTCGCGGTTCTACTGGCCAACGTTCGGCATTTCTACACCGACGACACCGAGTCCCAGTACGCCCCGCTGTGGGTGATGATGGGCAGGCGGCTGCGTGACGGTGACCTTCCGACCCTGGTGCCCGAGCACTGGATGGCAGGTAACTACACCATCGAAGAGGCGGGGCTGCTGAATCCGCCGCAGCTGCTGATCGACCTGATCGCGCCCTCGGTGGACAACCTCGCGCTGTACGCCACCGTGGTCAAGCTGATCTTCGCGATCGTGCTCGGGCTCGGCGTCTACCGGATCTGCCTCGCGTACGGATCGCGGGCGCCGTGGGCGGCGGTGGCGGGCGTCGCCATCCCGTTCAGCGGCTGGCTGCTGTTCTTCGACGAGGCCAGCTGGATGACCGCGTTCACCGGCACCGCCTGGCTGGCGCACGCGTGGGCGTCGGGTGTTCGCTACGCGCGCGGGCGCTCCGGGCCGATCCCGACCTTCGTCTTCCTGTACCTGGCCATCTCGGTGCAGTACATCTTCCCTGCCGTCGAGGCGGGGATCATGATCGCCGCGGTGGCCGTCGGCGAACTCGTCTACCAGCGCAAGTGGCAACCGTCGCTGCGGTTGCTCGTCGTCTCGGGCTGCGCGGCGCTGGCGGGGCTCGCGACGTACCTGCCGAGCATGCTCTCGGCCAAGGTCACCTGGCGCGGCACCGCGCAGATCAACAACGAGCAGCTGCTGACGGTGCCGTGGTCGGAGTCGTTGAACGCCAGTCTGCCCAGTACCTTGCCCGCGTTCACCACGTGGTGGGGCTACGTGCAGCCGATGCCGGTGGTGTACGTCGCCTGGTTCGTGATCCCGGCGCTGGCGTTCGTCGACTGGCGCAAGGCGCTGGATTCGGCGCGCGAACTGACCGCGCCCGCGCT
This sequence comes from Nocardia sp. bgisy134, assembly GCF_057708325.1. Lineage (NCBI taxonomy): Bacteria > Bacillati > Actinomycetota > Actinomycetes > Mycobacteriales > Nocardiaceae > Nocardia > Nocardia sp. bgisy134. The sequence continues at coordinate 244,886 of NZ_JBYIRW010000005.1, forward strand.
GTTCACGGCGATCGTGCTGATGTGGACCGCGGGCCCCGGCGCCATCGGCCCGCTGCGCTGGCCCGCCCGCGTGCTGCCGATGGTGGCGCTCGGCCTGCTGGTGCTGTTCGGCGTGCTGCTCGGCCGTTTCGCGACCTTCGCCGACTGGCGGCGGCGCGGAGTGATCGCGGCGGGATTGATCGGCCTGCTGTTGCTGCGTTCGGTGTCGGCGGCCCCGCAGGAATCCGTGTGGCACGTGGTCTCGGCCCTCGCGGTGGCTGCGCTCGGCGCGGCGGCGGTGTGGCTGGCGCGAGGCCGCGGCATCGCTGCGGCGTGCGCGCTGGTGTTGGTATCGATCGCCCCGATCGCCTATCTCCAGGTGTGGGCGGCCCAGCCGACGCCGCTCGGCTGGAACCTGCCGGAGCAGCGCTCGGAGATGAAGGCCGCCTTCCCGGAGTTCCCCGGCACCACGCTGCAACTGGGCGACCGCGCACTCATCCCGCCCGGCGAACGCACCCTCGACGGCGCGTACGGATCGCTCGTCTTCGGCAACTACGCCAAGGACCTCGAGCTGACCTACGTCAGCGGATACACCCCGAACGGCCACCTCCAGTTCGGCGAGATGCTCTGCATGCGCTGGGACACCAGCGTCTGCCCCGACGCCTTCCGCAGGGCTTTCGCCGTCGAGCCGACCACCGGCAAGACCATCGTCGACCTGATGAAGGTGGACCGGGTCGTGCTGCACACCGCCCTGTACCCGGACGCGCGCAACCAGCCCGCCCCGCAGGGCTGGAAGTGGGTCGACTACCCCGGCCACGAGAAGTACGTCGCCGTGCTCGAGCGAGAGAACGGCTTGCTCTCCACCGTCGACGGCCGCGTCGCCGCCGCCGTCGGGGTGACCGCCGCGTCCATCACCGAATCGGACACCACCAGCCGGGTCCGGGTCAGCTCGGAGACGGGCGGTCGCGTGGTCTTCGCGCGGCTGAACTGGCCCGGCTATCGCGTCACCCTCGACGGCCGCGAGATACCGGTCGAAGCCGTCGCGAAAACCTTTGTCGCCGTCGATATCCCGGCCGGCACCAGGAACGCCGAACTGGAGCTCGCCTGGCAACCGCCCGGCTGGAAGATCGGCGGCGCGAGCGCCCTGGTCGGACTGCTCGGCGTCGGCGTCTTGCACTGGCTGTACCGCCGCGGCCGCAGGGACGACGAGCCCGCCGAGCTCGCGCCCGCGGACGCCGCCGCCGAGGCCGAGCTGGCCGTCCGATGAACACCGTCGACCAGGCCGAACTGGATCCCGGGCCGCTGCTGCGCATCGTGCGGCGGCAGGAGATCGCGTTCGCCATGGTCGGCATGGTGAACACCGGACTGGGCATCGCCCTGACGGTGATGTGGCTGGCGATCTTCGACGGCCGCGTCTCGGCCGCGCTCGCGCCCCCCGCGGCGTACAGCATCAGCATCGTCATCGCATTCGTACTGCACCGCACCCTGGTCTTCCGGGTGCGCGGGCGTGTCATGCGCGATTTCTTCGCCTTCGTCGCGGTGAACTCCGGCGGCCTGTTGATGAACATGGTGCTGCTCCAAGCGGCCGTCTCGCTGCTGCATCTGCCGAGCATTCCCGCGGCGATCGGGGTGATGGCGCTGGTCGCTGTCGCCAGTTTCTTCGGCCACCGGCACATCTCGTTCCGCCGCAAGCCCGTCGAGCCCGATCTGGTCGGAGCAGCCGGACAATAGCGGTTCTGCGCCAGTCCTTTTCGCGCTCGGGCTATGCCACGGACGGTGCGGGGACGCGCTCCGGTGCGGTAAGGGGCTCCAAGCCGAGTTCGGCTCGCGCGGCCTTGATGACCGAGAGCTCCTGTTCGACGGTGCTGGCAATGGCCTTGTGCCACAACGTCCTGATGTCGTCGAGGTCGTCCACGGTCGCGTCCCCGTCCAGGGTGAGGGTCAGCTTCTGGACGGTGATGTTCGCGGCCGCCGTGAGCGTACGCAGCAGATCTTCACAGCGGTTGGGGATGCGCGGGCTCGACAGGATGCGCAGCCGGGTGACCGATCCTGTGCACTGCCCAATGCTTTCGTGCAGATCGAGACCGAAGCGGTCGATCTCGCCGAGGTAGGTGAAATCCTGGCTGGACAGCTGCTGCCGGACGGTGGCCGAGGTCTCCAGCAGGGTGGTGACGGCCGCCAGCACCGATTCGCGCCGCCACTTCTCGTGCTCGCGCTGTTCGGCGGCTTCGGTATTGCGTTGCGCGGCTTCCAGTGCGGACCTGCTCCGCTCGTCGGCCGCCGCGTTGACCGCCTCCACGTTCCGCTGCGCGGCCTCCAGCGCGATGCTGCCGCGCTCGTCGGCCGCGTCGATCGCCCTGCGATTCGTGCGGTTGGTGATGAGGACGCCGACCAGTACGACGAAGGCGACGACCAGGGAACTGAAGAGGGGGAGCCACTGAGTCACCCCGGAATCATCGCAGCCGCGTCGCGTTCCCGCCGTCGGCCTCGCCGACATTGCGCGCGGATGTCGGAAAGCCCGCTGGTTCACCCGAGGTCGCCGCGGGCCTTCTCCAGGAACTCTCCCTTGAGCTCCTCGGCTCGATTGATGAACTGGACGAGCCCGTCGCTCAACTTGTGCGAATCCTGCCTCCACTGCTCGGCGTCGATGGTGGGAAGGTTCTCGAAGTTGGCGTATCGAGCGTTGAAGGGCTCCCAGGTATCTCGGAAGTAGGCATTCGCCAGGTCCAGGAATCGGCTTGCGACCGAGTACACCTCGCCGCTCCCTGCGAGCCAGACCGCGTTCAGCGCGTTGAGGAACTCCTTCCCCGGCGTGGCAATGTCGGCCATCTTGGCGCCGACCAGGTCTCTCGGAGCGTTGCCCGACATCGCCGCGCTGAGGATGCTCAACGACATCTCGTAGTTCGTCAGGGCGGTCAGGAACTCGGTGTAGACCTTGTGCCGGTCGGTGCGCAGTGCCTGCGAGAAGGTGAGCCCTTGATCGCGGTTCGCCTCGTTGATGCTCACGTACACGGCCGCGCCCGCCGAGACGAAACTCGAGACCAGCGCGGCGCACAGTGCGGCGATCAATGTGTACCGCCCGCTGCGTTCGGCCACTTCCAGCTGACCGACTCCGCGACGGCGACGCCTTCCGTGCGGCGCAGCCTGCGGTGGCTGCGCGGCAGTCGCGTCGATTGTCGGCCCGGCTGACGATTCGGGTGTCATCGCTCCCTCCAGTCCGAACACCGCCCGAGACCGATTCTGTCATAGTCATCGCACATAAGTCGGCATCGTCGCTGTTCCGGGGCCCGGAGGGTGGGCCACCAGAATTCGGGGCCTTGACCTCGAGTCGACTCGAGCTCTTAGCGTCGGCGCGGTGGAAGGAAACAGCGTGACAACACTGGTAACAGGCGCGACCGGCAACACCGGTCGCCACGTCGTGGCAGAACTGATGCGTCGAGGCGAGCGCGTGCGGGCACTCACCCGGAATCCCGCCGCCGCGAAACTCCCGCCCGGAGTGGAACTTGCGGCGGGCACGCACACCGCACCCGAGACCTTGGCCGAGGCGCTCGACGGCGTCACCCGCCTGCACATCACCGTGACGGCCGGACTGGCCGAGGTCGGTCCAGAACTGGTCCGCCGGGCCGTCGACACGGGCGTCCGGCGCATCACGGTCGTCTGGGGCGGCGGTGTCGGCCCGGTCGAACAGGCCGTGGCCGACTCCGGCGTGGAGTGGACGCGGCTCGAGCCGCAGGAATTCATGTCCAACACGCTGACCTGGATCGACTCGATCCGCGCCGAGGGCGTGGTGCGTGAACCCTACGACCACCCGAGCGCCGTGGTGCACGAGGCCGACATCGGCGCGGTGGCCGCCGCCGCCCTGATCGAAGACGGCCACGCGGGCCGCGCGTACAACCTCACCGGCCCGCAGCCGCTGACGCTGCACCAACGGCTCGCGATCCTGTCCGAAGCGGTCGGTCGCGACATCGCCTTCGACCGGATCTCCCATGCGCAGGCCGTGGAACGGCTCGTGGCGACCGGCGTCTCCCAGGCCGACGCCGAGTACGTCATCGGCTGGTACGCGGAACCGCCCGAGGAATCGGCAATCGTCGACGACACCGTTCCCCGTGTGCTCGGCCGCCCGGCGAGGACCTTCGCGGAGTGGGCCGCCGAACACGCGAACCGCTTCCGGAGTCCCGCTCCGGTGGGCAACGCGCGCTGAAGCCGGTGCGCTGACACCTTGCGACAAAACTCCGGGCCCGCACGTCGCCGTTCGATGGCTCCGCGCGGGCTCGGTACATCCGCCCACGCCGAATCACTCGAGCGGGCGCTCACATCGCTCGATGATTGCTACGGCATTTCGTGGGACAGGCTCGGTCAGCTGCTACCGAACAATCCGAACGGGAACATATTGTTCAATCCGCCACCCCAACCCTGGTCCCAGCCGCGCTCGCACCGGTCGTAGCCGCGATCGCTCCAGCCGTAGCCACCGCCGCCGTAGCCGCCGTAGCCACCACCGCCGTAGCCGCCGTAACCACCACCACCGCCGTAGCCGCCGTAGCCGCCGCCCCACCAGTTGTCGTAACCACGTTCGCAACGGTCGTAGTCGCGATCGCTATTGCACATGAAACCGCGTTCGCACGGCGGGAAATCGGTCTGCACGATGCCGGGCGACGATGCGGGCGCGGCCGTCGCGGGGGCCGCCGCCACCATCGGAACTGTCATCGCGGCCCCCACTACCGCTAACCCCAGGAGAAGGCGCGCCCTGCCCACCTCACGGATCTTGTTGGTGTTCATCTCTGCCTCTTCCGGCGAGCCCGGCATGCGGCCTGGACAACTCGCCGATCGGTCGGTCGGTTGGTTGACATTCCCCGACTTCCTCGATCCTAGGCGCGCCCTATCGGTTGCCACCAGTGTGCGGGCACCCGAATTTCCGGGAGTTCCACTCGTCGTGCGGGCAGTGCCACTCACCCGGATCGGGTACACCGGCCCGCCGGAGACGGGCCGTCCGGCTTCGTCTGTTCCCAGCTCGGCGGCTTCGGAACCTGGATGGTGGGCCAGCCCGGACGCCGTTCGGTGGAGAACACCGCCGCGGCCGATTCACCAGCGGAGCACGGTGTCGTCGCCGGTGAATCCGACGTCGGCGCGCCACACGCGCCCGCGCGCATCGCCGCGATACAAGCGAGCACCAGGCGACGCCAGGCACCTCGGAATACCGCCACGGGACAGAGTATTTCGGCAGCGACCGGGCATGAGCGCGCACTCGGGGCGCTTCGTGCGACTCTTGCGGCCCGAAAAAGCCGCCGAATGACGCTGTCGAGTAACGGTTTTGGCTCCGCGGAAGACTTAGTTCGGGGGAGATGGGCCCACGCGCCTGTCCGAATACAGTAAGAGAGTGATCGATGCCCTGTCGAATACCGTGTGAATCGGCCCGGTCGCGGGCCGGGATCACGGCGCGACCACGTGTCGCGGACGATCGGTCGCTGGGGGAAACTACTTCGACGACAATGTGGCCGACGATGGCCCGTGGAATGGAGCCGACTGTTCGATGAAGCTTTCCGCACTACGCAGCGTGGCCGCTCTGCGGACCGCGGCCCTCACGCTGACCGCCGCATTGTCGGTGGCAGTGGTCGGGGGCGCCGCTTCGGCGGAGCCGCAGAAGCCCTCGGCCGTGACGTCCGTCGTCAAGGAGGGGCGCACCTGGCACCTGAAGGTGTACTCCGCGGCGATGGACACCGAAATCAAGGTCGACGTGCAGCGTCCGGCCGACGAGTCGACGCCCGCGCCGAACCTCTACATGCTCAACGGCCTGGACGCCGGTGAAGGAACCGCCAGCTGGCGGGCCGCCACGCACGCGCTGGATTGGCTGGCCGACAAGCAGGTCAACGTCATTCAGCCGATCGGCGGTCGCGGCAGCTACTACACCGACTGGCAGCAGCGGGACCCGGTGCTCGGGCTGAACAAGTGGACGACCTTCTTCACCGAGGAGCTGCCTCCGCTGCTGGACCAGACGCTGAACTCGACGGGCCTCAACGCGTTGGCCGGTCTGTCGACGTCAGGCACGTCGGTGTTGCAGCTGGCCGAGGCCAAGCCCGGCCTGTGGAAGACGGTCGCCGCCTACAGCGGGTGCGCGCAGATCGCCGACCCGATGGGGCAGCAGTTCGTCAAGCTGGCCACCGAGACCTGGGCGGGCGGCAACACCGTGAACATGTACGGTCCGGCCGACAGCCCGCTGTGGGCCGCGAACGACCCGGTCCTCAACGCGGAGAAGCTGCGCGGCACGCTGCTCTACGTCTCCAGCGGCAGCGGCATTCCGGTGATGGAGGATGTCCAGTACTACCTGAGCACCGCACCCGGACCGATGGGCGCGGTCAACCTCAGCCTCGGTGTGATCATCGAAGCGGCCGTCAACGGCTGCACCGCCAACCTGAAGAACAAGCTGGACTCGCTGAACATCCCGGCGACCTACCAGTTCAACCCGGTCGGCACGCACTACTGGCCGTACTGGGAAGAGGCGCTGCACGACTCCTGGCCGCTACTCGCCCAGGGCATGGGGCTGAACGGCTGATGCCCGCGCGGGAGGGGTCCGTCGACGGACCCCTCCCGTGAGTTCGGATGAAGCCGACCGCTGAAAAGCTTCCGCGCGGGCGGGTCGGTACGAGATTTCGTACCGACCCGCCCGCGCGGTTGTGTTCAGGCTCCGGTGTCGGCTCGGAGTCCGGCCCGGTGTCGAGCGGAGTCCAGTTCCAGATTCAGCGCGAGGACCGGCTCCGGCGGCGTGCGAGTGCGAAGCCGATGATCGCGGCGAGGACAGCGCCGCCGACGACGCCGACCGCGGCGAGCGCAATCCACTTCGTCGCTGACGAATCCTCGCCGGCGCTGTCGGCGGAGTGCACGATCGGTTTGCCGCTCGGGCCCGCGTCCTCGCCGAAGATGCCTCCGGTCGTCCCGGCCGAGTAGGCGGGGCCTGGTTCGGGGTTCCCTGCGACGGTGAGGTCGAGTCGCATGGGGACCGGGGTGGCGGCGCCTTCGGTGAAGGTCGAGCCCAGTTTCACCGCGATGTAGTACCAGCCCGCGACCGACTGCTTACGGACCTCGGAATCGTTGGCGTCGCGATTGGCGTAGCGGATCGGCGCGGTGGCGATCGCCGGGCCACTGGTGGGCAGCACGCCTGCTCGTCCGGTGTAAGCCGTTGTGTCGGAGTCGATTTCCTCGGCGAGTGGCGAGTACAGGGTGGTCGCGATGTTCGAGATGACGTCCACGCCCCGTCCCCCGTTGTCCTCGAAGTGCACCCGGTAGGCCAGGCCCTGGCCCCAACCCAGCCGCACCCGGTAGAAGACGTACTCGCCCGGCCGCAGCGTATCGGCGTAGCGGCCGCTGCCGTCGAGTGTCACCGCCTCGGTGAACGATCCGGCGCCGGTCACCGGAGTGCCCGGACCCGACGATTCGACGAGCGTCGTCTTGGTCGTGACGCCCGCGGGGCCGGGATCGGTGACGCCCGGTTCGACGCCGATGATCAGCTCGAGCGGCAGCCGCGGCGGCACGCCGTCCGAAACCCGGTCCCAGGTCAGCGTGAAGTAGTACCGGCCGTCACCCTTGCACTTGTCGCTGCCGCCGCCGGTGCGTTGCTTGGTCGCGCCGTCCCAGGTCTGGGTGACGGTGAGGGCGACGCCGTCGCTGGACCTCGTCGCCTGGTCGGTTTCGAAGGACAGGCAGTCCTCGCCGTCGCGGCCGTAGACCCGCGACTGGAGAGTGTTGAAGTCGTCGGTCACCGATACGCCCGACACCCTCGGGAAGGAGACGATGCCGGTGAAGTACGCGGTGGCGCCGGCGGGGACGTCGACCGCGTAGTAGCGAGTCTCTTCCTGCCCGATGGTGTCCAGGTAGTGGCCCGCTCCGGCCACGGGCGCGCTCGCGTAGTTCCCCGCGCCTGTGATCGGTGTTCCGCTCGCGCGATAGTTGCGCAGCGCGGCGGTGCTCACGCGCGGCAGGATGTCTTTCAGGGCGGTTCCGTCGACGGCGTCGTTGTAGGTGCCCCCGGTCGATTCGGCCATGCACCGCAGTTGTGCGCGGGCCTTGTCGTCCACCGCGAATCCGATGGTGTGCACGACGAGATCGAGGCCCTGCTGCTTCAGCTCTCGCGCGACGTCGCACGGATCGGGCGGCGAACAGGTGTCGTCGCCATCGGAGACCAGCACGATCGAACGCGGTCCGGACTTCGGCAGCGCCTGTGCGGCCTCCCGCAGCGCGGCGCCCATCGGGGTCCACCCGCGCGGCTCGATGCCGTCGACCGCGCTGATCAGCGCCGATCTATCGATGGTGTCCGGCGGGCGAAGGACCCGGACATCGCGGCAACCGGCCGCCTTCTCCGCTTCGGTGTTCCCGGTGCCGGTGCCGTAGGTGGTCAGCCCCACCTTCGCGGCGGCGGGCGCGGACTCCACGAATGTGCGGACGGCGTGCTTGGCCGCGTCCATCATGGTGCCCGCTGGGTCGGGCCGTTGCATCGAACCGGAGGCGTCCAGGATCAGCATGGTGGGCGCGTACTGCGCGGCGTCATCCGCCTGCGCCGCCGTGGGCAGCGCTACGGGCACACAGGCGACCACACCCGCTGCGATAACTGCGGTGAGCTTGGAATATATCGACATAACGGCACGGACGCTACCGGCCGGAACATCGCTCGCCCAGTCAAAACCGCTGCATGCCCGGATTTTTCGGGGCGGTGCGGGGATGAATCCGCAGGAAAGTGAAGAGGCTGCGGGTGGTGCCGTGCACTATCCGAACGAGGCATTTTCCGGTCGGATGCGCAGTGCGCCTGGTGACGTCACCCGTGGCCTCGCCGACGAAGCATCGTGGGGTCGGGATGCCGACTGGCGAACGACGAACGGCCCAGGTCGAGAAACGGAGAACCGTCTTCGACCTGGGCCGTTGTGGCGGAGGATAGGGGATTTGAACCCCTGAGGGCGTTAACCCAACCCGCGTTCCAGGCGAGCGCCATAGGCCACTAGGCGAATCCTCCGTGGAGCAGCATACCGGTTGCCCCCGGTCGGACGCCAAATTGCCCCGGTGAATAGGTGGTTTGTCCTGGTCGGACGGGGTTCGGAGGTCGTAGCGCAGGGGCGGGAACGGGCCCATTCGGACGGAGCGGGGATGACCCGCTACACTGGCCGACGGATCCCGCGCGGCGCGCATCCTGTGAACTCCCCCAGGGCCGGAAGGCAGCAAGGGTCAACGGGCTCTGCCGGGTGCGCGGGGTCCCCTATATTTCCGGCCCTGCCGAAGTTCGGGCGCTCCCCGTTGGTCCCAAGCGAAGTCGCGGAATGGCGCGGCCGGAGAAGTCCGTCATCGGACCGCGAAGGGCCGGAGCGAAGGCAAAGGTACGCCTCCAATTCCGGGCAACACACGGGTAACGTGGTCAACGGTCCACCGACGGTCGTCGGTACGGACGTCACACGCCCCTTCGCTGCTTCGAAAGGCTGCTCAGGATGCCCCGGCAAACGCAGATCGGTTTGATGAGCCATGAGGAGCTCGTGTCCGAACACGAGACCCAGACCGCGAACTACGCGACGCTCCGGACCGAGAAGCTCACGCTGGACCTGACGAGGGGAAAACCTTCGCCGGAACAACTAGACCTGTCGGCGGAACTGCTCTCCCTGCCCGGCGACGGCGACTACCGGGACGGCACCGGCACCGACTGCCGTAACTACGGTGGGCTGCACGGTCTCCCGGAGCTGCGCGCCATCTTCGGTGAGCTGCTCGGCATCCCGGTCGAGAACCTGCTCGCGGGCAACAACGCGAGCCTCGAGCTGATGCACGACGTCATCACCTACGCGATGCTGTACGGCACCAACGATTCCGAGCGTCGCTGGGCCGCCGAGCCCACGCTGAAATTCCTCTGTCCCGCACCGGGTTACGACCGGCACTTCGCGATCACCGAGGCCCTCGGCTTCGAGATGATCCCGATCCCGATGCGCCACGACGGTCCCGACACGCATCGTATCGCCGAGCTGCTCGCCGCCGACCCGCAGATCAAGGGTCTGTGGGCGGTGCCGAACTACTCCAACCCGACCGGCGTCGTCTTCTCCGAAGAGGTTGTGCGGGAACTGGTTTCGATGCCCGCCGCGGCGCCGGACTTCCGGTTGTTCTGGGACAACGCCTATGCTGTGCACCCGCTGACCGACATCGCCGCGCCGGTGTTCGACGTGCTCGGCCTGGCCGCGGCCGCCGGAAACCCGAACCGGCCCATCGTCTTCGCCTCCACCTCGAAGATCACCTTCGCGGGCGCGGGCGTCAGCTTCCTCGGCGCGTCCACCGCGAACCTGGACTGGTACCTCTCGCACGCGTCCAAGAAGAGCATCGGCCCCGACAAGATCAACCAGCTGCGCCACCTGCGTTTCTTCGGGGACGCCGAGGGTGTGCGCGCACACATGCAGAAGCACCGCGAGATCCTGGAGCCGAAGTTCGCCCTGGTGCTGAAGATTCTCGAGGACCGGCTCGGCGCGTCCAAGGTCGCCTCGTGGACCGAGCCGAAGGGCGGTTATTTCATCAGCCTCGACGTGCTCGAGGGCACCGCGGCCCGGGTGATCGCGCTGGCCAAGGACGCGGGCATCGCGCTGACCGCGGCGGGTTCGGCCTTCCCGTACCGGAACGATCCGGAGGACAAGAACATTCGCATCGCCCCCAGCTTCCCGAAGCTGCCGGAGCTGGAGAAGGCGATGGACGGCCTGGCCACCTGCGTCCTGCTGGCGGCCACCGAGAAGCTGCTCGGCAAGTAACCGGCAGAGAGAACGACGGCCCTCCGCACACCGGTGCGGAGGGCCGTCGTCTTTTCAGTCCCGAAGGGCTCGGCTCAGTGCGGCTTGTGCGCCAGCACCGCGAACATCGTCACCGACAGATGAATGTCGCCGCTGTCGGCGCCGCGCTCGAGATCGGCGAGCAACCGGTCGCGCTGGGCCTCGGTGATCGAGCCGCGCGCCACCGCCATGGCCGAGATGCGGGTGACCAGCGAGCCGGGACCCACGCTGCGGTCCTGCACGAGCGCGTGCGAGCCGACCTCGTCGATCACCAGGCCTGCCTGGGTGAGCAGGCCGGGCAGCCTGCGCCCGGAGAGCGGGTTGGTGGTGGCCGAGACCAGCGTGTCCAGCACCTGGCGGACCACCTGCCGGTCGCCGGGGTGCACGATCGCGGTGTCCCAGTCGACGTCGACCACCACGACGCGGCCGCCGGGGCGCAGCACCCTGGCGATCTCGTTCGCCGCGCGGCCCGGCGCCGTCAGATGCTGGAAGACGCGCTCGCAGAGCGCCGCGTCGAAGGTACCGGCGCCGAACGGGATGCCGTAGGCGTCGCCGGAATGGAACTTCGCGCGCGAGCCCAGCTGCGACGCGCGGCGCTCCGCGGAGGCGAGCAGGTGCGGGTCGGGTTCCACGCCGACCGCCTCGCCGGTCGGGCCGACCGCGTCGGCGAAGGCGATGACCTCCGTACCGGTGCCCGATCCGACGTCGACGGCGTGTTCGCCAGGTTGCAGTGCGAGCGCCTCGTGCGCCCAGGTGCGCAGTCGCCGGATGCCGGGTAGGGCGGCTTGCAGGTCGCGCACATCGACCAATTGATCCTGGCCCGCCGTGTCGAAGCGATCCGGGCGCAATGAGTAAGTGTCCATGGGCGCGTGTCCGTCCCTAGGTATTGCCGTCGTCTGAGGCATGGCCAGAGCCTACGCGCGGCTGTGGCGTGCCGCACAGCTGGACGCGGGTGAGATGATCGACTGACGAACGCGCCGACAAGCCGAAAGGAACGACGGTGACCGTCACACTGTGTCTCGCGCAGGAACCGGAGGCCGACAAGCTCCTGTCGGAGGACCCGTTCGCTCTGTTGACGGGCATGCTCCTGGATCAGCAGTTCCCACTCGAACACGCTTTCCGCGGTCCGAAGAAGATCGCCGACCGGATGGACGGGTTCGACATCGGCAAGATCGCCGAAGCCGATCCCGAGGCGTTCGAGGAGCTCGCCGCGACGCCGCCCGCCATCCACCGCTACGGGCGGTCCATGGCGCGGCGCACCCAGGAATTGGCGCGTTACGTCGTCGAACACTACGACGGCGACACCGCGGCGATATGGACGAGCGGCGATCCGGACGGCAAGGAAGTGCTGCGCAGGCTGAAGGCATTACCGGGCTACGGCGACCAGAAGGCGCGTATTTTCCTGGCCCTGCTCGGCAAGCAACTCGGGGTGCGCCCGAAAGGCTGGGAAAAGGCGGCGGGCGCCTATTCGGAGAAGGACTCGCGACGCTCGGCCGCCGACATCACCGACGCTCAGTCCCTGCTAGAGGTGCGTGCGTTCAAGAAGAGGGTGAAGGCCGAGGCGAAGGCCGCCACGGCGAAATAGCATTCGCTCCCCGATTGCCCATTCGAATCTCGCTGCTTTTTTCTCTCGTACAAGACGGGCCGGTGCTCGATGCTTTTCCCTCGAACACGCTCCATCGGATGAGGGATAGCAGTACATGAAAATCAGGAAGCTCGCCGTGGTCGCGGCACTCGTGACCATGGCGACCGGCGTCACCGCGGGAACCGCGGTGGCCGGTCCGGAGACCCCCGCCGGGGACGTCATCAACTACACCGCCACCCAGACCGAGACTGCGGCGATCATCAGCACCGACGCGGGCTCGCTCGTCGCCGAGGACGGCGCCCTGAAGATCAAGGCCGCGGACGGCACCGTGGTCGCGGGCACGCCGCTGAAGTTCCGGCTCGACGAGTTCGAGTTCCCGATCGCGGCGCAGATCTCGGATCGCACCGCGACGCTGACGCCGCAGCTCGATCTCGACCACGCGGCCTACAAGCCGGTCGCGCTGCCGTTCGAGGACAAGGCGCCGTGGAAGACCGAGTACGACCGTGAGGTCGCCGCCTGGACCCGGTTGACCAGCACCATCAGCATGGGCGCCACGATCGGCACGCTGGTCGGCGGCCTCGGCGGCGCCGCGGTCGGCTGCGTGGTCGGCGGCATCCTCGGCGGCGCCGCGGTCGGCGGCACCATCGTCGGACTGTTCGGACCCTTCCTGCCCGCCGCGGCTGTCGGCTGCGTCGCCGGTGCGGCCGCGGTCGGCGCGCTCGGCACCATCGCGGGCCAGATCTTCGTGACGGCGCCGGTCGCCATCGGGGCGCTCATTCAGTACTTCACGACGGTCAACGCGCCGTTCAACGCGCCCGCTCCGGCGAAGTAGCCCGTTCTCGCTTCCTCGGTCGTCACTGCCGTGAAAAACGGCCCCGCCCGATGCCTTTCGCATGGGCGGGGCTTCGTCGTGTCCGGCTCCGACCAGGCGAAACGGTGTGTCCTCGAGCACCGGGATTTGCGGAAGCTTGGTGCGCCGGTGAATTCGGTGTTACCTTTTTCTTCATGTCCATCAGCAGCCTCTCCGCCTTGCGGGTCACCTACGTGACCGCCGCGCTCGGCCTGCGGCTGCCGCTGACGCGGGAGCTGTGTTGCTCCCGTCGTTGCAGCTGAGCCGCCCTTTCGGCGCGCGCTGCCTCGTCGCCGCTCGTGTAGGCACGTCCCGTTCGACGGGATTTCAGCAAGGACTCTTCATATGTCGATCCCTACCCTGGAACGATCCGCTTCGCGGGTCGCTACCGGTCGTGTCCGCGTCCAGCGTCCCGTCGTGGCGCCGGAACTCCGCATCTCCGACAATCCGGCGGCCGCCGTGCTACGCGCCGCGACCGGCGGGCCGGTCTCTCGCGACAATGCCGCGCGCACAACGGGTTTGAGCATCGCGACGGTCAACCGCCAGGTGTCGTCCCTGCTCACCGCCGGCCTCCTGCGGGAACGGCCGGACCTGACCACGTCAGGCGCGGTGGGCCGCCCCCGGGTGCCGTTCGAGGTCGACTACGACACCTACCTGACCCTCGGCATTCACATCGGCGCCGCCGCGACCAAGATCGTGGTAGCCGACCTGCGCGGCCGAATTCTCGGTGGGCTTGCCATCGCCACCCCGCAAACCGGCCAGGAGTTCGCGACCACGACCGTGGCGCGCAGCGCGAAAGCCTTTCTGCAGCGCTGGCATCGGCGAAAACCGCTGTGGGCAGGCGTCGCGATCGGTGGTCGCGTCGACCCGCTGACCGGCGTGGTCGATCACCCCAAATTGGAATGGAAGGGCGCCCAGATCGGCGCCGTGCTCGGCGAAGTGCTCGAGCTGCCGGTCTCGGTGGCGCCGCACGTCGAGGCGATGGCGGGCTCCGAACTGCTGCTGCCGACCCCGGAACCGCCCGAGGGGCAGCAGCGCGGCAGCAGCCTGTACTTCTATGTGCGTGAAACCGCGGGCATCGCGGTCACTCTCGACGGCCGCGTGCACACCCCGAGCAACGGCCCCGGTTCGATCGCGCATCTGCCCACCGGCTCCGACGTCGAATGCACCTGCGGCAGGCGGGGTTGCTTGGAGGTCACCGTGGGTGACCGTGCGCTGCACGCGCGGGCGGTCGGTCGCGGAATCATCCCGGCGCACAACGGGACCGCGGGTTCCACCATCGCGGATCTGTACCGGGCGGCCACGGCCGGTTCGGTCCCGGCGCGCGAACTGCTCGCGGAGCGGGCGGCCATGCTGGGCAGCACCGTCGCGCTGGTGCGCGACATGCTCAACCCGGATCGCGTCATCCTCGGCGGGCAGGCCTTCACCGGCTACCGGCCGGGCATCGCGCACGTCGCCGAGGCCTTCCGGCAGAGTTCCACCCTTCCGCCGACCGACATTCGCATCAGCGGATTCGGCGGCAAGGTCCAGGAATTCGCCGCCGTGGTGACCTCGCTCAGCGCGCTCTACGCGGACCCGCTCGCCGCCATGCGACGCACCGCGTTCGCCGACTGATACCGAAACGCCGAAAGGCCGGGTCCTCCTCGGAGAACCCGGCCTTTCGGTATGTGCCCGCTCAGCGGGCCGACGATCCGGTGAACAATCCTTCGAGCGCCGTGATGAAGAACGGGAAGTGGGCGGCGAAGCGGTGCAGGTTCTGGTCGCGTTCGAAGCTGCCGAACCAGTAGAGACCCGGCTGGGCGTCGGCGGCCGGATTCAGGTCGCGGAACGCGCGGATCCAGTTGTCGGCGCGGCCGCCGATGACGGTGAACGGCAACGCGCGGGAGAACACCGTCTCCTGATCGGTCGGCGGAATCTGTTCGCGCCGAGTGGCATCCAGGCCGCGTTGCAGGGCGCGCACCTGCGAGGTCAGCTTGCGGCCCGCCTGGGTGCGCACCGGAAGGTACTTGGGCAGCAGCACGGTCGCCACGCCCGCGAGCAGGATCGCGACGCCGACCAGCGCGGAGCCCGCGGTGACGGCCAGACCCACCGTGGCGGCAATGCCCGCGACGATCAGCGCGCCGCCGACCCAGACCGGCAGGCCGATACGGGACCGGTCGGCGAAGGCGCCACGCCGCACCGCGTCGTCGACCATCGCCCGGCGGATCGGCTCGGCCTGCACCCGTCCCGGCGCGCGCAATTCGGCGACGGTGACCGAGTCGGCGCCTTCCGGCAGCAGCGTCGTGTACACCGCCTTCTCGTAGTCGCGTAGCTGGTCGTCGACGCCGTTCACCCGATTGATGCGCCAGTCGCTGTCGCTGATCGGCGTCACCCAGATGTAGCGGCGCACCGCGAGATCCACCACGGTGGCGGCGATATCGATGGCGTCCGCGTGCTCGTCGAGCAGCACGCCCGCCTCACCGGGCAGAATGCCCTCGGGCGAGGTGAACTGCACCTGGTTGCCGTCGCGCAGCAGCGGGTCGACGGTGTCGGAACCGGTTCCCGCCGCGGCGTTCTCGCGACGCGCGCGCAGCACGAAGACGGCCAAGCCCGCCAGCGCGAGCAGCAGCACGCCGAAGGCGGCCAGCACCGGACCGGTCACCGAGAACGGACCGGGTGCGTTCGCGTCCTCGATGTCGGCGTTCGCGGGGACGGTACCCGGCGGCAGTTGCAAGGTCAGGTCGATGGCGTCGCCCTTGCGCAGGTCGGTCTGCTCCAGCCAGAGCACGCCGTCGGATTCGATCCGGACGTCGGCGCACGGCCTCGTGTTGCCTGGCGGCCCGAGTTTGCAGTCCACGATGGCCATTTCGTAGCTCGGGCTGATCAGCGAGGCGCTGATGGAGGCGATGTCGGTGTTCATCACACCTAGCCAGTGGAAAACCTGGGTGCCGGGCGCGTCGCTGACGGTGTTGTGGATCGAGTACTTGTAGCTGGACTCACCGGGTTTGGCGTCGATGGTGAACTGATCGTTGGCGACCGTCGCGGTGCCCGCGCCCTTGGCGTCGATATCGGTGACCTGGAAGCGCCGTTCCACGTCGTCGCGCAACTGAAGGCGCAGCGGCAGTGACATCTTGAACGATTCGCCGGATGGCACGGTCACCGTCTCGTCGACTTCGAGCACGCCTTCGCGGCTGAGTTTCAGATCGGCGACGATGGTCACGCCCTCGGGCGTCGGTTCGCTCTTGGCACCCGGCGCGGTGGCCACCAATCCCGCGGCGGCGAGCATCAGCACGCCGGCGGCGGCCCCCCGAAATGTCAGCATGAGTGCCTACTCTAGACAGGTTGCTATTCTTCGTCAGCGGCTGTCGACGATCATCTGATGCGAGGGGGTACGGGGGAGTGACCCAACCACCGTACGGATATGGACCGGTTCCACCTGGTGGACACCCCGTTCCGCCGCCTGGCTACGGACCCCGTCCCGGTTACGGGCCCCCGCCCGGATACCCGCCGCAGCCCGGCTACGGTCCGCCGCCGGGCTATGCGCAGCATCCGGGATACGCTCCGCCGCCCGGCTATTCGGCGCCGCCCGGCTACGGTCAGCCGCCCGGGTACCGCCCGCCGATGCCGCCCCCTATGCCCTACGGCCCGCCCGGCCGTCCGCCGTACCCGCCGCGCAAGAGCGGGGGCGGAGGAAAGATCGTCTCGCTGCTGCTCATCGTGGTGTTCCTGGTGGCGGGCGCGTTGGTGCGCACCGCGATTCGCAGCGACCGCAACGACCGCGCCTCGGGGCCGTCGCCGAGCTTCACCTACACCCCCGACGGGTCGCAGGGCGCCGCGGAGACGGGCAACAACCCGCTGCTCACCGATCCGAACGCGACGCTGATCCCGGCCGACTGCGATTACACCCCCTGGAGCACCCAGGTCGAGACCGCGCGCAAGTTCTTCGAGACCGCGGCGGGCTGCCTGGAGTCGGTGTGGAAACCGGTGCTGCAGAAGGCGAATTTGCCGTTCACACCGCCGACGCTGAACGTCAGCGCCTCCACCGCGGGCATCTCCACGCCGTGCACGGGCACCACCACCAACTTCGCCGCGTTCTACTGCCCGGCGAACAAGACCATCTACATGCCGATCAGCCAGTTGCAGACCGACCTGTTCAAGGACAATTGGGTGGTCTACCTCTCGGTGTTCGCGCACGAGTACGGCCACCACGTGCAGGCCATGTCGGGCATCCTGCGCAAGGCCAACAGCGAGCGGGTGGACGCCGGTGCGCGCAGCCAGCGCGGACTGGAGCTCTCGCGGCGAATCGAGTTGCAGGCGCAGTGCTTCAACGGCATGTACCTCGGGTCCTCCGAGGACGGCGGTTCGCTCTCCTCCACGCAGATCGGCGTGGCGCGGCGGGACGCGCACGGCCGAGGCGACGGACCGACCGACGCGCGCGACCACGGGTCATCGGAGAACAGCGGCGACTGGTTCGAAGAGGGCGTGGACAAGAACCGCACCAACCAGTGCAACACCTTCACCGCTCCGGCAGGCAGGGTGAGTTGAGATGACGACGCCGCCTTACGGTTACGGACACCAGCCACACTATCCGCCGCCGTACGGCCCGCCGCCCGGGTACGCGCCGCCGCCCGGATATCCGCCGCCGGGTTACCCGTACCCCGGACACGCGCCGGCTCCCTACGGGCCGCCGCCGGGCTATGGCGTTCCGCCTTACGGGCCGCCTGGTTACGGGCGCCCCTATCCGCCGCCTCGGCGCGGTGGCGGCGGAGTGGGCGCGGTGTTCGGGGTGCTGGGAATCTTCCTGATGGTCGGCGCGCTGGTCGCCGCGGCGGTCGCGGTGGCGAGCAGCGAGAGCGAGAACGACCGCAGGACAACGGCGTACACGCCGAGCTACACCTATACGCCGACGATTCCTTCGTCGTCCGCGGCGACGACCACGTCGGCGGCACGTCCGACCACCGCGGCGAGCAGTCCGGTCCGCACCACCTCAGCCACGCCGACCAGACCCGCCGGGCCGCAGCCGGTGGCGAAGCTCGGCGATCATCCCCTGTTCACGCACGTGGACACGGGATTGAACAACATCCAGTGCACGTTCTCGCGCTGGGCCCCGAATGTGGCCGCGGCCCAAGCGTTCTTCCAGTCGGCCTCCACGTGCCTCGGGCAGATGTGGAAAGCGCTGCTCGATTACGAGAACCTGCCGTTCTCGCCGCCGAACATCAGCGTCCCCGCCCGCGGCGTCGACGCGGTCTCGCCGTGCACCAGCGCGGGCGGCAACTACGCGGCGTTCTACTGCTCGATGAACAACACCATCTATATGCCGCTGGACAAGATCCAGACCAATTTGTACGGCGACAACTGGGTCATCTACCTGACGGTGTTCGCGCACGAGTACGGCCACCACGTGCAGGCGATCAGTGGTATTTCGAAGCGCACGCACGAGGAGCGCTACAACGCGGGGCCGCGCAGCGCGCGGGGCCTCGAGTTGTCGCGCCGCATGGAGCTGGGCGCGCAGTGCTTCGGCGGGATGTTCATCGGCTCGTCGGCCTATGTCGGTTCGGTCTCCGGGGCGCAGGGCGAGAACACGGTGCGGGACAACTACACCCGTGGCGACAACCCCGGTGACGCGCGCGACCACGGATCGAAGCAGAACTACGGTCTCTGGTACGAGTACGGCTATCGGAACAACCGGGTCCAGAAATGCAATTCCTGGGTTGCCTCGGCCGATGCGGTGTCCTGAGCTCTTCGGCCGATCAGGTCCGGCCCCGGCCCGGCACTGCAGGGCCGGCTAGCCGGTCGCTCAGTCCTCGTCCCGATCGTGCGGCGTGTGCCCGCCGCCGATGCCGAAATGCCCGCGCGGCGAATGCCCGTGCACCCCTTCGGCGTACGCGGTCTCCGCGTGCAGCGCGAAGTCGATGCCAGAGGTTTCGTCCTCCTTGCTGATCCGGAAGCCGAGGAACCTGTCGATGCCCTTGCCGAGGGCGAACGAGACGCCGAAGGCGTAAGCCGCGACCGCCACCGCGCCGAGCAGCTGCTTGCCGAGCTGGGTGAGCCCACCGCCGTACAGCAGACCTTCCACGCCGCCGGTCATCACCTGGCTGGCGAGCAGACCGATGAGCACCGTGCCGACCACGCCGCCGACGAAGTGCACGCCGACCACGTCGAGGGAGTCGTCGTAGTTGGCCTTGAACTTCCAGCCGACCGCGAACGAACACACCGTGCCCGCCGCGAGCCCGACGACGACCGCGCCGAGAGTGTCGACGTATCCGCAGGACGGAGTGATCGCCACCAGGCCCGCGACGACGCCGGACGCGGCACCGAAGGTGGTCGGGTGGCCGTCGCGCACGCGCTCCACCGCGAGCCAGCCGAGCATGCCGAGGCAGCCCGCGATCAGTGTGTTCAGGAACACCGCCGCGGCCAGACCGCTGGCGTTCAGCGACGAGCCCGCGTTGAAGCCGAACCAGCCGAACCACAGCAGACCCGCGCCGAGCAGCACGAACGGCAGGTTGTGCGGTCGCATCGCGTCCACCTTGAAGCCGATGCGCGGGCCGAGCACCAGCGCGAGCGCCAGCGCGGAGGCGCCGGAGGCGATCTCCACCACCAGGCCGCCCGCGTAGTCCAGCGCGCCGAACTTCGCCAGCCAGCCGTCCGGTCCCCACACCCAGTGCGCGATCGGCACGTACACGGCCAGCGTCCACAGCGGCACGAAGACCATCCAGCCGGAGAACTTGGCCCGGTCGGCGATGGCGCCGCTGACCAGCGCCGCGGTCAGAATGGCGAAGGTGAGCTGGAAGGTCGCGTAGAGCAGTTCCGGCACCGTGCCGCGCACCGTCGTCGGGTCGATGCCCACCAAGCCGACGTGCTCGAGCGTGCCGATCAGTCCGCCTCCCGCGTCGGGGCCGAAGGCCAGGCTGTAGCCGAACAACAGCCAGGTCACCGTGACGAGCGGGATGGCGATGAAGCTCATCATCAGCATGTTGAGCACGCCGGTCGAACGCACCATGCCGCCGTAGAAGATGGCCAGGCCGGGCGTCATCAGCAGCACAAGAGCGGTGCTGCCGAGCAGCCAGGCGGTGGCCGCGGGATCGATGGTCGGTGGCATGGCGGGTAACTCCTTCTGCGGGCATGCGTCGCGAAGAAGTTACCGAACGCTCACGAGGTCTTCCGCCACTGCGGGAGGTTTTCGTCGAGCCAGACGTCCAGCTCGTCGGGGCTCGGCGTGCCGCCGACCATGTTCAGCACGGTGTGCCCGAGGCAGGCCGCGCACATGATGCGATTCGCCATCTCCTCGTGATCGCCCCACGGCAGATGCGGTTTGGCGATCAGCAGGGAAGCGAGGCCGTGCACGACGGCCCACAGGTCGAGCACGACCGGCAGCGGATCGCCCGGCGCGATCGTGCCCTCCGCCATGCACTCGCGCACCGACGCCGCGAAATGCTGGAACGCGCCGCTGGTGAGCACCTCGTCCACCGCGCCGCCGCTCTCGGTGGGCCCGGCCGCCACCCGGTACTGCGCCGGGTGCTCCAGCGCGTAGCGCACGTAGGCCAGGCCCTGATCGCGCAGCCGGGTCATCGGCGACACCGTGGGGTCGGTGGCCGCGCGCATGGCGTCGGCCAGATCCTCGAACGCCTTGGCCACCGCTGCCTCGATCAGCTCGTCCTTGTCGGCGAAATGCCGGTAGATGGACGGTGCGCTCACCCCGACGAGCTTGCTCACCTCGCGGATCGACACCGCGTCGGCCCGGCCGGTGCGCGCGAGCAATTCCGCTGTGGCCGTGAGTATCTCGGTACGCAATTGCGCGCCGGAACCGCGCGGTGATCGAGGTCGACGGTGCAGGGTCATGGACGTCCCACGTGCTCGGGTTCCCGTGCGATGGCGTCCTGGTCGACGTCCTCCGCGAGGCCGATCCGATCATGCAGCCGGACAAGGGTTTTCGGTGCCCACCAGTTGGCCGTGCCGAGCAGGCGCATCAGCGCAGGCGCGAGCAGGGCCCGGATGATCGTCGCGTCGACGAGCACGGTCAAGGTGAGGCCGAGACCCATCAGCTGCATGAACGAGACCTTCGAGGTGATCAGCGCGCCCAACACGATAGCCATCAGCACCGCGGCGGCGGTGAAGATCCGGCCGGTGCGGGCGACGCCGATGGCCACCGCGCGGTTGTTGTCGTGGGTGCGCAACCACTCCTCGCGGATCCGCGAGAGCAGGAACACCTCGTAGTCCATGGACAAGCCGAAGGCCAGGCAGAACATCAGGATCGGCATGGTCGGCACCATGTAGCCGACCGCGGTGAAGCCGAGCAGGTTCGACAGGTGTCCCTCCTGGAACACCCACACCATCGCGCCGAAGGCGGCCGCGAGCGAGAGGGTGTTGAGCGCCAGTGCCTTGATCGGCAGCACGACGCTTCCGGTGAACAGGAACAGCACCACCAACGTGGCCAGCACGATCAGCGTGGCGGCCAACGGCAGTCGATCGCTCAGCGCGGCAAGCGAATCCGCGTTGACCGCGGCCGCGCCGCCGTACAGCGCGGGCCCGGGCGCGGGCACCGCCTCGATCGCGCGCAGCTGACGTTCGCCCTCGGGGGAGAAGGGGTCGACGTAACTGACGACGGTGAGGTAGGTCCCCGTGTCGTTGGCCATGCCGGGCGGCGCCGCCCCGACCCGCGCACCGTTCACGAAGGTGCCCGCGCTGGACAGCACGGCGGGCACGTTCGGCAGTTCGGAAAGCCGCGTGGCGTACGTGCCGACGCCTGCGGTGTCACCGGTGTAGCCGTCCAGCACGATCGTGGTGCTCGCGCCGGGATCGGCCTGCGGGAAGTGCGCCCGCAGCTCATCGCCGACCTGCCTGCTGGTCGAGGAGGTGGGCAGCACCCGGTCGTCGGGGTAGCCGAACCTCACCGACAGGAACGGCGCGCCGAGGACGAGCAGCAGCGCGATGATCACCACGGTCACCGGCACCGCGTGCCGCATCACCCGCGTGACCAGCCGGTACCAGCCGGACTCCGCCGGCGGCACCGGGCCTGCGGGCGGCGGGCGCCGGAACATCCGCCGCAGCGGAACGCGCAGGTCGAGCGAGTTGACGCGGTACCCGAGCAGCACCAGCGCGGCGGGCAGGATCACGATCGCCGCCGCGGCCGCTGCCGCGACCACCGCGACGCCCGCGTAGGCGAAGGACCTCAGGAAGTACAGGTTGAACACGCTGAGCGCGGCCAGCGACAGCGCGACGGTGAGCGCGGAGAACAGCACCGTGCGCCCCGCGGTCTGCACGGCGCGGATGGTGGCCGCCGTCGGGTCGAGGCCGTTGCCCAGTTCCTCGCGGTATCGGCTGACGATGAACAGGCTGTAGTCGATCGCGAGGGCCAGGCCGAGCGCGGTCGTCATGTTCAGCGCGTAGATGGACACGTCGGTGACGAGTGTGAACAACCGCAGGATGGCCAGCGTCGCCGCGATCGCGAAGAGGCCGACGGCCAGCGGCAGGGCCGCCGCGACCAAGCTGCCGAACACCAGGATGAGCACGATCATCGACAACGGCACCGCGATGCTCTCGGCGAGGGCCAGGTCGAGGGTGGTCTGCTCGTTGACGTCGTGATAGATCGCGGCCATGCCGCCTTGACGTACCGTCACGCCGTCGGCGGCGCCGGTGAGCTGTTCGGTGAGTTCGCCCGCGATTTTCTGCACCTCGGTGTCGTCGCCTTCGATGAAGGCGGCGATCAGCGCGCTCGACCCGCCGTCGTTGCTGCGTAACGCGGTCGAGAACGGCAGCGGAGTGGTCCAGTAGGACTGCACGGCGGTCACGTCGGGGCGTGCGCGCAGCGCGTCGACGAGTCGCATGCCCGCGGCGCGCGCGGCGGGGCTGTCGACGCCGCTCTCGGTGCTCACCAGCAGGACGTAGTTGGGCGAAGCGCCGCCGAAGTTGTCCGCGATAATCCGGTTGACCTGCGAGGATTCGGCGTCGTCCGAGACGAATCCGCCGGATTTCAGGTGCGTGGCCGCGGTGGCGCCGAAGAGTCCGCACCCGATCACCAAGGCCAGCGCGGTGATCAAGATGACGCGCGGGTACCGCGTGGCCGTTCGTGCGATCCGATAGAGCATCGCGGCTCCCCTCCGTGAGTTAACGCGGTTAGCGTAACGCTGTTAACTCATGGGTGTCGAGTGGCCGAAAGCAGTGGCCGGGACATCGCTCAGCCGCGGTTCTTCCGGGTCAGCGCGCGCCGGCCGCGGCGGCCGGGGATCGGCAGATCGTCCTCGACGACGACCCACTCGGCGGTGGTGAGCCACAGCTCCTGGGCCCGCGCGTCGGCGGTGTCGTGGAAGACACGGCGTCCACGGTCGTCGCGCAGGTCGCGCGCGAGGTTCGACCAGCGCGGCGGACGGCCGTGTTCGTCCAGGTGAGCGGAGAGATGCCCGGCGACGAGCGTCCCGATCGTGTTGACCGGCCGCAGCGAGACCCGATTCCCGTATTTGGCGGCGTGGAAACGCCTTGCCGCGCAGAGCGACTGCGGATTCGCGTTGGACGCGATCCAGCCCGCCCGCTGGGCGCGCTCGACCAGCCACAGGTGTTTGACCGCGTTGGGCGCGATGACGCCGATGCGTTCCTTGATCAGCGCCGTCACCGGTTCGGAGGAGAGGATGTCGCGGCGGGTGGGGCCGACGCCGTGGGTCATCCAGTGCTCGTGCGCGAGACGGGCGAGCACGCGGCCGAAGTCGTCGATGCTGCGCTGGGCGCGGCGGCCGAGCCGTTCGATGCGTTCTGCCTCGCGGCGCATCTCGTTCTGCGCGGTGAGGGTTCGGATCGCGGCCATGGTCGGCACCTGACCGCGTTCGAGCAACTCGAGAATGGCCGAGGCGGTGGCGGGATCTGCGGCGGCGGTCACCGGCAGCGAATCGCGTTTGATCGCGAATTCCTGGGGGCTGATGGCGCGGCTGAGCAGTCCGACGGCGGCTCGATCGCCGGCGAAGTCGGTATTGGAGAGCCAGGCGGCGGCGATGTCGTCACACGACGGCACGTGGAACGGTCCTCCGATATACGCGGTGGGAGTTCGGCGATGTCGCACTGGGGCCGGGAGGTGTTCAGGTTGTGCCCCGGTCGGGATGAGGGACCGGCCGGGGTCACCAACCTGATGAAGGTTTGGCTACCGAAGTTGCCAACAGCCACGGTAGCCAGCGGCGCGCTAGCTGTCACCCGGGTTGACTTATTCGTTACATCGACAAAAAGGGGCATAACCGGGGCGTGAGTATGCATTACCGCTGGCGAGAAAGGCGGACGAACTGCTTCGTCCGGTTTTTGATAACCGACAGATACACGATTGCTGTCATGTTGCCGGTTTGTGAGAGGAACGAAGCGGCGGAAGGAGTCTCCTGGAATCATGTGATCTGCATCACATTCGAAGGGAATCTCGCGGTACGCCGTGAGCGGCGCGACGGCTCGCCCGCGTGAGACCCCGGTCGCCGACCGCTTTGTCGGTGGTCGCCGGTAACCTCTGGCCGTGGCTCTGTACCGGAAGTACCGACCGGCAACGTTCGCTGAGGTGGTGGGTCAGGAGCACGTCACCGACCCGCTGAGCATCGCGCTCGACACCGGACGGATCAGTCATGCCTATCTGTTCTCCGGTCCGCGGGGCTGCGGTAAGACCTCGTCGGCGCGCATCCTTGCGCGTTCGCTGAACTGCGTGCAGGGCCCGACGTCGCGGCCGTGCGGAGTCTGCCCGTCCTGCGTGGCGCTCGGGCCGGGCGGACCGGGCAATCTCGACGTGATCGAACTCGACGCCGCGAGCCACGGCGGCGTCGACGACACCCGCGAGCTGCGCGACCGCGCCTTCTACGCGCCCGCCGAATCCCGGTATCGCGTCTTCATCGTCGACGAGGCCCACATGGTCACCACCGCGGGCTTCAACGCGCTGCTCAAGATCGTCGAGGAACCGCCCGCCCACCTGATCTTCATCTTCGCCACCACCGAGCCCGACAAGGTGCTGCCGACCATCCGCTCGCGCACCCACCACTACCCGTTCCGGCTGCTGCCGCCCGCGACGATGCGCGGGCTGCTCGGCAAGATCTGCGAACAGGAGAACGTTCCGGTCGAGGAAGCGGTGTATCCGTTGGTGATTCGCGCGGGCGGCGGTTCCCCGCGCGACAGCCTCAGCGTGCTCGACCAGCTGCTCGCAGGCGCGGGCCCGGACGGCGTCACCTACAACCGTGCCGTCGCGCTGCTCGGCGTCACCGACGTCGCGCTCATCGACGACGCGGTGGAGGCGCTGGCCGCCGACGACGGCGCGGCGCTGTTCGGCACCGTGGACAGCGTCATGGAGGCGGGGCACGATCCGCGCCGTTTCGCGGTCGACCTGCTGGAGCGTTTCCGCGATCTGATCCTGTTGCGCGCGGTGCCCGACGCCGCCGACCGCGGCCTGGTGTCCGGGCCGGGCGACGTGCTGGACCGCATGCGCGACCAAGCGCAGCGCCTCGGCCCCGCCACCCTGACCCGCTACGCCGAACTGCTGCACGAGGGTCTGGGCGAGATGCGCGGCGCCACCGCGCCCCGGCTGCTGCTCGAGGTCGTGTGCGCCCGCATGCTCTTGCCCTCGGTCTCCGGCACGGAGTCCGCCGCGCTTCAGCGCCTGGAACGCCTCGAACGCGGCTTCGCGGGCGGTGCGATCGCCCCGGCCCCGGCCTCCGCCCCCGCCGCCGAGGCGAGCCGGACCGCCGCACCCGCCCCGGCCCGCGCACCGGGTGAGCCTCCGCGTCGCCGGGGCGCGGAGGCGCTCGCCGCGTTGCGTGAGAACAAGTCTCGGGGCGGAGGTTCGGCCCAGGGTGGCATCGAAAGCGACGCGGGAGGAAGCACTTCCGTCGAGCGCACGGACCGCGCTCAATCGCCCGCCGGTGCGCAGGCGGAAGCATCCGACGGTGGTCCGCAGCCTTCCGCCGCCGCCCCGGCTGCGCCCATCGCGCGACAGGACGACCAGCGTGAGGACGCGATCGCGGCGGCCGCTGCAGGGCGCGGCGACGCCACCGAATCGAGCGGCGACTCGGCCGCTGCCGAGCGCGGTGCTGTCGCGCCGAGCGCTGACTCGGCCCAGCGCGGCGACGCGGCCGTAGCCGGAGCGCGAGACGAAGCCCCGCGAGGCGAAGCCCCGGGCGCGGCCGCTCCCGTGTCCGCGGTGGCCGAGGGCCACGTGGGCGGGACAGCAGCGCGGAACGCCGAGGATCGAGTCGAATCGACTGCCGAGCCCGTCCGCCGGGGCGAAGCCGAGCCGCAGGCCGCCGACGCGCCGGGTCATCGGACCGAGGGGCGGCCCAGCGCCTCGGAGGAATCGGCCGCTCCGCCGCGCGCCGATCGGCCCGCCGCGCCGTACGCCGAAGCCGCGTCGGATCGAGTGGGGGAGCGACCCGCGGGGTCCGTCGACGGGGAAAGCGGGGCTGGGGAGCCCCCGTCGACTGTCGCGGCCGGTACGGGTCGCCCGACCGAACGCGCCGCGTTTTCGGGGAGCGCCACCGCCGGTCCGGCCGAGGGCGACGCTCGCCGGGAACCGGCCGAACGCGCGGGATATCAAGCGGCACAGTCGGTTTCCGATACGAGCCCCCGTTCCGGGCAAGTGACCGAGGAATCGTCCGCCGATCGCCGCGGCGGCGCGACGGCGGCGGAACGGCCCGTCGAGTCCGCGGAATCGATGGCTGCGGCGTTGCCCGACGAGCCTGTGGGTGCGCAGGGCGCGGATCTGCTGCGAGCCGTCGAGGGCGCGTGGGCGGAGATCCGGGCCAAGGTCAGGGAGTTCGGACCGACCGTGCAGGCGTTGCTGTCGGGTGCCTCGGTGGCGCGGGTCGAGGGCACGGCCATCGTGTTCGCGCACCAGCACGCGCCGCTGGCGCAGCGGTTGTCCGAGGCACGCAATGTCGAGGCCGTGCGCGCGGCGGTGCGGGCCGTGCTCGGGAGCGACCACGAGATTCGCTGGGAGGCCGGTGGCGCGACCCCGCGTCCCGCGGCCCAGCCGTCGAAGGGCGCGCGGGGCACGGGACAGGGTGCGGCCGGGCGCGGCGTGGGAAGCCAAGGCGGCCGCGGCGAAACGGGCCCGCCTCGATTCTCGCGACCCAGCCAGGCCAGGGCGAACGCCGCGGGCGACGCTCCTGCTCGCGGGCAGCGGCCCGCTCCGCCCACGCGGTCCGGCGACGACGACATCCCGCCGCCTGATTATCCGGACCTACCCGACGACCCCGGCCCCGGCGACTACCCGCCGCCCGATCCAGGCGGTTACGAATCGCTCTCCAGCTCGGCCGGATCGGCCCCTGGCGGCGTGCCGGGGCCCTCGACGCCGGAAGAGGAGCAGGAGATGCTGGCCGAGGCCGCCAAGCCGGTGGCGCCCGAGGCCCGTCACGACCCCGACGAGGTCGCCCTGGAATTGCTCCGCAGTGAGCTCGGTGCCACACGGCTGGATGGTTGACAACCACCGCCTCGAGGACGTTAAGTTAACCGGAGTTCGCACACGACGGTAGTATGAACGGGTGGCCGTGAGCTCCGGTGTGGCGGCGTTCTATGGTATGCCCAGGCGTACGGGCGTGTCCGGAACGTACGTCCGCTGGTGCTCGCCGACTTTTGTACAGCGTTATGCGGTGCGAGCGACGGGCCTGGAGACGGAACCTCGCGTCACCGCGCTGGGCCTCGTGAGCACGGCAAACTGAATACGGACGGTCGGTCTCATGGCCGGTCGGCGAGGTGACCCGCGGCCGTGCCGCACAACGCGGTGCAGGCGCACCCCAAGGAAGGAAACACTCCGATATGACCACAGAGGCCTACATTTACGAGGCCATCCGCACCCCGCGCGGACGCGGCAAGAAGAACGGTTCGCTGCACTCGGTCAAGCCGATCGACCTGACTGTTGGTCTGATCCAGGAGCTGCGCGGCCGTTTCCCGAACCTCGACGAGGACCGGATCTCCGACCTGATCCTCGGTGTCGTCGCACCGGTGGGTGACCAGGGTGCCGACATCGCCCGCACCGCCGTGACCGTGGCCGGCCTGCCCGACACCGTCGGCGGCTTCCAGCTCAACCGCTTCTGCGCCTCCGGCCTCGAGGCCGTGAACCTGGCCGCGCAGAAGGTGCGCTCGGGCTTCGACGACCTGGTCATCGCCGGTGGCGTCGAGTCCATGTCCCGCGTTGCGATGGGCTCCGACGGCGGCGCCTGGGCGATGGACCCGACCACCAACTACGACACCTACTTCGTGCCGCAGGGTGTTTCCGCCGACCTGATCGCCACCATCGAGGGCTTCTCCCGCGATGACGTGGACGCCTACGCCGTGCGCTCGCAGGACCTGGCCGCCAAGGCCACCACCGGCGGCTACTTCGCCAAGTCGATCGTTCCGGTCAAGGACCAGAACGGCCTCGTCGTCCTCGACAACGACGAGCACATGCGTCCCGGCACCAAGGCCGAGGACCTGGCCAAGCTGAACCCGTCCTTCGCCGTGATCGGTGAAATGGGTGGCTTCGACGCCGTGGCGCTGCAGAAGTTCCACTTCGTGGAGAAGATCAACCACGTGCACCACGGCGGCAACAGCTCCGGCATCGTCGACGGCGCCGCGCTGGTGCTGATCGGTTCCGAAGAGGCGGGCAAGGCCTCCGGCCTGACCCCGCGTGCGCGCGTCGTCGCGACCGCCACCAGCGGCGCCGACTCCACCATCATGCTGACCGGTCCCACCCCGGCCGCCAAGAAGGCGCTGGCCAAGGCGGGCCTGACCCTCGACGACATCGACCTGGTCGAGATCAACGAGGCGTTCGCCTCCGTGGTGCTGAAGTTCCAGAAGGACCTGAACATCCCGGACGAGAAGCTGAACGTCAACGGCGGCGCCATCGCGATGGGCCACCCGCTGGGCGCCACCGGCGCGATGATCACCGGCACCATGGTCGACGAGCTGGAGCGCCGCAACGGCCGCTACGCGCTGATCACGCTGTGCATCGGTGGCGGCATGGGCGTGGCGACGATCATCGAGCGCGTCTAACCCCAACCGACAGCACAGAATTCAAGGAGACACAGAGCTGTGAGCGAAACCAACATGATCGGTTGGGAGCAGGATTCGGACGGCATCGTCGTACTGACGATGGACGACCCGAACCAGGGCGCCAACACGATGAACGAGCTGTACAAGACGTCGATGACCGCGACCGTCGACCGGCTCGAGGCCGAGAAGGACAGCATCACCGGCGTGGTGCTGACCTCGGCGAAGAAGACCTTCTTCGCGGGCGGCGACCTGAAGAACATGATGAAGGTCGGCCCGGAAGACGGCCAGGCCCTCATGGACGAGCTGGGCACCATCAAGGGTGCGCTGCGTCGCCTCGAGCAGCTCGGCAAGCCGGTCGTTTCCGCGATCAACGGCGCCGCGCTCGGCGGCGGCCTCGAGATCACCCTCGCGACCCACTACCGCATCGCGGCCGACGTGCCGGGTGTGCAGCTGGGCCTGCCCGAGGTCAGCCTGGGCCTGCTGCCCGCCGGTGGCGGTGTCACCCGCACCGTGCGCATGCTCGGCCTCCAGGGCGCGCTCATGCAGGTGCTGCTGCAGGGCCAGAAGTACCGCCCGGGCAAGGCCAAGGAAATCGGCCTGATCAACGAGGTCGTCGGCTCGATCGAGGAGCTGGTCCCGGCCGCCAAGGCGTGGATCAAGGCCAACCCCGAGGGTGGCGTGCAGCCCTGGGACAAGAAGGGCTACAAGATCCCCGGTGGCACCCCGTCCACCCCGGCCTTCGCGGCGAACCTGCCCGCGTTCCCGGCCAACCTGCGTAAGCAGCTCAAGGGCACCAACATGCCCGCGCCGCGCGCCATCATGGCCGCCGCGGTCGAGGGCGCGCAGGTCGACATCGACAACGCCTCGCTCATCGAGTCGCGCTACTTCGTCCACCTGCTGACCGGCCCGGTCGCGAAGAACATGATTCAGGCGTTCTTCTTCGACCTGCAGTCGATCAACAACGGCGGCTCGCGTCCGAAGGACGTGCCGAAGAAGGACATCAAGAAGATCGGCGTGCTCGGCGCGGGCATGATGGGCGCGGGCATCGCGTACGTCTCCGCCAAGGCGGGCTACGAGGTCGTGCTGAAGGACGTCACCATCGAGGCGGCCGAGCGCGGCAAGAACTACTCCGAGAAGATCGAGGCCAAGGCCCTCTCCCGTGGCAAGACCACCGAGGAGAAGTCCAAGGCGCTGCTCGACCGGATCACGCCGTCCGCCGACGCCAAGGACTTCGCCGGCGTCGACTTCGTGATCGAGGCCGTCTTCGAGAACACCGAGCTCAAGCACAAGGTGTTCCAGGAGATCGAGGACATCGTCGACGCGGACGCGCTGCTCGGATCGAACACCTCCACCCTGCCGATCACCGGTCTCGCGGCCGGCGTGAAGCGCCAGGAGGACTTCATCGGCATCCACTTCTTCTCGCCGGTCGACAAGATGCCGCTGGTGGAGATCATCAAGGGTGAGAAGACCTCGGACGAGGCGCTGGCCCGGGTGTTCGACTACACCCTCGCGATCAAGAAGACCCCGATCGTCGTCAACGACAGCCGCGGCTTCTTCACCTCGCGCGTGATCGGCACCTTCGTCAACGAGGCGATCGCCATGCTGGGCGAGGGCATCGATCCTTCGACCATCGAGCAGGCCGGCTCGCAGGCGGGCTACCCGGCCGCGCCGCTGCAGCTGTCGGACGAGCTGAACATGAAGCTCATGCTGAAGATCGCCAAGGAGACCCAGGAGGCCATCGCCCGCGGTGACGCCACCATGGGCAAGCAGAAGCACCCGGCCATCGACGTCATCGAGTACATGGTGAACGAGGGTCGTCCGGGTCGTCTGGAGAAGGCGGGCTTCTACGAGTACGACGAGAACGGCAAGCGGACCGGCCTGTGGGGCGGCCTGCGTGAGCACTTCAAGTCGGTCACCGGCTTCAACGTGCCGCTCCAGGATCTGATCGACCGGATGCTGTTCATCGAGGCGATCGAGACCCAGAAGTGCTTCGACGAGGGTGTGCTCGAGACCACCGCCGACGCCAACATCGGCTCGATCTTCGGCATCGGTTACCCGGCCTGGACCGGTGGTGTGCACCAGTTCATCGTCGGCTACCCGGGCGGCCAGGAGGGCTTCGTGGCTCGCGCCGACGAGCTGAAGGCCAAGTACGGCGACCGCTTCGAGGTTCCCGCCTCGCTGCGCAAGTAATCGCGCCGCGTAGGTCATCGCGCAACGGCGAAGCCCGCCACCGCTTTTCGCGGTGGCGGGCTTTCGCCGTTCCGGAGTTCCGACGGTGTTCACCGTGCGGTTCGCGGGTGCCGCTACGGTGTGGCTTGTGCGCAGAAGAACCGGACTCCCGCTCGCCCTCGCGGTCGGCGTCGCCGCGCTGACCGCGGCGCCCACAGCGCACGCCGAACCGGCCGTGCGGCTGCTGGGTCAGCAGATCCTGCCGCACGCGATGGACTTTCACGGCACCACGGTCGGCGGACTGTCCGGCATCGACTATCGGCCGAGCACGGGTGAGTACGTGCTGATCAGCGACGACCGCTCGGAGCGCGCACCGGCCCGCGGCTACACCGCCCGCTTCACGGTCGACGCGAACGGCGTCGGCCCGGTGACTTTCACCGGCACATACCTGCTGCGCACCCCCGCGGGCACCGTCTACGCGCCGAAATCGGTGGACCCCGAAGAGATTCGCGTCGATCCGTGGACGGGCGACTACTCCTGGACCCAGGAAGGCGAGCGCGCGGACGACGTGCTCGCCGACCCGTCCGTGCGCGTCGCGCGGCCGGACGGGACGTTCGTCGCCGAACTGCCGATCCCCGACAACGAGCGGATGCGGCCGGACGCGGGGCCGCGCCGCAACGCGGCACTGGAAGCGGCGACCTTCGCCACGGGCGGCGCGCTGTTCGTGACGGCCGTCGAGGGCCCGCTGCTCCAGGACGGTCCCGAGGCGACGGTGACCTCGGGCGCGATCTCGCGCATCACCGTCCAGGCGCGCTTCGGGCCCTTGCTCGCGCAGTACGCGTATCCGATGGAGCCGGTGTTCGCCGAGTCGCGGCCGGAGCCGGGGCGCGGCGGCAACGGCGTCGCCTCGATCCTGGCCGCCGATCCGCTCGATCCCACGAAATTCCTGGTGCTGGAGCGCGCGTACGTCGAGGGCGCGGGCGACAAGATCCGGATCTACGAGGCCGACACCGCGGGCGCGACCAACGTGCTCGACGCCCCGCTCGGCGACGCCCGCCCGGTAGCCAAACGGCTGCTCGTCGACCTGGCCGAGGCCGGGCTCACGGATATCGACAACATCGAGAGCATGACCTGGGGGCCACGGCTGCCCTCGGGTGAGCGGACGCTCGTGCTCGTCAGCGACGACAACTTCGCCGCCGGTCAGATCACCCAGCTGGTCGCGCTCGCGGTGCGCTGAGCTTTCGAAAACTGAGCTCAGTCGGCGCGAAGTTCTTCCGTCGCTTGGAAATACGCGTCGGCGGCGCGGCGGAAGTAGTCGAACAGTAGCTCGCGCTGCTCGGGCTCGTATCCGGCGATGATCTCGCCGACGCGGCGCCGGGCGGGGGCCAGCACGCGATTCAGGTCGGCGGGCGTTTCGATCAGTTCGACGGTGATCTTGCGCCGGTCGCCAGGGACAGGAACCCGCCGCACGTACCCGGCCTCTTCCAACCGATCGACCAGCCGGGTGGTCGGGCCGGTGGTGAGACCCGTGCGAGCGCCGAGTTCTCCCGGCGTCATGGGGCCGCTGAGTTCCAGGACATTCAGCGCGTAGAGGTCGGTGGCGCCCAGGTCGACCGCCCGCGCTCCGGCCTGTCCGTGCAACATGATCGCGCTGAGATAGCGGCTATAGATCGCACTCGCCTCCGAGCGCGCCATTGCCCCTGATTGCGCTGGGCCCGATTGCGCTGGGCCGGATTGCGCCGGGGCCGTTTGTGCTGTGTCCGTTTGTGCTGCGTCCGATCGCCCCGGAGCCGATTGCGGCGCGTCCGGTCGCGTTCCATCCGATCGCCCTGTTGACACGATTGCCTCCGTCTCCTAATCTCTTCTTCAACAAAGAGAAATCTTCGGCGAAGAAAGTTCTTCTAAGCAGAAACCTATCACGGAGGACGTCATGACCACCATCGATTCGCCCACAACCAGCACCGCGCACCCGCGTCGCCGCAAGGCCGTCCGCATCCTCGCCGCGTCGGCTCTCGTTCTCGGACTCGCCGCGGGCGGCGGATACCTCTGGCTGGACAAGACCTCCGAGGTCCGCAATCTGGGGACCTCGGACTGCGCGACCGTCGTCCCGTCCGGGGCGGCCGCGACGCCGGAGGCCGTCGCGGAGATCTGCGCCGTTCTCGACCGGCTCACCGACGCGTGGGCCGCGGGCGACGCGGACGCCTTCGGCAGCGTCTTCACCGAGGACGCCACGTACACCACCTACGTCGGCACCTACTACGAGGGCAAGACCGATCTCGTCGAAGCCCACCGCGCGCTGTTCGACGGTTTCCTGAAGGGCACCAAGCTCGCCGACTCCTACCTCGGCATCCGGTTCTACGGTCCCGACACGGCGGTGGTCACCAGCCGCGGCGACACCTACAAGGGCGACCGCAAGAGCGCCGACGAGCTGACCAAGACCCAGACCTACACCCTGGTCGAGCAGGACGGACGCTGGCTGATCGCGGCCTTCCACAACACCAAGCGCGGCAACGTCATGGAGCGGATCTCGTTCCTCTTCGCGCCCGACACGAGGCCGGCCGCCGAGCGCTGATCACGCGGCCGTCGCAGGTGGGGACGACACTGCGGCAATCTCCACCCAACCGGCCGTACACCGCGCTACGTTGGAGTATGCGCAGGCGATTCGGACACCGGACCCCCGGTGCCCGACGTCGGCATGTTCCACGATCGCCGGTGACGCCGATTCGATGTGAGTTCGAGGTGGTCACGTGAATCCACAGGCGGGCTCGGGCAAGGTGAGTCCCGAAGCGTCCCAGGCCGATTCGAATGCCCAGCCCGGGGTGGACGACCCGCAGCGTGCCGCGGAAACGCAACGCGTCGGGGAAACTCGGCGCGGCGCGGACACCCAGCGCAACGAGCCGATCGGCATCGCCGACGAGCTCGAGGTGATGGGTCTCTCCGGCGCGGTCGAGATCGGCAGGGGTGGATTCGGCGTGGTGTACCGCTGCCTGCAGACCGCGCTGGAACGGGTCGTCGCGGTGAAGGTGCTCTCCTCCGAGATCGACGTCGAGAGCCGCGAGCGCTTCCTCCGCGAGGAGCAGGCCATGGGCAGGCTCTCCGGCCACCCCAACATCGTCGACATCCTGCAGGTGGACGTCACCGCCAGCGGAATGCCGATCATCGTGATGCCGTACTGCACGCACGGCTCGCTGGAACAGCTCATCCGCGAACGGGGCCCGCTCACGTGGGCCGATTCGCTGCGCGCCGGGGTGAAGCTGGCGGGTGCGATCGAGAGCGCGCACCGGGCGCAGATCCTGCATCGCGACGTCAAGCCCGCCAACGTGCTGCTCAGCGGCTACGGCGAACCGCAGCTCACCGATTTCGGCATCGCGCGGATCCCCGGCGGCTTCCGCACCTCGAGCAGCATGATCACCGGCTCGCCCGCGTTCACCGCGCCGGAAGTGCTCAAGGGCGAGGAGCCGACCGTCCGCTCCGACATCTACGGTCTCGGCGCGACGCTGTTCGCGCTGCTCACCGGCCACGCGGCCTTCGAGAGGCAGGCGGGGGAGAAGGTGGTGGCGCAGTTCCTGCGGATCACCACCCAGCCGGTGCCGGATCTGCGCGAACAGGACATCCCGCCCGATGTGGCCGACGCGATCGAGCAGGCCATGGCGCCCGACCCGGCCGATCGACCGGAGTCGGCGTTCGAATTCGGCATGTTGCTGCGCTCGGTGCAGCGGGAGCACGAGCAGTTGCCCGACGAGATGGCGCTGCTGGACACCGCCGTGTCGCTCGAAGAACCCGATGGCGAGCACCCGGTCGAAGCGCAACCGTCCACGCGCACCGGGCGCGCGGTCACCCGGCGCAGCTGGCCGTTGACGCTGCGCCCCGCCGTGTCGCGGCATCCCGGCGGTTCGGCCACCATGCCGCCCACCGCGGCGACGAAGTTCCACCCGCCCACTCCGGTCCTCGAACCGGTGCCGCGACCACGCCTGATGGACATCCTGCGCGGCGGCGGCCGTCGCAGGCTCGCGATGATCCACGCCCCCGCCGGTTTCGGCAAGAGCATGGTGGCCGCGCAGTGGCGCGCGGAGCTGGCGGGCGGCGGCGTGCCGGTCGCGTGGATCGGCATCGACCAGGACGACGACAACGAGATCTGGTTCCTCGCCCACCTCATCCAGGCCATCCACCGGGTGCGGCCCGATATCGGCGCCGGTCTCGACCGAGCGCTCGAGGAACGCGCGGGCGATGCGGTCGGCTACGTCATGACGACCCTCATCAACGAGATTCACGCGGGCGAGGAGACCATCGTGGTGGTGGTCGACGACTGGCATCGCGTCAGCGATCCCGGCACGCACCGCGTGATGGAGTCGCTGCTCGACAACGGCTGCCACCACCTGCGCTTCGTGGTGACCAGCAGGGAACAGTCCGGGCTGCCGACCAGCCGGATGCGAGTACACGACGAACTGGTCGAGATCGGTTCGGCGGCGCTGCGGCTGACCATGGCCGAGACGAAGCAGATCCTGGTGGAGCGCAACGGTTTCGCGCTCACCGAGGCCCAGCTGGAGCAGATCCACGAGACGACCGACGGCTGGCCCGCCGCCATTCAGCTGATCAGCCTCTCGCTGCGCGGCAACGTCGACGCCGACCAGTTGATCGCGACGCTGTCGGAGGGCAGTCACGGCATCCGCGAATACCTCGCCGAGAACGTGCTCGACGCGCTCGAACCGCGAATGCTGGATTTCCTCACCGCGATCTCGGTGACCGAGCGCGTCTCGGCTCCGCTGGCCGCCGCGCTGTCCGACGACAGCGAGGCCGAGCTGCTGCTCGCCCAAGCCGAGCAGCGTGAGCTGTTCCTGCGCCGCATCGAGCACGATCCGGAGTGGTACCGGATGCAGCCGCTGTTCGCCGAGCATCTGCGGGCCCGGTTGGAGCGGACGCAACCCGGCAAACTGAAGTCGCAGCATCGCAAGGCCTCCCGCTGGTACGCCGAACATCAGTTGCTACGCAAGTCGGTGGACCACGCGCTGGCCGCGGCGGATCTGAAGATGGCGCTCGACCTGCTCGAGGGCGGCGGCATGGATCTGATCGACGCCTCCCGGCTGGCCACCCTGCTCGGCACGGTGTCGAAACTGCCCGTGCAGCAGGTCGCTTCGCGATCCAAGCTGCTGATGGCGGTGGCACGGGCGAACGTGAATCTGCAGCAGTCCACCGCGGCGCGCAGCGCGCTCGGCAGACTGTCGAACATGCTGGCCCGCGGCTCGTCGGGCGACGCCGACGTGGTCCAGCAGCGGTGGGAGGCCACGGTACTCGCCGCCGCCGACCAGATCGCGCGGGACCACACCGAGGGCGTGCTCGATCGGATCGAGGGATGCCTGGAGCATGCGGACGAGCTGCCCGCCTGGACCGTGTCCACCGCGGCGAACCTCATCTCGTTCGTGCGGCTGTGCGAGTTCGATTTCGACGGCGCTCGCTCGATCCAGGAGTGGGCGACCCGATACCACGCCGTCTCGAAGGATCCGCTCGGTTCGGTGTTCGGTCTGTGCGGGCAGGGCGCGGCGGCCTACGAGCAGCTCGATATCGCCACCGCGACCCAGTGTTTCCAGCAGGCGTGGGAGACGGCCAGGCTCCGCTCGGGTCCGCGTACCGACGCGGTGCGGGTGGCCTCGGCGCTGCTCGGCGAATTGAACTATCGCCGAGGCGATCTCGACACCGCCGACCGGCTGCTGGACGAGAGCCACCAGCTGGTCACCCGGGTCGGTCCGGTCGACTTCCTGATCTCGACATTCGTCACCGGCGCCAGGGTGAAGGCGGTGCGCGGCGATCTCGCCACCGCGGCGGCCCGGCTGGACGACGGCGCCCGCGTGGCCGCCGAGCAGCGCTTGGTCCGGCTGGCCGCGCACATCCGCGCCGAACGGTTGCGGCTCGGCCTGCCGGTCGAGGCCGTGGCGCACGGCGACGGGCAGGCGGAGGCGCTCGGCGTCGTGCATCACCGCTTGGTCGGCTCCGCCGCGCTCACGGCCGAAGCCGAGGAGCTCGCCGGTATCCGCGGCCTGCTCGCGCGCAAGGCCCTGCACTCGGACGACACCGCCGTGCGCCGCGCCCGCGCCTTGCACGGCCGGATGCTCGAACAGGACCGTCCCCGAGCGGAATTGGACACCGCCCTGCTGCTCGCCGAATGCCTCGCCGCCTCCGGCTGGGTCGGTGAGGCCGCGGGCCTGCTGCTTCCCGCCGCCGCCACCTGCGCGGAACTGGGTTGGACCCGCCCGCTGCTCGACGCCGGACCGGGCGTGGTCGCCATCCTGCGCGTGCTGCTCACCGAGATGCACGCCGCGCCCGATCAGCTCGAGGACGTGACGCTACCCGCCGTGTTCCTGGAAGAACTCCTGGACTGACAAGCGGGCAGCGCTACGAATCCGCGTGCATCGGCGGGTACACGTCGACCGGCTGAGCCGAGCGATGCCGGTCGCGAACCAGCGTCAGCGGGTCACGCCTCCCACCAGGGGCGCAGCGGGACCGTCCACGTTCTGTCGGCGGGCAGCTTGACCCCGAGCACCTGGTGCAGCTGAACCACGTTGCGCTGGAAGCCGAGCCGGCATCCCGCCATGTACAGACCCCATACCTTGGCGGTGCCCTCGCCGACTTCCTCGACGCAGGCGTCCCAGTTGGCGACCAGGTTCTTGCACCATTCGTGCAGGGTCAGCGCGTAGTGCTCGCGCAGGTTCTCCTCGTGCAGCACCTCGAGCCCGATGTTCTGGATCTCGGAGATGATGCGGCCGGAGCCGATCAGTTCGCCGTCCGGAAACACGTACCGGTCGATGAAATCGCCCGCCTTGGTGGTGCGGGTGTTGTCCGGCCGGGTGATGCAGTGGTTCAGGAACAGGCCGCCGTCGCGCAGCTTGCTCTTGATGAATTCGAAGTAGAACGGGTAGTTGTGCACGCCGATGTGCTCGGTGAGGCCGATGGAGGACACCGCGTCGAACTCGCCCTCGGGCACGTCGCGGTAGTCCGAGTGGCGCACCTCGGCCAGATCGGCGAGCCCTTCTTCGGCGATCTTGCGCTGCGCCCATTCGGCCTGTTCCGCGGAGAGCGTCGCGCCGATGACCTTCACGCCGCGCCGCGCCGCGTAGCGCACCATGCCGCCCCAGCCGCAGCCGATGTCGAGCAGCCGGTCGCCTTCCTTCAGCCGCAACTTGTCGAAGACCAAGCGGTACTTGTTCTCCTGGGCCTGCTCCAGCGTCCAGTTCTCGTCGCCGTAGACCGCGCAGGTGTAGGTCATCGAGGAGCCGAGGACGTGCTCGTAGAAGGCGTTCGAGACGTCGTAGTGGTGGTGGATGGCCTCCGCGTCGCGGGTCTTGGAGTGGCGCAGGCCCTCGAATGCGATCCGGCGCCAGCGCGGCAGCGTCTCCTGCGGCGGCGGCGCGACCGGCTTGAGCCGCTCCCACCCGAGCGAGCGTGCGATGGTGACCAGCGCGAGCGCCGAGGGACGCCGGAAATTCAAGTCCTGCATCGCCTTCAGGAGGTCGTACGGGTCGCCGGGGTGGACGCCGGAGGCGGTCATGTCGCCCGCGATGTAGGCGCGCGCCATGCCGAGATCACCGGGCGCGGTGGCCAGGTAGTTGATGCCGCGCGGCGTCTTGATGTCGAGGGTGTAGTCCGAATCCTCCGGCCCGGTCGCGCTGCCGTCGTAGGCGGTCAGGCGAATCGGGACCTCGCCGTCGACGAGGCTCTCGAAGATCTCGGCAATGCTCAGCTTGGTTCCCAGATCCGCGAACACGTCGGAACGGTCCTTGAAAGTCGTCATTTCCTCTGCACCGCCTTCGAATACAAATCCAGCAAGCGCTGGTCCGGGTCGTAGCGTTTCTTCACTTCGGTGTAAATCTCGCCGCCGTAGAGCGCCGCGAACTCGTCCTCGTCGTAGAAAGCGTCCGAGTACAGCGATTTGTGCCCGTCGAATTCGGTCACCGTGCGTTCGATGGCGCGGTTGGCCGCGCCCTCCTGCTGTCCGGGAACGGTGGGCACGGCCGACCAGAATCCCACGTTGACGTAGGTCCGGTTCGGCTCGATCGGGTAGAGCGGCCAGGCGCGTCCGCTCGTCGCGGCGGGCGCGCCCGTGTCCCGCAAGCGCAGCGGGCACAGCCAGATCGGCTCGATCGGGATCTCGCGCAGGAACCACTCGACGAAATCCGCGGTGCGCTCCACCGGGACCTCGATGTCCTGCACCACCCGTTCGCGCGGCGGGTTGCCCTTGCGGGCCTCCAGCTTGTCGCCGATGTCGTACTTGTGGTCGAGGGCGACCAGTTTCCAGTAGAAGCTGCTGCGCCGGTAGCGCTTCGGCCAGAACCGCCGGATCCTCGGGTTCTGCGTGCCGAATGCCCGCGAGCACCAGAACCAGTCGGTGTCCCAGCGCCACAGGTAGTCGTGGATGGTGAGGCGATCGCGCGTGGGTTCGGCGGATCCGTGCTGGATCGAGCGGTAGTAGATGTCCATCCCGGTGTAGTCGCTGACCGGGCCCGGCTCGTCGGTCTGCCTGCCGAGGGTCAGGTAGCTCTCGTCGGCGGTGAAGACGACGCCGTCCAGGTAGTCGACCCGCTCGCCGTCGTAGGACTTCTCGTCCACGATCCGCGCGATCGCGGCCTCCAGTTCCCGCAGGTCGCGGAATCGCACGTGGCGCAGCGCCACATAGGGCTCGACCCGCTCGAGCTCGATCTTCAGCCGGACGGTGTAGCCGAGCGTGCCGTAGGAATTGGGGAAGCCGCGGAACAGATCCGCGTGCTCGCCGTCCGGCCGCGCGGTGATCAACTCGCCCGCTCCGGTCAGCACGTCCATCTCCAGCACGGACTCGTGCGGGAGGCCGTTGCGGAACGAGGTGGACTCGATGCCGAGTCCGGTGACCGCGCCGCCGAGCGTGATGGTCTTGAGCTGCGGAACCACCAGCGGCGCCAGCCCGTACGGCAGGGTCGCGGCCACCAGGTCCTCGTAGGTGGTCATGCCTGCGACGTCGGCGGTTCGCGCGGCGCTGTCCACCGCGATCACCGAGGTGAGTCCCGAGACGTCCAGGCCGGGTGCGGTGTTCTTGGCCCTCGCCCGGAACAGGTTCGAGGTCTTCTTCGCCAGCCGCACGTTGGCGTTCGCGGGTATGGCGCGATAACTCGCCAGGAGGCGATCCACACCCGCTCGATGCGCGGCAAACCCTGATTCGCGTGCGGCCGGACTGTGACCGGCCTTCCCCAACAGACTCACTGCCACCCCTCGACGCTAGTACGCACCGTGACCTACAGCCACTGAGAATTGATCGAGCCGGGATAAATGTCACGGGAATGTTGCATCGGGAATACCCGGTGTTCGAGGTGGCAGTCACGTCATCGGACACGAATCGGAACAAGATCGGGCTGGCGAGCGAAGCGGCAAGGGCGCAGGGCAGGATAGGGGGCGGTCGAGACACCGCATCCGGACAAGGAGCTCATTGTGGGACAGGTCAGCGCCAGCAGTTCGATCACCGTCGCCGCGGATCCGAAGCGCGCGCTCGACGCCATCGCGGACTACGTGACGGTGCGTCCGCGCATCCTCTCTCCGCACTACCGCGACTACAAGGTCGTCGAGGGCGGCAAGGGCGCGGGCACCGTGGCCGAATGGACTTTGCAGGCCACCGAAAAGCGCTCGCGCAATGTGCACGCCGTCGTTTCGGTGTCGGATTCCATTGTCACCGAGCGCGACTCGAACTCCACCATGGTGAACACCTGGACCGTGACGCCGGAGGGCGACGGCGCGCAGGTCACACTGCGCACGACCTGGAAGGGCGCGGGCGGCATCTCGGGCATCTTCGAGGGCATCTTCGCGCCGCTGGGGCTGAAGAAGATCCAGGCCGAGGTACTGGAGAACCTGCGGCGCGAATTGGCTTGAGCTCGAATCCGAATCGAGCGAAGCAGCGGCCGGGTCCTGGAACAGGGCCCGGCCGCTGCGTTCGGCGATCGTCAAGCGGCGCCGATATCGAACAGGTTGCCCTCCGGGTCGGCCAGCGTGGCCCATTGCTGCCCGTACTCGTCGAAATCGGCGACGTGCTTCGCGCCGAGGGCGACCGCGCGCTCGACGTGATCGCGCCAATCCGGCGCTTGCAGGTCCAGGTGCACGACGTTCTTGCCCGGCGTCTTGTCCGGCACCTTGATGAACATCAGCAACGGCGAATGTCCCGATGCCCGTCCGACGGTCGCGAAGAACTCACTGGCCTCCTCGTCGACGCGCTGTTCGAGCAGCTCCGCCCAGAATCCGGCGAGCGCAGCGGCATTCTCGCAATCGAAGGTGACGTTGGC
The DNA here is from genome assembly GCF_057708325.1 of Nocardia sp. bgisy134. Lineage (NCBI taxonomy): Bacteria > Bacillati > Actinomycetota > Actinomycetes > Mycobacteriales > Nocardiaceae > Nocardia > Nocardia sp. bgisy134. Next base: position 286,478 of record NZ_JBYIRW010000005.1, read on the forward strand.
GATGGACAGCGTCATGGTCGTTCTCTCCTGTCTCAGCGTCCGCCGATGGGCCAGCAGACTTCGGTGAGGTATTCGGTGGGGTCGTCGGTGTCGTTCGGGGCCACCAGGTAGAGCTCGCGCACCGGTTCGGGCAGCGCGGTGTCGTGTTCGGCGACATGGCTGCCCAGCGCGCCGTAGGTGCGGTCGAAGTCCTCGAAGGCGCCGCTGTGCACGGCGACGGCGAAGCGGCGCGCGGGAAGTTCGAGCACCGACAGTCCCTCGGGCGGTTCGATGGCCTCGCGCGTCGTGATCGGCACGAACGCGACCACCTCGCCGGCGTCGTCTTCGAAGAAGTCCATCGCGTAGGTCGCGCCGCCGACCCCTGCGGGGGCCACGCCCGCGGCCGCCAAGGTCTCGTAGAGCAGCGTGAACGAGCGACTGCACCAGGAATCGATCCCGTCGCGCTCGACGAAGTCGGTGACGGCCAGCGCCGGAAACGCCGGAATCGAGCGGTAGCTCACCGAGATCGGCGCGGGCTCGGTCAGCAGCGAACGCAGCGAGGTCACCACCGCGCGCGTCCGCTGGAGTTCCGCCTCCATGCGCTCCAGATGCGCACGCAGCGCGCTGTCGCGGGCGGTGATGTCCGGCGCGGCGAGTACGGCCTTGATCTCGGGCAGCGGCATGTCCAAGCGGCGCAGCCGCCGGATCAGATGGGCCTGCGCCACCTGCTCGGTGGAGTAGCGCCGGTAACCGGAGCCCGGGTCGACCGACACCGGTTCGAGTAGCTCGATGTCGTGGTAGTGGCGCAGCGTCTTCACGCTCAGGTAGGTCAGCCTGGCGAACTCACCGATCGAGACGGTCGCGGTCATGCGCTCAGCGAACACCCTCCAGTGAGGGGAGAGTCAAGCGACCCGTTCAGGCAAGCGCGAAAGTCAGCAGCAGGGTGGTCTGGAGCGCGCCGCGCCACCACGAGTAGCCGAGCCACACGCCGGGGGTCACCTCGCGGATCTCGTCATAGAGCGGCGGGGTCGGCGACGGGTCGTAGTCCAGCGCCCACGCCGGGCCGCCGTCCAGGATCGCGGGTGCGCGATACACGTCGGCCCGCCAGCCTTCCGTGCCCGCGCCGGTCAGCCGGTTCAGCAGATAGCCGCCGTCGGGGCCGGTGTAGAAGGTCTTCCCGATCCACAGGCTCGGCGTGATGCCTTGAACGTAGGCGGGCCTGACCACCCAGCCGTCCTTGACGCCGATCGGCACCGCACCGGCCGGCGAGTCGTGGAAGATCGCGTCCTGCTGCTCGGCCGAGCAACGGAGGCGCAGCGAATCCAGGGTGGCCGCCTTGTCCTCGGGATACAGCACGCAGCCGCCGCCGTAGTCGGAGGCCGCGGGGGTCACCTCGGGATCTGCCGACGCGGCCGGAGCTGGGAACAAGGTCGGAAAGAGGGCCGAAACCGCGATGGCGCCCACGAGAAGTACGCGGTTTGTGCTCATTGCTGTCTCCAGAATTCACGAACCGGTATCCGACCCACCTCCAGGCTAGGCGGGTCGGGGCTGGCTGTCTCGGCATACGGGGGAGGACTAGTCTGAACCGTGACAATCTCCCCCAGAGAGGACGAGCCGTGCAGCCTGAGGGTCAGTTCGACATGCAGCAACTACTCGCCCAAGCGCAGCAGATGCAGCAGGCGGTGATGCAGGCTCAGGCCGAGATCGCGGCTTCCGAGGTGGAGGGACAGGCCGGCGGGGGTCTGGTCCAGGTGCGGATCAAGGCGACGGGCGAGGTGGTGTCGCTGACCATCGACCCGAAGGTGGTCGACCCCGATGACGTCGAGGGCCTGCAGGATCTGGTGATCGGCGCGGTCAACGACGCGATGAGCAACGCGCAGCGGCTGGCGGCCGAGCGCCTCGGACCGCTCTCCGGCGGCGGTTCGCTGCCCGGTTTGCCGGATTTCTGATCGAGGACGGGACGGTTGTACGAGGGTCCGGTACAGGATCTGATCGACGAGCTGGGCAAGCTGCCCGGCGTCGGTCCGAAGAGCGCGCAGCGCATCGCGTTTCACCTGCTCCAGGTGGAGCCGCCGGAGATCGACCGGTTGCAGGCCGCGCTCCAGAAGGTGCGCGACGGCGTGCAGTTCTGCGTGGTGTGCGGCACCGTCTCCGACGGCGAACTGTGCCGCATCTGCGCCGACCCTCGCCGCGACCGCACCATGATCTGCGTGGTCGAAGAGCCCAAGGATGTGCAGGCGATCGAGCGCACCCGTGAATTCCGTGGCCGCTACCACGTGCTCGGCGGAGCGCTCGACCCGCTCAGCGGTGTCGGGCCCGACCAGCTGCGCATTCGGGAGCTGTTGGGGCGCATCGGCAATCAACAGGACGGCGTGGACGTCAGCGAGGTGATCATCGCGACCGACCCGAACACCGAGGGCGAGGCGACGGCCACCTACCTGGTGCGGATGCTGCGCGATTTCCCCGGTCTCGCGGTGACCCGGCTCGCCTCCGGTCTGCCCATGGGCGGCGATCTGGAATTCGCCGACGAATTGACCCTGGGCCGAGCCCTTTCCGGCAGGCGCGCGTTGTAAGTTCCCGGGACTTCGTCCGGCTGCGCGGATTACAGTGCGGGGGATGAGCATCGAGTTCTTGCTGACGACGCTCGTCATCGTCGCCACCCCGGGCACCGGCGTCCTCTTCACTCTCGCGGCTGGACTGTCCCGCGGTGTGCGCGCCAGCGTCGTCGCGGCCTTCGGCTGCACCCTCGGCATCATCCCGCACATGATCGCGGCGGTGACCGGTCTCGCGGCGCTGTTGAACGCCAGTGCCGTCGCCTTCCAGACGCTGAAGTACCTCGGTGTCGCCTACCTGCTGTACATGGCGTGGAACACGGTGCGGGACAAGGGCGCGCTCGCCATCCCCGATACCGGGACCGGCCGCGCCGCGCCGCGCGCACGCCAGGTGATCACCTCGGCGGTGCTGCTCAACATCCTGAATCCGAAGCTGACGATCTTCTTCTTCGCGTTCCTGCCGCAGTTCGTGCCCGCGGGCGCGCCGAACGCGCTGGCCCGCATGCTCGAGCTGAGCGGCATCTTCATGCTGGCCACCTTCGTGGTGTTCGTGGCCTACGGCGCGTGCGCGGCGGCGGTGCGCAGGTATGTCATCGCGCGGCCGATGGTGGTGACGTGGATGCGGCGGGTGTTCGGTGCGTCGTTCGTCGCGCTCGCGGGGCGGCTGGCCGTGCAGAACCAGTAGCGGTCAGAACTCCACGCGGGTCCACTGGACGCGCGCGAATGCGTCCCGCTCGCCGGTGGTCCACGCCCAGATCAGGTCCGCGACCGTGGCGGGGTCCTCGACGGTGGCGCCGTAGTGCCGATCGGGTCCGCCGTCGCGGTATTCGACCGTGTATTCGCCGGGCTTGCCGCGATAGGTCTGGATGTAGTCGTGGTCGGACCGCTCGACGATCAGATACGGGTTGGGCGCCGCGAGCTCCGGAACCCACTGCCGCACAAGCGTTTCGGTGAGATAAGGGAACGTGCCCGCGCCGCCGTGGGTGACGGAGACCGGCACGTGCTCCGCCGGGTCGATCACCCAGGCGAGCTGCGGGTCGTAGATCGCGTAGCCCCGCGGCGTCGCGATGTCGAAGAGCAGCTCGCGCACGTAGCCGATCGCGTCGTACGGGCACGCCACGTGCAGCACGGCGCCGTTCGCCGCCCCGCCCACCGACTCCTCGCTGAGGAAGCTGTCCTCCTCCGGCAGCTCCAGATTCCGCTCGTTGATCTCCGCCGCCATCTCCGCGACCACCGCGGCCTCGGCCACCCCCTGCTGCCCGACCAGATACGCCTCCACCTCGGTCGGGTTCGCAGCAACACCGGACGGCAACAACACGTGGTCGTAGTTCACCCGGCCAGCGTACGGGGAGCTACCGTGCCTTCTTCGGGCACCGGGTCAGGCGCGGCGGCGGGTCGGGGTTTCGGTCGCGCAGGCGCAGCCGCCTGCGATGTCGCCGCAGCCGACGACGAAGGTATGGCGAGTATGGCAGTAGGAGAGGCAGCCGGCGTCGGTGCATTCGGGGCCGCGGCCCGCGTGGACGATCAGGGTGCCGTGGCAGTGGTCTACCGCGGATTCGCAGGATGGGCATGTCACGCGCATGGGACCTCCTGACGAGATCAATTGGTTATTCGGTCTTAGCACTCGCCTCGGGCCGATGGTGGGAGGCGGGACGGGCGTGTCGGCGGACTGCACGGCGCAAGATCGTGTGCTGAAGGCGTTGCGCGCCAAGCGCGAGAGTCCCAAAAGGCCGCGCAATCGCGTCGCAATCGTCGTGTCGAGGGGGGTGGACACGCCGCGACTCGGGTCGATCGCGCGGATTCACGTGCGAAGATGGCAGCACAGTCGACCGACTTCGACGTGCCAGGCAGGCAATTCACGTCGCGCCCGCACCGTCTGGGGACCGGTCGGCGACCGGTGCGGTGCGGATCGGACGCGCGTGCGTCACGGCCGGACGCGCGACGTCTGACAGCGGAGGTGAGGTCGGCATGGTCGCCGATGCGGTGCCCCCGGCGGCGACGGCCGCCGACGTGCGGGAACAGATCGCCGAGCAGTTCGCGCGGTATCGGGCCGAGGGTGGGCACAGCGGCGCTTACGACGAATGCGGCAGGCCCACCGGCGGTTACTACGACGAACTGGTCGACGCCGAAGGCACGGTGCGGCCGATGTGGTCGGAGCTCTCGGCCGACTTCGTGGAGATCGGCATCGCGGGGCTCGGCAGGCTGGACACCAGGGTGCGCAGGCTGATCGAGGACGACGGCATCACCTACACCGAGGTAGTGCGGGCGGGCGAGGCCGCGATTCCGACGCCGTGGCGGCTCGACCCGATTCCGCTGCTGGTCTCCGCCGACGACTGGACCCGCCTGGAGGCCGGTCTGGTGCAGCGCTCCCGGGTATTGGACGAAGTGCTCACCGATGTCTACGGTTCGCGCCGCACCATCACCTCGGGGCTGCTGCCACCGGAGGTCGTGTTCGGCAACACGGGCTATGTGCGCGCCGCGCACGGCATCACGATTCCCGGACGGCATCAGCTGTTCCTGCACGCCTGCGACATCAGCCGGTGGAGCGACGGCGAGTTCCGCGCCATCGCCGACTGGGCGCAGGCGCCGTCGGGGGCCGGTTACGCGCTGGCCGACCGGCGCGTGGTCTCGACCGCGATCCCGGAGGCGTTCGAGCATTCGAGCCCGCGCCCGCTCACGCCGTTCGCCAGGGCGATGCGGCTGCTGCTGATCGAGGCCGCGCCGGTGGCCGACGACGATCCGGTGGTGGTGGTGCTGAGCCCGGGCGTGCAGTCCGAAACCGCCTTCGATCAGGCGTATCTCGCGTCGACGCTGGGTTTCCCGCTGGTCGAGAGCGCCGACCTGGTGGTGCGCGACGGCGCGCTGTGGATGCGCTCGCTCGGCACGTTGCGGCGGGTGGACGTGGTGCTGCGGCGGGTGGACGCGGAATTCTCCGATCCGCTGGACCTGCGCCCGGATTCGCATCTCGGGGTGGTCGGGCTGGTCGAGGTGCTGCGCCGCGGCGCGGTGACCGTGGTGAACACGCTGGGCAGCGGATTGCTGGAAAACCCTGCGCTGGCGGCGTTTCTGCCGCGGATCTCCCGCGCGCTGCTCGGCGAGGACCTGCTGCTGGACAGCGCGCCCACGTATTGGGGCGGCGACCCGAGCGAGCGTTCGCATCTGCTCGCCAATCTGGAGAAGCTGATCATCCGGTCGACGGTGGACGGCGCCACGCTGTTCGGGCCGGATCTCACAGCCACCATGCGCGAGGAGTTGCGTCGGCGCATCGAGGCGGACGGCTGGCGCTGGGTCGGCCAGGAACCGGCCCAGTTCTCGGTGGCCCCGGCCGTGCAGGGTTACGGCGGTCTGGCGGCGTCGCCGGTGGGCATGCGGCTCTTCTCGATGGCTCGTCGCGGCGGGTACACCGCGATGGCGGGCGGCCTCGGTCAGCTGCGCCAGCGCACCCAGCCGGACCGGGTGGTGATCAAGATCGCGGCCAAGGACGTCTGGGTCCGCGCCGCGCCCGCCGCGACGACGGCCGTCAGCGCCGAACCCCCGCACGAGGCGCGCGAGCGGCGAACCGCGCCCGTCGTCGAGGCGATCAGCTCGCCCCGCGTGCTCAACGATCTGTTCTGGATGGGCCGCTACGGCGAGCGCGCCGAGGCGGCGGTGCGCCTGCTCATGGCCACCCACGACCGCTACCAGGACTTCCGCTACCGGCCATGGATGGAGGGCGCGGAGGCGGTGACCGTGCTGATGTCGGCGCTGGCCGTGACCACCGGCACGACTGCACCCGACGCTGTCGTCCACGACGTGCGTCCGCCGCATGCCGCCGACGCCGAGTCACCCGGTGCGGCAACGGGTTTCCCCGTCGAGGGGCCCCCGGCGGAAGGTGCCGAGCACGGCAACGGCTGGGTGGCCGCGGTGGCGGGTGCGTCCCGCGAGGGGCACGACTATCTCGAATCGTTGACCATCGACCGTGAACTGCCCGGATCGCTGGCGTTCGCGATCGATCGGTACGGCTCGTCGGCGCGCGCCGTGCGCGACCAGCTCTCGCACGACACCTGGATGATTCTGAGCTCGGTGGACCGGGCGCTCGCCGAATACCGGGGCAGCGGCGGCGATCAGGAGACGGCGCTCTCCGCGGTGCATTCGCAGACCCTCGCCGCGGTGCTCTCACTCTCCGGCATCTGGTCCGAGTCCGTGGTGCGCGACATCGGCTGGTATGTCACGGATATCGGCAAACGCGTCGAGCGCGGACTCGCCGTGACGGCGCTGCTGTCCGCGGCCTTGACCGAGACCTACCCCGCGGAGGCGCAGCGGGTGGTCACCGAGGCGGTGTTGCAGGCCGCCGAGTCCTCGGTGAGTTACCGTCGGCGGCACCGGGATTCGGTCCGGGTCTCGGCGGTCGCCGGACTGCTGCTGTTCGACAGGGGCAACCCGCGGTCGCTGGCCTATCAGCTGGAACGGCTCGAGGTGGATTTCGCCGCCCTGCCCGGCGCCTCGGGATCCTCACGGCCGCAGCGGTTGCTCGCCGACGCCCAGCGCATGCTGCGTCGCCTGGACCCGGACGAGCTGGAGTTCACCGACGAGAACGGGAGGCGCACCGAATTGGCCGACCTGCTCGAAGGCGTGCACCTGCGGCTGCGCAAGATCGCGGAATCCTTCGAGACGACGAAACTCTCGCTGCCGGTGGGTATTCAGCCGCTGTGGGGCACCACCCGGGTGGTCGGATGATCGGCGGCGACGGTGCGGCCCGGCGGTATCGGGTGGCGCATCGCACCACGTACTCCTACTCCGAGCAAGTCACCAGCTCCTATGGGCGGGCCTATCTCACGCCGCGCGAGTTCCCCGGGCAGCGGCTGCTCGCGCACGACGTGCACATCGATCCGGTGCCGTCGGACCGGTCCATCGGCACCGACGTGTACGGCAACACCACCTGCTACTTCCACGTCACGGCCGAACACCGGGAGCTGGTCGTCGGCGCCGAGTCCATTGTCGAGGTCGACCCGCCCGCCGAGCCTGTGGACGGCCCGGCGCTGCTGCCCTGGGAGTCCGCCCGCCCCGGCCACGGGAACGGTCCGCTGGCCGTGGAATTCACCCTGGACCTGCATCCGCCGGAGATCACCGACGAGGTCACCGCGTACGCCGCGCAATCGCTCACACCCGGCCGTCCGCTGCTCGCCGCGGTGACCGAGCTGACCACCCGCATCCACCGCGACTTCACCTACCGCTCCGGCTCGACGAACGTCTCCACCAGGGTCATCGACGTGTTCGCCGCGCGCACCGGCGTCTGCCAGGATTTCGCCAGGATCGGTGCGGCCTGCCTGCGGTCGCACGGACTGGCCGCGCGGTACGTGTCCGGCTATCTGGCCACCGACCCGCCGCCCGGAAAGGCGCGCATGGTCGGCGCGGATGCCACGCACGCCTGGGCGGCGGTGTGGATACCGGGGGATGGCCAGGCCGACCGCGCGGGTCGCTGGATCGGCTTCGACCCCACCAACGATCAGCTCGCCGACGAGCGCTACGTCGTCGCCGCGTGGGGTCGCGACTACGCGGATGTGCCGCCGTTGCGCGGCATCATCTACACCGAGGCCAAGGAAAGCACGATCACCGTGTCGGTGGACGTCGCTCCCGTCGAGGTGTGAACGCGCTGCGCGACTCCGCTTGCCAGTATTGCGGCCACCATGCACGCCGCCTATCTGTTTCGATGGCACGAAGCGCCATCGTGGACTAACCCCTTGGCTAAGGAGGAGTCATGTCGGGTAATGCCGCAGAGCAGTTCAACATCCATGAGGCAAAGACGCATCTTTCGCGCATCCTCGAACGTGTCGAGCACGGCGAGGAGATCGTGATCAGCCGGGCGGGCCACCCGATCGCCAAGGTGGTTCCCCTCATTCGCCGGGTGGACCGCACCGGGCGTGGTTCCTTGCGTGGCCAGCTGGTCTTGAGCGCTGACTGGGACTCCGAGGAGACCAGCGCGGCGATCGGCGACGACTTCGGGCTTGCGCCATGAGTCTGCTGCTGGACACGCACGTCGTACTGTGGTGGCTGAACGACGATCCGCAGCTTGCCAGTGACCTGAAGGACCGGCTCGATCACGACCCGGACGTCTACCTGAGTGCGGTGACGGTCTGGGAGGTCGCCATCAAGCAGGCCCTCGGCGAACTCGCCGGACCCGACGAACTCCCGGAACGCATCCGCGCCAGCGGATTCGTCGAACTGCCCATAGGCCACGACCACGCCATGGCCGCTGGGCGTCTGCCACTCATTCACCGCGACCCGTTCGACAGGATGTTGGTCGCTCAGGCTCGATGCGAGAACCTGACGCTCGTCACCGCGGATCCTTACTGCCAGAAGTACGACGTGCCGATTCTGGCGGTGTAGCTCAGGCGCGGAGGCGTTCGCGGCGGAGCTGGTCGACCTCGGGGAGGTTCAGCGGCTCGAGCGCGTCGACGCCGAGGGCTCGGGTGAGCAGGAGGTCGGCCAGTTCGGGGTTGCGGGCGAGGGCGGGGCCGTGCATGTAGGTGCCGATCACCGAGCCCTGGACCACGCCCTCGAGACCGTCGCCGACTCCGTTGCCGACGCCGCGGGTGACGCGCGCCAATCCGGTCGCCGCGGGGCCGAGTTTCGTTCCGCCGCGATGATTTTCGAAGCCGGTGAGCGGCGCTTTCAGACCCGTGAGCATGGGGCTGGTCGTCACCTCGCCGATGGCGCGCTTGGCTTGCGGTGAGGTGGTCACGTCGATGAGGCCGACGCCGTCGACGCGCTCGCCCGACGAGGTCTCGTACCAGTTGCCGAGCACCTGGATGGCGGCGCAGATGGCCAGTACCGGAGCGCCTTTCGCGGCCGCCTCCTGCAAGCCCGGGTAGCGCTGCAAATGACGGGTGGCCAGCCGCTGCGCCGAATCCTCCGCGCCGCCCAGGGTGTAGATGTCCAGCGAGTTCGGAACCGGTTCGGGCAGCTTGATTTCCACGATCTCGGCGTCGTAACCGCGCATGCGCAGCCGCTGGCGCAGCACGAGCGCGTTGCCGCCGTCGCCGTAGGTGCCCATCACATCGGGCAGCACCAGGCCGATCCGTACCGTCGAGTCACCCATGATTCTCCAAGTCGCGGTTGAGGTCGCGGAACGCGGTGTAGTTGGCGAGCACCTCGACTCGTCCTGGCGGACAGGAAGCGATGGCGCGCACCGGATCCGGCACGGTGGTGTGCTCGACGCCCGCATAGGTGAGCCGCACGGCGAGGTCGGTGGCGCGCTCGCCCGAGGCGACCACCTGCACGCCCTCGAAGTGCTCGAAACGCACGTCCCACAGCCAGGACAGGTCCTCGCCGTCGGGCACCTGCCCGTTCACCGCGATCACCAGCCCGGCCGCGGTCGGCTCGATCATCGACAGCGCTTCCTGCCAGCCCGCGGGGTTCTTGGCGAGCAGCAGTCGCGCGGCGTGCTCGCCGACCTGCACGGTGCGGTAGCGCCCGGCGATCTCGCGCACCGTCCCGGCGGCCGCGACGGCCTTGGCCGCTTCCGAGCCGAGCGCGACCGCGGCGGCCACCGCCTGCGCGGCGTTGCCCCGGTTGGCCCGGCCGGGCAGCGCCAGCTCGAGCACGTGGCGTTCGCCGTCGGGGCCGACGAGATCGTTCCCGTCGAGCCACCAATCCGGTTGCGGTCGTTCGAAATCCGTGCCCGTGCTGCGCCAGTGCGTGCCCTCCCACACGATCGGCTCACCGGAGCGCGGACAGCTCGTCGCGTCCATCGCCCAGCCGCTGCCCGCGGCGACCCACACCACGTTCGGGTGGTCGTAGGCGATCGAGGTGACCAGCACGTCGTCGCAGTTCGCGATCACCACGGTGTCGGGGTGGCGGGCGAGCCCGGCGCGCAGCTTGCGCTCGATCATGTTGATCTCGCCGACCCGGTCCAGCTGGTCGCGGCTGAGGTTCAGCAACACCACGGCGGCCGGGTTCAGCGAATCGCTGACGTGCGGCAGATGCAGTTCGTCCACCTCGATGGCGGCCAGCGGCACACCCTGGTGCGTGCTCAGCGCGGCGACGATCCCCGCGTCCATGTTGGCGCCGTCGGCCTGTGTGGCGACCTGGCCGAGGGTGCTCAGCGCGGCGGTGGTCATCCGCGTCGTCGTCGACTTGCCGTTGGTGCCGGTCACCAGCACCGTGCGCCTGCCGCGTCCGAGCTGATCCATGATCGTCGGATCGATCTTCAACGCGATCAGGCCGCCGATCATCGAACCCTTGCCGCGTCCCGCCTTCTGCGAGGCCCACGACGCTGCCGCCGCGGCCCGCAGGGCGATCCGCCCACGCATCGATATCTTCGCCACGCCGAGAGTCTATGTGCGAGGTGCGGGCGGTGCTTCGACAGCGTCGGCGGGGGTGCGCGCTGTCACGTCGGGCGGTGTTCGCGCGCGGTCGGTGGGGCGGTGCGTGCGCGTAGTGCACCGCCATTTTCGATGTCACACACTTTTCGAGCGCCCCACATAGTCGGTGCCTGTGTGAAGCGTCCACGGCGTATGTGCGAAAAGTCAGGGGGTGGGGCTGTTGGGGGTGGTGGTGTTGGTGGGGCGAGGTAGACCGCGTGGGGGAGCCCGCTGGCCCGGATCAGTCCCGGTACAACTTGGTCGCGTAATTCTCCGGCGAGTAGTACCGCTCCAACTCCTCGACCGTCTCCGTGACATCCGCCTGCACCTCTTTGACCAGGCACGCGGCGCTGGGCAACGTGTCGGCGGCCCACTCCTTCGGCTCCCACAGGTGGCTGCGGATGAACGCCTTGGCGCAGTGGAAGAAGATCTGGTCGACGGCGACCTCGACGGCGAGGATCGGGCGGTGGCCCTTGACCACCATGTCGTCGAAGTACGCGGCGTCGCGAACCAGCCGGGCGCGGCCGTTGATGCGCAGGGTTTCGCGGCGGCCCGGGATCAGGAACAGCAGGCCGACGTGCGGGTTGGACAGGATGTTGAGGTAGCCGTCGGCTCTGCGGTTGCCGGGGCGCTCCGGGATGGCGATGGTGTGGTCGTCGAGCACCTTCACGAAACCCGCCGGGTCGCCCTTGGGCGAGGCGTCGCAGTTGCCGTCGGCGTCGCCGGTGCTCATCACCAGGAAAGGGGAGTTGGCGATCCACTCGCGGTCGCGGGGGTGCAGCGCGACGCGCTCCTTGGTCGCCGCGCGCGGCATCACCGCGCCGAGCAGTGCGCGCAGGTCGGCGGGGTCGGTGATCTCCGTGGTCTCGCCCATCTTTCGATTGAAGCACCGCCGCCGGGGCGTGGGCGACGGAATATCGAACCACGGCAGGGAGATCCGTCACAGCCGCCGAAGCCCACCGGCAGGCTCGCGCGGGATGCCGTCAGAACTGCACGTCGAACAGGTTCGGCTGGCCGGCCGCGTACCGGTCGGCGTCCATGCGCCGCAACGGTTCCAGGTCCGTGGCCCGGTACAGCGTGTACATCCGGCACCGCGGCGCGTCCGAGCCCGCCACGTCGAGTAGCGCGTTCACCGCGGCGCGCGCCGATTCGTTGGCGCCCTCCATGGTGGCCAGGTCGACGTTGGTGCGCACGTAATCGCCTGCGAGGAACAGGTTTTCCAGGTCGCCGTGCGGTTCGGGGCGGTAGTCCCACGATCCGGCGGTGTTGATCAGCAGCGGGTCGGCGTTGGTGTTGCGGCGCTGGTCGGACTGCCAGACGATCGCGGGGTCGAGGAACCAGGAGTGCAGATCGGCGTCGCGCAGCTCTTCGCCGCGGTCGTTGAGATGGGCCTGCAACTGCGCCCACACCTCGCGCGCGATCTCCTCGTGCGTGCACTCTTTGGCGGGTTTGCCGTACAGGATGCCGGGGGTGTTCCAGTCGGAGATGTCGACCGAGAGGCAGTCCTGCACGGTGCCGTCGCCGAATTCGGCGAGCTTGCGCGTCCACAGCTGGTTCTGGCTGATCGAGGTGAGCGACCACGGCGCGTCGATGTAGGCGGTGTGGCCCTTGGATATCTCGGCCGGTCTGCGCAGGTAGAACTGCATGCCGGTCATCCAGTCCACGAACAGCCCGTCCATCGCGGCCAGCTCGGGGCGCACCGCGAGCACGTCCGGCGACCACAGCGCGCGGGCCTGCTCGGCGGCCAGCGCCACCACGAAGTAATCGGCCTCGACGGTGCGGCTGCCGCCGGCGTCGACGATGCGAGCGCCAGAGATGCGCCGATCGCGTACTTCCAGCCCGCGTACCTCCGCACCCACCGCGAACTCGACGCCGAGCTCGCGCAGCAACGCCGTCCACGGCTCGATCCACGCTGAATTGGTCGGTCCGTTCAGCACCCGGTCCAGCGCGCCGTCGTTGCCGATCTCGAACGGATTGCCGAGGAACTGCTCGCCCATGTTGCCGATGGTGCGCACACTGGCGAGGTTGTCCTTGGCGGCGACCATGATGCTGGTCAGCGTGCGCGAGATCAGCGCGCGGAATTCGTGGGAACGGTCGTGGGCGCCGACGAAATCGCGCCAGGCCATCCGCTCCCACTGGCCGAAACGGCGTGCGTCGCAACTGGTGTTGAACACCAGCAGCCGGTTGGCGAAGAAAAGTCCTTCGGCGGGGGTCATTTTCAGCGCGGTCGCGATGGCCGCGCCGACGGTCTCGCGGAAGTCCTCCGGACTGGGACTGACAGGTTTGGCGCGGAAGCCGAGCGGAACACGGAAGTCGTCACCGCCGCGGCGGGACATGCGCGCCTCGGGCATTCCGATCAGGTTGTTCCACACGCCATCGGCGTTGCCCGCGACTGGAATCCGGCGCATGGTGTCCGGAATGTGTTGGTAGAAGCCGGGAAAGAAGCGGAAGCCGTGTTCGCCGGGTAGATCGGGACGTCCGCCGGATCCGGTGGCTGGCACCGGGATGCTGCGCGCCTTGCCGCCGAGCGCGCGTCTCTCGTAGACGGTGACCTGGAATCCGCGTTCGGCCAGCTCATGTGCCGCGGTGAGGCCCGCGACCCCGCCGCCGAGCACCGCCACGCGCCTGCCGTTCGGAGCGCCCGAGGCGGGCGCGGGTCTCAGCCCACCGGCCGACAGCGCTCCCGCCGTCGAAACCCCCATTGCCACCGTGCCGCGAAGCATCGTTCTTCGCGAGACGGCCCATCGCTTTTCTGCCATGCGCGACTCTGCTGCCTAGCTTTCGGACCCTACCTTCACCGCCGGACTCACTGTAAAGCGCCTGCTCGGGACCATCCCACCCGCCCCTGCCGCCGCCGGTCGCGGCCGGTATCGAATCTCGCCGCGTGGAGTACAGCGCCCCGAGAGTACCGCCGCCCGCGCGCGGTGCGAGCTACTTCCCGAAACTCGCAATTCGCAGACTCGCACTCGGGCGAACCCCACTCGGGCGGCCCCTCAGCGCAACGCCGGTTCGGCGACCCGATCCGGCGCGACCGCCTTCCCGGCCTTCGGCGCGCCGCCGCCGGTGGTGGCGACGAACGCGCCCGCGATCACGATCGCACCGCCGATCAACTGCCAGGCGGTGGGCGTCTCGTCCAGTAATGCCCAGGCCGCGGCGATTCCGACGACCGGGACCAGCAGCGACAACGGCGCGACTGCACCCGCGGGGTAGCGGCTCATCAGGAATGTCCACAGCCCCGAACCCGCGACAGTGCCCAGCGCGACGATGTACGCCAAGCCGATCAGGGCGGGCCACCCGGTCGGCGACGCGATGTCGGCCAGCGCCCGCCACCCTGTCGCGGGTCCCTCGGTGAGCGCGGACAGGGCGAACAGCGGCAGCGGCGGCACCACCGTCATCCACAGCGTCAGGTGCAGTGGGTTGACGCCGCCCTCGGCCGCGGCCAACCGGGAGCCGATATTGCCGAAGGCCCAGCCCAGTCCGCCCGCCAGGGTCAGCAGCAGCGGCAGCAGCGGAGCGACGTGCATGCGGTCGGCGCCGATCACCACGATCCCGGCCACCGCGACGAACAAGCCGCTCAGCTGGATCGGACGCAACCGCTCGCCGAGCAGCAGCGCGCCGAGCACCACCGTGAACGGTGCGGAGGATTGCAGCACCAGCGAAGCGAGCCCGGTCGGCATGCCCGCGCGCATGGCGGTGAACAGGAACGCGAACTGCAGCACGCCGAAACCCGTCCCGTACAACAGCAACCAGCGCGGCGGCACGTTCGGGCGCGGCACGAACATCAGTACCGGCACCGCGAGCACCGCGAAGCGCAGGGCCGCGAAGAACAGTGGCGGGAAGTGGTCGAGGCCGACCCGGATGGCGATGAAGTTCAGGCCCCAGAGCAGGACGACGGTGAGGCCGAACAGGCGGTCGCGGTTGGTCACGCACACCATGGTCGAGCCCGAAAAGCATCAGCACAATCGAATAAAACTGCACTGATAATGTAGAAATACTTCATGTTTGGGAAGGGGTGCGCCGGTGCCTATCGAGCCGCAAGGTCCGCCGATGTCCGTGGACCGGCTGCGGGTGCTGCGCGAATTCGCCGACCGCGGCACCATTTCGGCCGTGGCGGAGGCGCTCTCCATGACGCCGTCGGCGGTCTCCCAGCAACTGAAGACGCTGGCCAAGGAGGCCGGTGTCGCGCTGCTGGAACCGGACGGCCGCCGCATCCGGCTCACCGATGCCGGGCAGGCACTGGTGGTTCGCGCCGACGAGGTCCTCGCCGCCGTGGACCGGGCGGTGGCGGAGATGGCGCACTACCGCGGCTCCCCGCGCGGGCGGGTGCGCGTCGCGCTGTTCCCGTCCGGCGCCGCTTTGCTGCTGCCACTGGTGCTTCCGGCGCTGGCGGGCAGCGATGTCGATGTCGTCGCCCGCGACGAGGACGTGCCGCCGAGCGGCGTGCCGCGCCTGCTCGCCGACTACGACATCGTGCTGACCCACCGCGACGAGCGTTCCGGATCGGTCGCCGGGCCGCGCATCGCCACACGCTTCCTCATGCGCGAGCCCATCGACGTGGTGGTCGCGCCGACGCACCGGCTGGCCGGGCAGTCCTCGGTGACCCCGGCCGAGCTCGCCGAGGAGACCTGGCTGAGCGTGCGCGGCGGCTTCCCGGTGGACGACGTGCTCGAATCGATCGCCACCGTGACCGGGGTGCAGCCGCGCATAGCGCAGCGGCTCAACGACTTTCGCGTCATCGAGACGCTGGTGGCGTCCGGCTACGGCGTCGCGCTGATGCCACGCTTCGCGGTCGCGCACCCGGATCTCGCGGTGCTGCGGCTCGCCGGTGTGCGGGCCGCTCGCAACTACGACCTGGTCACCCGTCCGCACGCCGAGCGACGGCCCGCGATCGCCACCGTGCTAGCGGCTTTTCGCGCCGCGGCGGAGCAAATCACCGCGGAGTAGCAGCCGGGAGTGTGGCCGCGGCAGCGCAGGCCGTCCCGCGCAGGCCGTCCCGCGCAGGCCGTCCCGCGCAAGCCAGCCCGCGCGAGCGGGCCTGTGCGAGCGGGTCTCCGGGAGCGGGTCTGCGGGACCGTGTCACCGTCCGTGCGGTTCGCTTCAGGCCGCGCCGAGAAACGACCATGGCCCGGCGAGTTCGACTGCCGGGCCGCGACTTTCGCTCAGCGAAACCCCATCGGTCCCGGGTGCTGGTACTGCTGGGCGCCGATGTATCCGAAATCGTCGGCCACCATCGCGGCCAGCTCGAGCAGGGCCCGCCGGGTCGGCTTGCTGACCAGCTCCAGGTCGATCTCGGCGCCTTCGGCGAGGTGATCGTCGAAGGGCACCACCTGTACCGCGCGGGTGCGGTCGAGGAACAGCTTGCGCAGCTGATCCAGGTCGACGGTGGAGGCGCCGCGGCGCGAGGCGTTGACCACCACCACGGTGCGCTCGACGAGCTTGCCGTAGCCGTGGTGGTCGAGCCAGTCCAGCGTGGCCGAGGCGCTGCGCGCGCCGTCGATGGCGGGGGAGGTCACCAGCACCAGCGAGCTGGCCATGTCGAGCACGCCCGCCATGGCCGAGTGCATCAGACCGGTGCCGCAGTCGGTGAGGATGATGTTGTAGAACGACTGAAGGATGCCGATCGCCTTGCGGTAATCGGCTTCGCTGAACGCCTCGGACACGGCAGGGTCCTGTTCGGACGCAAGCACTTCCAGACGGCTCGGGGCCTGTGAGGTGTGCGCCCTGACGTCGGAGTACCTGGAGATCTGCTGGTCTTCGAGCAGGTTGCGGACGGTGGAGCGGGTCTGCCGCGGCACTCGATGCGCCAGCGTGCCGAGGTCGGGGTTGGCGTCGATCGCGATCACCCGGTCACCGCGCAGCGAGGAGAAGGTGGAGCCGAGACCGACCGTGGTGGTGGTCTTGCCGACGCCGCCCTTGAGCGAGAGGATCGCGATCCGATAGTCGCCGCGCACCGGCTGATTCACCCGGTCGACGAGATCGCGGAAGACGACGTCCGCCGCGGATTCGCCCGGATTGATCATGCCGCCGGAGGCCTTGTGGACGGCGCGACGCCACCCGCTGCGCGGCGCCCGGCGGGCCCGCTTCAGCAGGTTGAGGTCGTTGACCGAGTGACCGGGCTGGCCCGGCTGCGGCACGTGCTGCGGCTGGAACGGCTGATGCTGCGCCTGCTGCGGGGGCGGACCGCCCTGCCACTGCTGGCCGGGGCCGGTCAGCCCGGGCGGAATCTGTCCGGGACCGGTCAGCCCGGGCGGAATCTGTCCAGGGCCGGTGACTCCCGGCGGAATCTGTCCGGGGCCGGTGACCCCGGGCGGCGTCGGGCCGAGCGGCGGCTGACCCATGGGCGCGGGCGGCTCCTGGTACATCGGCTGCGGCGGCTGGACCGGCATGGGCGGCGGCGCCCAGCTGTAGATCGGGCCGTTCGGTTGATCCTGTGCCGCACCGGCTTCCGGCGCTCCGCCCTGCGGAACGCGCCTGACCAGGCCGTCCGGGCCGATCTCCTGGCGGTACTCGCCGTACGGCGCGCCCTGCCGGTCGGGGCCGGGCGGCGGCGGAAGGTGTTCGGGGCCGGGCTGATACGGCCCACCCTGGTAGGGAGCGGGGCCCTGCGGCGTGAACTGGCCGGTGCTGAACGGACCGTACGACTCCGGCGGTGCGGGCGGCGCGGGCGGCGCGAAGCCCTCGACGGGACCGTAGCCGGGCGGGGCGACGGGCTGCGGGTACACGCCGGTGGGGTCGCTCGGCCCCGCCGCAGCTGGAAAGCCGGTGGGCTGCCCCGGTTCCTGCGCGGTGTCGGCCTGCTCTTCGGGCTCCTTGCCCGAGGGGACTTCCTGCGCTGCCGCAGTGTCCTTTTCGGGAGCCTCGGTGGGTTGCTCGTTGGTTTCGTCCTGCGCCACATGCGATCCGGAGGGTTCGGCAGTGACTGCGGCCGTATCCACCGAATGACTCTGCAGCCAGGGCGGAGAGGTCGGATTGTGGTCGTTGTGTGTCACAGTTCCCCCATCTGCTCGGGATCGAGCAGAGAGCTCGGCGCTTGAATGCAAACCAACGCTAGCAGGTGAGCAAACCTCCGCGCAGGCTGTGCCCAGCTCCCGCGGCGGCCCTACCCTGGCGCAATGACCTTCGAGGCGCCGATGCTACTGCGCTGTGACGGCGAGCCTTTCGCCACGATCGTCCGGTACGGCTACGAGAGGCCGTGGGCAACGGCGCGGCTGCACGCGGACGATCCGGACGAGCTCGACAGAGCGAATCGAGCTGCCGCGCTGGACCGGTGGTCGTGCGAGCAGGCCGAGGTGCTGATTCCCTGGACTTCCTCGAAGACCACATCCAGTGGCGCTGGTGATGTGGCCGGGGTCCGTACACCCCGGCCACATCGGACGCGTCAGTTCGCGGCGGCGCGGTTGACCGCGGACACGACCGCGCGCAGCGAGGCGGTGGTGATGGAGGTGGCGATGCCGACGCCCCAGACCACCTTGTCGCCGACCGCGCATTCCACGTAGGCGGCGGCCTGCGCGTCGTCGCCCGCCGACATGGCGTGCTCGGAGTAGTCCAGCACCCGTACGTCGTAGCCGACGGTGGAGATGGCGTCCACGAACGCGGCGAGCGGTCCGTTGCCGTTGCCGGTGACCTCGTGTTCGACGCCGTCCACCTTCACCGTCGCGGTGATGGAGTCGACGCCGCCGTCGGTCTCCGACGCGGTGACCCGCTGGCGCATCCGCTCCAGCGGCCGGATCGGGGCCAGGTACTCCTCGTGGAAGACGCCCCACATCTCCTTCGGCGTGACCTCGCCGCCCTCGCCGTCGGTGATCCGCTGGATCGCCTGGGAGAACTCGATCTGCAGGCGGCGCGGCAGCGCCAGGCCGTGATCGGTCTTCATGATGTAGGCGACGCCGCCCTTGCCGGACTGCGAGTTGACCCGGATGACCGCCTCGTACGTGCGCCCGACGTCCTTCGGGTCGATCGGCAGGTAGGGCACCTCCCACACGATGTCGGAGACGTCGGCGTTCTGTGCGTCGGCCACGGCCTTCATCGCGTCCAGGCCCTTGTTGATGGCGTCCTGGTGGCTGCCGGAGAACGCGGTGTAGACCAGGTCGCCGCCGTACGGGTGGCGCTCGTGCACGGGCAGCTGGTTGCAGTACTCGACGGTGCGGCGGATCTCGTCGATGTCGGAGAAGTTGATCTGCGGGTCGATGCCTCGGGAGAACATGTTCATGCCCAGCGTGACCAGGCAGACGTTGCCGGTCCGCTCACCGTTGCCGAACAGGCAGCCCTCGATGCGGTCGGCGCCCGCCTGGTAGCCCAGCTCGGCGGCGGCCACGGCGGTGCCGCGGTCGTTGTGCGGGTGCAGCGACAGCACGATCGACTCGCGACGGGCCAGGTTGCGGCTCATCCACTCGATCGAGTCGGCGTAGACGTTCGGCGTCGCCATCTCGACGGTGGCGGGCAGGTTGATGATCAGCGGCTTCTCGGGGGTCGGCGCGATGATCTCGGAGACCGCGTCGCAGACCTCCAGCGCGTACTCCAGCTCGGTGCCGGTGTAGGACTCCGGGCTGTACTCGTAGCGCCAGTTGGTGTCGGGGTAGCGCGGCTCGATCTCCAGGCACAACTTCGCCGCGTCGGTGGCGATCTTCTTCACCGCGTCGCGCTCGGCGCGGAACACCACTCTTCGCTGCAGGATGGAGGTCGAGTTGTAGAAGTGCACGATGACGTTGGCCGCGCCCGCGCAGGCCTCGAAGGTGCGCTCGATCAGCTCGGGGCGACACTGGGTCAGCACCTGGATGCTGACGTCGTCCGGGATCGCGCCGTCCTCGATGATCTCGCGGACGAAGTCGAAGTCGGTCTGGCTGGCCGACGGGAAGCCGACCTCGATCTCCTTGTAGCCCATCCGCACCAGCAGGTCGAACATGCGGCGCTTGCGTGCCGGGCTCATCGGGTCGATCAGTGCCTGGTTGCCGTCGCGCAAATCGACGGCGCACCAGCCGGGCGCCCGGTCGATGATCTTGTCCGGCCAGGTACGGTCGGGCAGCGTGATCGGCTCGACCTCCTCGGCGAACGGACGGTACCGGAAGGTCGGCATGGAGGAGTTCTTCTGCGCGTTCCAGGCGGGCTGGTCGGCAGGCGTGGCCTTGCTCGGAGCGGTGATCGTGCGTGAGCCGGATACGAAGGCGTCAGCAGGGGACATGCGATTTCTCCAGGGTTTGGGGGTTCCCAGTTATGGGGCGACCGGCAGGCGAAACCCCGCGACGGGAGCCGGTCCGATCAGACCCCGTCGCGGCGGCCGAGAAGAAGTGCCCGCTGCATGATGGCGACGAGTTTACCGTGTCGCGGCGCGGCGCTGGAAGCCTGGTCCGATTGCGCGTGGTATGCGGGGCTGCCGATAGCGTGCCTGACGAACTGAACGCTTGTACGGACCAGCCGGTCCGACGGGACGTCGAAGGAACGTAATCGGATGAGTTGGCTCGAACTACTTGCCGTCTTCGGGGCGGGCATCGCCGCGGGTGGGATCAACACCATCGTCGGCTCAGGCACCTTGATCACTTTCCCGGTCCTGCTGGCCTTCGGGTTGCCTCCGGTGACCGCGAACGTCTCGAACACCATCGGCCTGGTGCCGGGTTCGATCAGCGGCGTGATCGGCTATCGGCGCGAACTGTCGGGCCAGCGCGCCCGGTTGCTCCAGCTCGGCACGGCCTCGCTGCTCGGCGGCATCACCGGCGCGGTGCTGCTGCTCGTCCTGCCCGCCGACGCGTTCAAGGCGATCGTGCCGGTGTTGATCATCATCGCGCTGATCCTGGTGGTGGTGCAGCCGCGGCTGGCGGCGTGGGTGAAGCGGCGACGTGAGAACGGCGACGCGGCCGTGCCCGAGCACGGCGGGCCGATCCTGCTCGCGGCGGTGTACGCCACGGGCATCTACGGCGGCTACTTCGGCGCCGCGCAGGGCGTGCTGCTGATCGGTTTGCTCGGCATCTTCGTGCACGATGACATCCAGCGGCTCAACGGCGTGAAGAACGTGCTCGCGCTCATCGTCAACGCGGTCTCCGCGGTGATCTTCATCGTGGTCGCCGAGGTGGACTGGCAGGCCGTGGCGATGATCGCGGTCGGCTCCATCATCGGCGGGCAGCTGGGCGCGCGCGTCGGCAGGCGGATGCCGCCGAACGTGCTGCGCGCCGTCATCGTGGTGGTCGGCAGCATCGCGGTGGTGCGCCTGCTGACGTCCTGAACCGTGTACACCCGCGCCGACGCGGCGCCGACGACAGGAGAACCATGGCGCTGGAGATGCGGACGGCGTGCGAGCGCTGCGGCGCGGCGCTCGTCGCGGACGGCCCGGCGGTGATCTGTAGCTACGAGTGCACGTTCTGCGTGGCGTGCGGGCACGCCATGGACGGCGTGTGCCCGAACTGTTCGGGTGAACTGGTGGCCAGGCCGCGGCGGACAGCCGGATGACCGGGCACGGACGGGCGGCGAGGCCGGGGATCTCAGGGGGGAATTCCTCACTGAGGATGACGACGCACGCGGGGCTGGAGGCACAGGATGGTTGGCGTGCGTAGGTGGAAGTTCGTGCTGATCGTGCTCGCCTTGGCGGCGCCGGTGCTGACCGGATGCACCGGGACCCAGCGGGCGCCGGAGGTCTTCGAACTGGTCCAGCAGGCCGACGCGGCCCCGACGCCGCGCCTCGAGTGGCAGCCGTGCGCGGACGCCGATCTGCGCGGTTTCGACTGCGCGAGCGCCGCGGTGCCGCTGAACTACGCCGAACCCGCGGGCAAGACCATCGAGCTCGCGGTGGTCAGGCAGCCCGCCACCGATGCCGAGCAGCGGATCGGCACCCTGTTCACCGCGGTCGGCGGACCGGGCGGATCCGGTCTCGACTGGGCGCGCCAAGGCGAGCTGCTGTCCGGCGAGCTCAGCGAGCGCTTCGACGTGGTGACCTTCGATCAGCGCGGCATCGGCGGCAGCGCTCCGGTGCGCTGTTTCGCCGACGACGAGCAGCAGCGACGTTTCTGGGACGCCGCGCTCGTCCCGCCCGCGAACGCCGACGAGGAACGCGCCGCCGAGCAGGCCGCGCGGGCCCTCGCGCAGGGCTGCGCGCAGCACAGCGGCGAGCTGCTCGGGCACCTCACCACGGTCGACGCGGCGAGGGACTTGGATCTGCTGCGCCGCGCGGTCGGCGAGGAGCAGCTGACCTACACGGGTGGGTCCTACGCCAGCTACCTGGGGCAGGTGTACGGCGCGCTGTTCGGTGAGCGGGTGCGCGCGCTCCAGCTGACCTCGTTGATCGACCCGAAGACCTACACCGGCGATGCCCGCGCCGAGGTCGTCGGCACGGCGGCGGGCACCGCCGAGGTGCGCGCGGAATTCCTGCGGTTGTGCGCGGTGGCAGGAAAGGCCAAGTGCGCCTTCGCCGGTGGCTCGGAGCGGTCCGACCTGACCGGGCCCGCCGCGCCGCCGGAACGGCCCGAGAAGGCGGGTAGCGCCGGGCCGGTCGACCAGACCACCACCACCCAGCCCGCCGATGCCGCGGCGGATCGGTTGCGCGCCAGGGACGACGCCCTGCTCGAGCGCCTGCGGCAGGGCCCGATCACGGTCGGTGCGGGCGAACAAGCGTTGTCGGTGCGCTACAGCCAGGTCGTGCAGACGCACGCGACGATGCTCTACGACCCGGAGCGCGGCTGGCCCGCCCTCGCCGATCTGCTCATCGAACTGGAGCGCGGCCCGGCGGGCGATCCGGCGAAGGTGCGCCAGGTCCTGGCGGCGGGCGCGCCCGACTACGACTTCCTCGACTCCTTCACCGCGATCACCTGCGCCGACCAGAGCGCGGGCTGGCGGCCCGCCGACTGGCAGGCCCTGTCGCACGACGTCGCCGCCGCCGCACCGCTTTTCGGCCCGTTCTGGCTGGCCCTGCACCAGCCGTGCACGGTGTGGCCCGCCCCCGAGGACGGCTATCCGCAGCGCCACACCGGTCCGTGGACGCTCGGCTCGGACAAACCCGCGCTGTTGCTCAACAACCGCTTCGACCCGGTGACGCCGGCGACCTTCGCCAAGGACGCGCAGCAGGAGTTGGTCAACGCCAGGCTGGTCGTGGTGGCCGACGGTTACGGTCACAATCCGGGCGGCTACTGCGTGCGGCATCTGCGCGAGCGGTATCTCGTCGATCTGCAACTGCCCGCACCGGGCGCCACCTGCACCGCCGATCGGCAGCCGTTCGCGTCCTGACCCACGCCGTCGCTCGCGGGGACAGTGACGTTTCACAGTCGATGGCCTACTCCCGGTCAGGCGCGCTATTCTGCGCTCGGCCATGCGTGATGAGGGAGGTGGCCTGGTGCGCAGACGCGCCTTGTTCAAGGCGGCGGGTTTGGCAGCGCTTTTCGGCGCTGTGGGATCGACGCTCGACGCGCGGCCGGCGGCCGCGGACCCGGTCTGGCACACGATGTTCCGCGATTGGGTACCGGAAATCTTTGCGCCCCTTCCCGATCCACCCGAGCATTCGCCCGCGATCGTGATCGGCTCCGGCTTCGGCGCGGCGGTCACCGCGCTGCGGCTGGCCGAGGCGGGCGTCGTCAACACCGTGCTGGAGCGCGGATCGCGCTGGCCGAACGACCCGTGGCGAGAGATCTTCACCGGGGACGACCTGCCCGACGGCCGCGGCTTCTGGCACCGCACCGATTTCACGGGCGTCACCAAGGTGCCGATGCATTTCGCCAAGTTCGGCGGCGTGCTCGACTGCACCGAGTACCCCGGCATCGACGTCTGGCGAGCCGCGGCGGTCGGCGGCGGCTCGGTGATCTTCTCCGGTGCGATGATCGCGCCGGAGCGGCGCTTCTTCGACGAGGTCTTCCGCGGCTCGGTCGCCTACGACGAACTCGACCGGGTCTACTACCCGCGGGTGCGGCAGATGTTGCGGCTGGACCCGATTCCGTCCGACATCTACGCCTCCGCGCCGTTCGCGCACTCCCGCGCCTGGGACGACCAGGTGCGCAAGGCCGGATACCAGCCCCAGCCCAATGATTCGATCTTCACCTGGGACATCCTGCGCGCCGAGCTGGCGGGCGCCATGCGGCAGTCGGCCACCGTCGCGCGCAGCAACCTGGGCAACTCGAACGGCGCGAAGTTCGACCTCAACCAGAACTACCTGCGATACGCGCAGGACACCGGAAGGTCGGCGGTGTTCCCTGGGCACCGGGTCGACTCCATCGGCAAGGACGGCGGCCGCTACACGGTCGTCGTCAGCAAGCTCGCGCCGACCGGCGAGGTGCTCGGCAAGCGCACGCTCACCTGCGACCGGCTCTTCCTCGGCGCGGGCTCGATCGGCACCTCCGAATTGCTGGTCCGGGCACGGGCCACGGGAACGCTGCCGGATCTCAACGAACACGTCGGCGAGGGCTGGGGCACCAACGGCGACGTGGTGCTCGCGCGCGGCGCCAGCTCGGTGGCCGGACACGGCCAGGGCGTGCCGAGCGCCAGCCGCATCATGGACGAATCGACCGTGCCGGTCACCCTGGAGAACTGGTACATCCCCGGCATCCCGTTCGAGACGGGCGCGCTCGCCTCGCTCGGCATGGTGCTCGATCCGGCGCGCAGCCGTTTCGGCTACGACCGGGGCAGCAACTCGGTCGGGCTGTCCTGGTCGACGCGCAATCGCGACGAGGTGGTCTCCGCCGCGCGCGCCGTCGATCGCCGCATCGCCGAACGCGCCGACGCGCTCGTCGAATACGGCGCTCTCGGCTACGACGCGAACGCGTTGTTCACCGCGCACCCCTTGGGCGGCGCGGTGCTCGGCACGGCGACCGACGGCTACGGCCGGGTGCACGGCTACCCGGGTCTGTACGTGATGGACGGCGCGGCCATGCCGGGCAGCGCGGGCGCGGTCAACCCCTCGCTGACCATCACCGCACTGGCCGAACGCAACGTCGAGGAGATCATCCGTTCCGGTCGCTGAGGGCGAGGATTTGCCGAGAACGGCGTCCGGTCGGCGGTTTTCGGGCAGCAAGCCGATTACGCTCGGCGGGACCATCGGTGTCGAAGGGACGCATTCCGTGACAGCCCCCATCACCAGCTTCGAGCAGGCGCCGGACGCGGGGAACTATCCGCGTAAACCGCCCGCGCTGTGGATCGATTTCGTGATGCTCGCGCTGGCGGTCATCTCGGTGGCGCTGGTCGTGTGGATCACCTTCTTCTCGGTGTCCGACGAGACCTATCGGGTCGTCGTGCTGGTCGACTACACGATCTGCGCGGTGTTCGCCGTGGAGTTCCTGTGGCGCTGGCGCCGGGCGGGTTGGTCGTGGACGTTCCCGCTCATCTACTGGTACGAGGTCGTCGGCATGATCCCGGTGGCCAGCCCGCTGTTCCGTGGGTTCCGGCTGCTGCGCCTCGTGGTGATCGCCGTGCGGCTGGCACGCGTCGCCGACCGCGTTTTCGGCGACCGGGTCACGGCGGCGGTGGTGAACCGGTTCGTCATGACCATCGTCGACGTGATCAAGCGGCCGATGACCATCGCGGTGCTCGACGAGGTGGCCCATGTGCTGCGCACCGGGCATTACACCCGCAATATCGCCGCCGCGCTCGAGGAGAACCGCGCGGAGATGGACGAGATGATCCTCGAGCTGATCAAGAAGGATCCGCAGGCGGGAAAGGTCCGCTACATCCCGTTCCACGACGACATCATCCGGCTGATCGCCGACACCAGCTTCCGCATCGTCTTCCAGGTGCTCGCCGACCCGCGCACCGACGAGCTGGTGTCGGACATGATCAGGGAGAACGTGGATCAGATTCGCCAGGCCGTGCGCGACGGGGTGCGCGTCGAGCCTGCCGCCTACGGCCCGACGCCCCACGAACGCACGCTGCGTTATCTGCTGGCCAACGACAAACCGCTGCCGTGAGCGGCCGCGCGCGTCAGCCGGCGTGCGCGCCGTGCCGGATCTCGTCGCGCGGCTGCGCGTAGCGGACGGTCTCCCAGAGGATCAGCCCGACGAGCACCGCGCAGAGCAGGGCGAGTGAGGCGAGCGCGGGCAGCGCGCACGCCAACGGCGTGAGCGCGAGCAGCAGCACCGCCGCGACCACCCGCGACACGGTGACCGTGCGAGTCGCGTAGTGCTTGAAGCCCACCAGAGCGAGCAGATAGAGCACCACGCCGCCGTAGAGCGCGTAGAGCGGGATGCCGTACAGCGCGTCCTGCAGGGTGTGGTGGGAGGAGTCGCCGACGTAGTAGAGCACCTTCTTCATGCCGAGCGAGAGGGCGATGATGCCGACGACCATCGGAAAGTGCCAGTACGTATAGCAAGTGCGGGCGATCTTGATCTGGCGTTCGCCCTGGGCGCGCTTCAGTTCGTGTTCCACCGAGATCGCCGCGACGTCGAAGTAGGCCCACCACAGCAGGCCGGAGACCGCGAGCCCGAGCATCGAGGCGAGCGCGATCGGCCAGGAGATCGGCAGCCCGGCAACGCCGATGCCGATGGAGACGATCGATTCGCCCAGCGCGACGATGATGATCAGCCCGTGCCGTTCGGCGAAGTGAGCGGCCGAATTGACGCGCCAGTCCTCGCCGGCGAGCATCGTCCACAGCATGTCGCCGACGATCGCCGCGATCCACAGTCCGATCTGGACCGCGCCGGTGGTCGTCGCGGCGATCACCAGCAGGGTGGTGCCGATGGTGATGGAGCCGAGCCCCCATTTCACGAGCTGCCCGCGCAGCTGGGCGTCCTCGGTGCTGGCCATGTAGAACACCGCCAGGTGCACCAGCCGCACCAGCAGGTAGGCGATCGCGAAGACCAGCGGGCCGAACCAGCCGCCGTCCATATCGCGGAAGGCTTCCGGAATGGTCAATGCCGCGAGGAACGCGCCGCCCATCGCGACGAACATCGCCACCCTGGTGAAGCCCTCGTCGGCGCGGACCACATTGCCCAGCCACGCGTAGGCGATCCACACCCACCACATGACCGCGAGCACCAGCAGTGCGCGCAGCATGTTCTTGGCGCTGGTGTCGCCTGCCGCCAGGGCGGTCACCATCGTGAACGCGAAAACCAAGACGAGGTCGAAGAACAGTTCGAGCTGAGTTACCGTGGCGCCTTCGGCAACCGGTCGGAACCGAACCCGTTTCGTACCGATCATGATTCACATCGTCGCACCCCGGCGAGTCCAGCGCGGTCCGGAAAGCGGCGGCGACCGAGGGGTTTCGCTCAGAGCGTCATCGGGCGCCGTGAATTATGCGATATCGCTATATGAATTCATGCGCTATCGCTATATGGAATTGAAATTCTCGGATTCCCCGTAGCTTTCCGCGAATTCGATGAAGTTCTGCACCACCGTTTCATTCCAGCGTTGCACGGTGCGCTTCATCAGCAGGCCGGGGAGCGGGAGTCGAGAAGACAACTCCGAGTGGTACCAGACGTTGGTGCCGTTCGTGTCCTCGCTGACCTCGAACCAGCCGCCGCCACCGATGCCGCGGGAGCTGTCCACCACCGTCCAGGACGACCGTTTCTTCGTCCATTCGTATTCCAGCACCTGCAAATCGGAACTGCCGAGCACGTCGGCGGTGACGTAAACGCGGTGCGGCCGGCCGGATTCGTCGCGGGTCGCCACGCGCGCATCCTGGTACATCGACCATTCCGGGAGCAATTCGATGGCCGCCAGAGCGTCGAGAACATGGGTCGGACTTGCCTCGACGGTGAAGCGGATATCGGTTTTCGTGCGCATGCAATACCTCCGCCCCCCGGTGGATCGACTCGCCGATTCTGCACAGCGCTCTTCCGATCCGTCAACAAAGAGGTCTACGGTGTGAAAGCTACTGGTGAGTAGGCATTTGCGGGGGCGGGAACGACGTTCGCATCGGCTGGATGATCGGCGACCGTCGGGCTGCGCGGTGGTCGGCTCAGCGGCCCGCCGGGTTCGGCGGGCTGACCCGTCGCCTCTGGCGGGCGGCGCGGCATCGGCGCCTCGACGAGACGAGGCGCCGGATGATCACTTGATGTGCTCGATCACCGCGTCAGGGCCGGGATACACGAGGGATTCGTGCCCGTCGGTGAAGCGGACGACGTAGGGCGGCGAGCCTTCGGGTCCGCGGACCTCGACGATCTCGCCCTGGCGATCATGTTCCCCCACTACGTGTCCGTGTACGAGCAGTCGGTCTCCAACGTTCGCCTCCATCGGTCCATTATCGAATGGGCGTGACGGGCGTCACAAGGTTCCGGCGAATTCGCGAAAAGTCAAGAGTTCTGGACGAGTCTTTCCACCGCCGTCTCGATCAGATGTGCGCTCTGTTCCTCGGGGAAGATGTCCGGCAGCGTCAGCCGGTCGACGATCAGCCAGTTCAGCGCCAGGTAGAGCAGGCGGACGGTGTCGGCGTCGCCGGGTTGACCGGATTCCAGATGATTGCGCACGTTGAAGTCGAGGTCCTCGCGCACCCGCTCGGTGAGCACCGCGCGCAGTTCCGGCCTGCGGGTCGACTCCAGGCGTAGTTCGAGCATCGCGAGATAGCCGGTGCGGAACGCCTCGATGCGCGCGACGACCTCCTTCATCAGCTCGGTGATGTTGGCGCGGGTGCGCGGCCCGTCGGTCACCTTGGCCATGGTCTCGGCGCTCGGTTGCAGCCGCTCGTAGAACCTGCTGCCCACTTGGGTGAGCAGGTCGTCGCGGCTGGAGAAGTAGTTCGAGGCCGTTCCCGCGGGCACGGTGGCCCGTTTGTCCACCGCGCGAAAGGTGAGCCCACGCGCGCCCTCGTCGGCGAGAACCTCGATCGCCGCGTCGATGAGCGCCTGTCGCCGCTCCGGGTTCGTCCGCATCTTGACACCACTCCATCCGTAGTACTACATTTCAAATCACTACAGACAGAGTACAACAACTCAGGTGGTCCAATGCGAAAACTTGTTTACTACGTCGCCGTCTCGCTGGACGGATACATCGCGGGCCCCGGCGGGGAGTTCGACTTCTATCCGCTCGCGGACGACATGTCCGCGTGGATCGATGAGCACTACCCGGAGCCGATGCCGACCTACCTCCGAGCGCAGACGGGGATGCCGGTGGATACACCGAACAAGAACTGGGACACAGTGCTGATGGGGCGCGGCACCTACGAACCCGGCCTCTCCGCCGGGGCGACCAGCCCCTTTGCGCACCTGAAGCAGTACGTCATCTCCAGCACCCTCGGTCCGAGCGGCGATCCAGCCGTCGAAGTCGTGGCGGGCGACCCGGTTGCCCTGGTGCGGGAGCTGAAGCAAGCGGATGGTCTCGACATCTGGCTGTGCGGTGGCGGCAACCTCGCGGCTCAGCTCGCCGACGAGATCGACGAACTGATGATCAAGAGCTACCCGGTCCTCGCGGGCGGCGGCATCCCCGCCTTCGCCGGTGCCTTCACGCCGACACTGTTCACCCCGAGCAGGCGCATGGAATTCAGCAACAACGCCCAGCTGACGTGGTACCGCCGCGCCTGAGGCGACCGCCCGCACCGAGTACTACTTCCCCAGAAAGCAGGATCTTCATGCGAAAGCTCGTCTACTTCGTCGGCATGTCCCTCGACGGCTACATCGCCGGTCCGGATGGCGGCATCGAGTTCTTTCCCGTGGCGCCGGACTTCTCCGAATGGCTCGCCGCCGAGTATCCGGAGACCCTTCCGACACACGCGCGTCCGCATTTCGGTCTCGCGGCCGATGCGCCGTGCAAGAACTTCGACACCCTGGTGATGGGCCGCGGCACCTACGACCCCGCCCTGGCCATCGGCATCACCAGCCCCTACCCGCATATGCGGCAGTACGTCGTATCCGGCACTCTCGGCCGGATCGACGACCCCACCGTCGAGTTGGTCGACGGCGATCCGGTGGATCTGGTCCGCCGGTTGAAGCAGGAGGACGGCATGGACATCTGGCTGGCCGGTGGCGGCAAGCTCGCGGGCGCGCTCATCGATGAGATCGATGAACTCGTCATCAAGAGCTATCCGGTCACGGCCGGTGCGGGCGTCCGTGCGCTCGACGGGCCGTTCCGGCCGACGCTGTTCACCCCGACCCGGCGCCAGGAGTTCGGCAACGGCACCCAGGTCACCTGGTTGACCAGGGCGTGAAAGTCAGCCGGCGTCGGTGAGGAACGACAGCCGGACCTGTCGTTCGGGGTTGTCCACATTCAGGTCGACCATGGCGATCGACTGCCAGGTGCCGAGCATCAGCTTCCCGCCGATGACCGGCACCGTGGCGTAGGGCGGGATCATCGCGGGCATCACGTGCGAGCGGCCGTGCCCAGGAGAGCCGTGCGCGTGCCGCCACCGGTCGTCGGCGGGCAGCAGGTCGCCGAGCGCGGCGAGCAGATCGTCGTCGCTGCCCGCGCCCAGTTCGATGATGGCGATACCGGCCGTCGCGTGCGGGACGAAGACGTGCAGCAGCCCGTCTCCGCCCGCCGCCGCGGCGAACTCCGCGCACTGCGGCGTGAGGTCGTGCACCACCTCGCGCCGCCCCGTCGTGACCGCGATCAGTGAGCTCTTCATGACCCCATCATGACCCGTTCGCGGGGCGGGGTCGTCGATCATTCGAGACTGCTTGCGTGTGTGTGCTTTTGCACAGCTCGGGGAGGTAGCGACAAATCGGATGGACGGCGGCCGGTAGTCTTGGGGGCTGTTACCAGCCGATTGTCGATCTTGGAGGACCCAGTCGTGGCTCTCGTTGTTCAGAAGTACGGAGGATCCTCGGTCGCTACCGCCGAGCGTATCCGGCGCGTCGCTGAACGGATCGTCGAGACCAAGAAGCAAGGCCACGACGTGGTGGTCGTCTGCTCGGCGATGGGCGACACGACCGACGAACTCCTCGATCTCGCCCAGCAGGTGGCGCCCGCGCCGCCCGCCCGCGAGATGGACATGCTGCTCACCTCCGGCGAGCGCATCTCCAACGCGCTGGTCGCCATGGCGATCCATTCGCTCGGCGCGGAGGCCCGCTCGTTCACCGGCTCGCAGGCGGGTGTGATCACCACCGGCGCGCACGGCAACGCGAAGATCATCGACGTCACCCCGAGCCGCCTGCGCGAGGCGCTCGACGAGGGCACCATCGTGCTGGTCGCCGGGTTCCAGGGCGTGAGCCAGGACAGCAAGGACGTCACCACGCTCGGTCGCGGCGGCTCCGACACCACCGCCGTCGCGCTGGCCGCGGCGCTGGAGGCCGACGTCTGCGAGATCTACACCGACGTGGACGGCGTCTTCACCGCCGACCCGCGGATCGTCTCCGACGCGCAGCGGCTCGAGCAGGTCTCCTACGAGGAGATGCTGGAGATGGCGGCCTGCGGCTCCAAAGTGCTGATGCTGCGCTGCGTCGAGTACGCGCGTCGCTACAACGTGCCCGTGCATGTTCGCTCGTCCTACACCGACAAGCAGGGCACCTACGTTTACGGATCGATGGAGGACATCCCCTTGGAGAAAGCAATCCTCACTGGCGTCGCGCACGACCGCAGCGAGGCCAAGGTGACCGTGGTCGGGCTGTCGGACGAGCCGGGATTCGCCGCCAAGGTGTTCCGTGCCATCGCCGACGCCGAGATCAACATCGACATGGTCCTGCAGAACATCTCCAAGGTGGAGACCGGCAAGACCGACATCACTTTCACACTGCCCAAGACCGAGGGCGCGCGCGCCGTCGAGATGCTCACCAAGCGCCAGGGTGAGATCGGCTTCTCTCAGGTGCTCTACGACGACCACATCGGCAAGGTGTCGCTGGTCGGCGCGGGCATGAAGAGCCACCCGGGCGTCACGGCGACGTTCTGTGAGGCGCTGGCCGACGCGGGCATCAACATCGACCTGATCTCCACCTCCGAGATCCGGATCTCGGTCCTGGTCAAGGACACCGAGCTGGACGACGCCGTGCAGGTGCTGCACCGCGCCTTCGATCTGGGCGGCGACGAGGTGGCCGTGGTGCATGCAGGAACGGGGCGATAAACCATGGGTATTCGAGTAGGAGTCGTCGGCGCGACCGGACAGGTCGGCGCCGTCATGCGGAAGCTGCTGGAGGAGCGCGACTTCCCGGCCGACGAGGTGCGGTTCTTCGCGTCCGCGCGCTCGGCGGGTAAGACGCTGCCGTGGCGCGGCGGCGAGATCGTGGTGGAGGACGCCGAGACGGCGGACCCCTCCGGCCTCGACATCGCGCTGTTCTCGGCGGGCGCCACCATGTCCCGGGTGCAGGCGCCGCGGTTCGCCGCCGCGGGCGTCACCGTCATCGACAACTCGTCGGCCTGGCGCAAGGACCCCGAGGTCCCGCTGGTGGTCAGCGAGGTCAACCCGGAGCAGACCCGCAACCTGGTCAAGGGCATCATCGCCAACCCCAACTGCACCACCATGGCCGCGATGCCGGTGCTCAAGCCGCTGCACGACGAGGCGGGCCTGACCAGGCTGGTCGTCTCCAGCTACCAGGCGGTCTCCGGTTCCGGCCTGGCCGGTGTCGACGAGCTGGCCTCGCAGGTGCGCGCGGTGATCGACGACGCCGAGAAGCTGGTGCACGACGGCAGCGCCGTGACCTTCCCCGCGCCGAACAAGTACGTCGCGCCGATCGCCTTCGACGTGATCCCGCTGGCCGGTTCGCTGGTCGACGACGAGTCCGGCGAGACCGACGAGGACCAGAAGCTGCGCAACGAGAGCCGCAAGATCCTCGGCATCCCCGAGCTCCTGGTGAGCGGCACCTGCGTGCGGGTTCCGGTCTTCACCGGCCACTCGCTGTCCATCAACGCCGAGTTCGCCAACCCGCTGTCGGTGGCGCGGGCCAAGGAACTGCTCGCCGGCGCGCCCGGCGTGAAGCTGGTCGACGTGCCGACGCCGTTGCAGGCCGCGGGCGCCGACGAGTCGCTCGTCGGCCGCATCCGCCAGGATCCCGGCGCGCCCGACGGTCGCGGTCTCGCGCTGTTCGTCTCCGGCGACAACCTGCGCAAGGGCGCGGCGCTCAACACCATTCAGATCGCCGAGGTGCTGCTCAGCGACCGCTGAGCCGGTTCGTCGCACCGGGCCGATCCGATCCGCCACCGGATCGGGTCGGCCCGGTGGTCGTATCGGGGGCTGGCACAATCGCTTCGGTAAGCGAGGTCGGCGTGGAGAGGTGTGGCCGGTGGGTTCGTATGTCGCCGTGCACATCGCGGACTGGCCGCGGCTGGCGCGGACGGTGTCCGAGCGGGCGCCGCGGCGGTTCGCGGACTTGGAGTGGCCCGACGAGGATCACCGCCAGCAGTACCCGATCGGCCTGCGCTGGCTGGACCGGACCGAGCAATGGATCGCCGAGTACCGTTTCCACGCCTACAGTTCCGCCGCGCTGCACTCCGAATTCGAAGCGGTGTGGCGCGATGCCCGCCTCTTCGTGCCGTGGGACGCACCGCCCGAGACGGCCGAGCTGATCACCGACACCGACCTGTTCCTTCGCGGCCTCTACGGCGCCGACCTGCCCGTCGAGCCCGCCGCTCACCAGCCGTGGAGCGGGCACAGCGACACCATCCGGCCCACCACCTGGCTCGCCCACTCACCGGCGCACCTGGCCACCCTCGCCAACCTGTGGGGCCGCATCGCCTCACGCATCTCCGACCTGCATCCCCACCTCGACCGCGAAACCGCCAACCGCCACCGCATCACCACCCCCGCCATCTTCGAACGCCTGCTGCGCGACTGGGGCGAGGTGGTCCACGAAGCCGACACCCGCCGTTGGGGACTGCTCGTCGATATGTGGTGACCGGGCCACCGCACGTGCGCACGCGGTACGGAAAGACGGATCGTTCGTGCCCGAGAGGTCAGTGGATGCCGGGGGTGCGGGGGTCGTGGCCGAGGCAGACGACGATGAAGCAGCCCGGTGCGATATCCGCGAACGGGGGCGCGAGCTGGTAGTTCAAGCAGGAGAAGACATTGCAGCCCGGGTAGGCGGCCGGGCCGATGCCGAAGACCGCGAGCAGCAGGTTCGCGTCGACGAGCCGGCGCGGGTCCAACCGAATCGTCGGCTCGACGTACGGTCCTGGATCGGGGACGGGACTCTCGGGCATGGCGGCGAAGAGCATGCGGAAGAACTCGTACGGCAGTTCATCGGTGTTCTGCACGATGCCGGAGACGCCGTAGCTGCTGACGTTGCCGAAGACGCCGGTCCACACCACCATCAGGTCGAGCGAGGGCAGCACGAAAACGTTCTGCAAACCGAGCCCGGCCATCATGTACATGTCGGGCGGCATGAACGAGGGCGATTCCGCGCAGTCGGGGCCGAGCCAGAAGAGGTAGCCGTAGCACGGGTTCGGCCGGGACGGCGTCAGCGCCATTCGGAGATACTCTTCGGACACGAGTTGGTCTGCGCCCCAGCGGCCTTCGTTGCTCACCAGTAGGCCGAGCTTGGCGAGATCGTTCGGCGGGATCATCAGATGCGCGTAGCCGTAGGTATTTCCGGCGCGATCCTTGGCCCAGTAGTAGTCGCTGCGCAGAATGCCGAGCGGGTCGAACAACTCCCGCTGCGCGAACTGCTGAAATGGCTCGCCGATGGCCAGTTCGATGACGAACGTCAGCAGGTCGACGTTGCGCTGGCTGTAGCTGAAGACGGTGCCCGGCGGATTGTCCAGCGGCACAGCGAGCGCCTGCACCGCGCTGTGTGGATCGATGGGGACGACTCCGGTGATGCCCTCGGTGAGCACGCCCACCGTCATCCCGGAGGTCTCGGTGAGCAGGTCCTCGATCCGGATGGCGCGGTGCGCCGCGTCACCGAGGCCCGGGGGCAGGTACTTGTCGATCGGGGCGTCCAGATCGAGCAGGCCGCGGTCCCACGCGATGCCCGCGAGCAGCGAGACCACACTCTTGGTCACGCTCCAGACATTCCAGGCGACGTTGTCGGTCTTCGCGTTGTTCGGTCCCTCGCCGACCAGGCAGTTGTGCCGAAAGACCTGAACGTTGAATCGGTTTCGGTGACTGGCGAACTCCAGTGCGGCGGTGAGCAGTTCGGCGTCGAATCCGGCTTGTTCCGGAGCCGCGCGCTGCGCTTCCCGGCCGGAGCTGACCTCGCAGCGCGCCTGTTTCACGGTGGCGGCAGGGGCCGCGTGTGCGGGCGCGCCCACGAGACTTCCCGCGACAAGCGACACCGCAGCGATTCCAGCGAGGAAACCACAGAAACGCCCCATGAGGATGAGGCTAGCGCGCCGGACCCGCGCGGACCGGCCAACAGGCAGAGGCGCGCGTCACGAAAATCGTGGCGGCTCAGCGTGCCCGGCGGGTCACCGCGTAGAGCGCGACGCCGAGCGCGAGGACCCCGGCTCCGACGAGAACCGACGCGAGCGGCAGCGCGGCCGCGACGATCACGCAGCCGAGCGCTCCGACCACCGGAATCCAGCGGGCGGGCCGATCCTCCGCCGCGGTGAGCGTGCCCGCCGAGACATTGGCGACGAGGTAGTAGACCAGCACGGTGAACGACGAGAAGCCAATGGCCGCACGCAGGTCGAAGCTCGCCGCGACCACGGCCACCACCGCGCCGACGACCAGCTCCGCCCGGTGGGGCACGCCGAAGCGAGGATGTACAGCGGCGAGTGCGTGCGGCAGGTACCGGTCGCGGGCCATCGCCAGCGTCGTGCGTGACACGCCGAGCACGAGCGCGAGCAGTGAGCCCGCCGCCGCGACCACCGCGCCGATCCGCACCACCGGCTCCAGCGCCGGAGCGCCCGCCTCCGAGACGACCCTGGCCAGCGGATCGGTCGCCGCCGCGAGCCCGGCCGAGCCGAGCACCGCGA
Source organism: Nocardia sp. bgisy134 (assembly GCF_057708325.1). Taxonomy (NCBI): domain Bacteria; kingdom Bacillati; phylum Actinomycetota; class Actinomycetes; order Mycobacteriales; family Nocardiaceae; genus Nocardia; species Nocardia sp. bgisy134. The sequence continues at coordinate 322,023 of NZ_JBYIRW010000005.1, forward strand.
GAGCGGCGGCGGCCACCACGACGTAGACCACCAGCGCGATGGCCAGCGCGAGCATGATGGCGCGCGGAATGGTGCGTCGCGGCTCGCGCACTTCCTCGCCGAGGGTGGCGATCCGCGCGTACCCGGCGAAGGCGAAGAACAGCAGCCCGGCCGCTTCCAGCACGTCGCGCGGGCCGATCCGGTCCGGCAGCGCTGTCGCGGCGGTGTGCGTGCCGGACAGGCCGATCGCCGCCACCATCGCGAGCACCGCGAGCACGACCGCGACGATGATCCGGGTGGCCAGCGCGGATTTCTGCACGCCGGTGTAGTTGATCGCGGTGATCGCCAGCACCGCGGCGACCGCGACCGCGCGGGACTGCTCGGGCCAGGCGTAGTGGCCGACGGTCAGCGCCATCGCGGCGCACGAGGCCGTCTTGCCCACCACGAACGCCCACCCGGCCAGATATCCCCAGAACGGGCCGAGCCGTTCCCTGCCGTACACGTACGTCCCGCCCGAGACCGGATAGCGCGCCGCCAACCGGGCCGAGGACATCGCGTTGCAGTACGCGAGCAACGCGGCGACGGCGAGCGCGAGGAGCAGCCACGAGCCTGCGGCCTCGGCCGCCGGTGCGAGCGCGGCGAAGATCCCGGCACCGATCATCGAGCCGAGACCGATCAGCACCGAGTCGGTGAGTCCGAGCCTGCGGTGCAGTGCCGAGTCGTACGAGGTCATGGCAGCATCTTGGACCGTTCAGGTTAACGGCGCTCGATAGGCGAAACGCCGCCAGGTCGGGGGGTAACCTGGCGGCGCCGCTGAGTCACCGGACGCCACGCCAGCGTCACGACTCGGGTGTCGACGTCCCACAAGCGCCTCTCGGCGAGTGGTCGCTCGAAGCGACGAAGGGTGCGGCCCGGGGCTGTTCCGGACGCCGACAGTGACCTTCAACGGGCTCCCGGATGGAACTATTCCGACGCTCGATTGTGGCGTGCATCACGTACGGCGCGCGGCATCGGGTGAGCGCGCGACGCGATGTTTCTGGAGGGTAACGGTTTAGGATCGTCGGGGTATTCGTGTGCTCGAACGGGGGACTGCCGTGACCGATGATCCGGTGCTGGTCGAAATGCTTGCCGCGCTGGACCGGAGCCCTGACGTGCTCGCTCTGCGGTTGCGGGTGATCGAACTGCTCGCCGAGCGCGGCCGCCACGCCGAGGCGCTCGCCCAGTGCGGCGCGGCGCTGAGCCAGGAGCCGGGCAACGCGCGGGCCGTGGAACTGCTCCAGCAGTGCACCGCCGCGCTCGCGGGCGGCGCCGCATCGGCCGCGACCGCGCCGCAGGCCGAAAGTTCGCCCGCCGCAACGACTCCCGACGGCTCCGCGCCGGACGTCGAACCCGCTCCCCAGGCGGAGCCCGAAACGGCTGCCGCTGACTACGACTGGGCGGCCGCCGAGGACCAGGTGTCCGACATCGTCGCACCGGCCTTCGTCGACTCGGGCCCAACGGAATACGCCGCCGCCACTGATACGGGCCTGTTCTCCCGCGCCAAGGTGACGCTGGCCGATGTCGGCGGCATGGAGGAAGTCAAGCGACAGCTCGACCTCACTCTGCTCGGCCCGCTGCGAAACCCCGAGCTGGCCAAGGCATTCGGCACCTCGGCGCGCGGCGGCCTGCTGCTGTACGGCCCGCCCGGCTGCGGCAAGACCTTCATCGCCTCGGCGGTGGCGGGCGAGCTCGGCGCGAATTTCTATCCGATCGAGATCGCCGACATCCTCGACATCTACACCGGCGCCAGCGAGCGCAACCTGCACAGCGTGTTCGAGGTGGCCCGTCGCAACGCGCCGTGCGTGCTGTTCCTTGACGAGGTGGACGCGCTCGGCCACAAGCGCAGCCAGATGTCCAGCTCGGCGACCATGCGCACCGTGGTGAATCAGCTGTTGAACGAGATGGATTCGGCCACCGTCGACAACGAGGGCGTCTACATCCTCGGCGCGACCAACCACCCGTGGGACATCGACGTCGCGCTGCGCAGGCCGGGGCGCTTCGACCGGATGATCCTGGTCGCGCTGCCTGATCCCGCCGCGCGCAAGGCGATCCTGCACTACCACCTGCGCGAGCGTCCGGTGGCCGGGATCGACCTCGGCGCGATCGCCGCGCGCACCGAGGGGTTCTCGGGCGCCGACCTGGCCCATGTCTGCACCTCGGCCACCCAGCTGGCCATGGCGGAATCGATCCGCACCGGCACTGTCCGGCCCATCGGTATGGCTGATCTGGAGGCCGCGATGGCCGCGATCAAGCCGAGTGCGGGCGCGTGGTTCGAATCCGCCCGCAACGTGGTCGAATTCGCCAACGGCGACGGCAGCTACGACGAGCTCGCCCTGTACATGAAGCGAATGAAGATGCGCTGAAAAGCCCGGTCGCATGACTACTTTCGCGCACGACGAGGTCGCCCGTGCCAAGGTCCTCATCGACCTCGGCCGGATCGACGCGGCGCGGGCGAAGCTGGGCGCGGTGCTCGCCGCCGATCCCGACAACGCCGACGCGCTGATGCTGATGGGCTACGCCTGGTTTCGCACCGGTGAGTACGAGAGGTCCGTCGGCTACAGCGCTGCCGCGCTGGCCGTCTTCCCCGACTACCAGTCCGCGCTGCGGGTGCTCGCGCTGGCCGAACAGGAACTGGCGCACCTGGCCGAGGACGATGCCGCGGAGCGGCAACGGCACTACGACCGCGCGCTGGCCGCGGCCACCCGCAGCGCGGAACTGGACCCGGAGTACGTCGAGAACCTGCGCCTGCTCGCGGGTGTCCAGTCGGCGACGGATCCGGCCGTGGCGCTGGCGACCATCGACCGGGCCATCGAGATCGACCCCGACCACGCCGATCTGCACCGGGTCCGCGGTTCGATCCTGCGCCGCGGCGGGATTTCCGTGCCGGGCGCGGAAGCGGCTCTGCGCGAGGCGCTTCGGCTGCAACCCGAGCACGTCGATGCCACGCAGGAACTCGCGCTGCTCGACCTGGACCGCGGTGATCGCGAAGCGGGCGAGCGCGGCTTGCGCCTTGTCGCGCAGTGGGATCCGAGCCGCGCGGACTTCGTGCGCGCGACCCTGGCCGCGGTGGAGGAACAGGCCGAATCGCCGGCCGGGCCCGAGCTTTCGTCCCCGTACATGCCGCAGCCGCCGGAAGCGCGGTACCTGCCGGAGGCGCCGCGGTCGAACTGGCGGCTCTGGACCGCGTTGGCGTTCGGGGTCTTTCTGGTGCTCCGTCTGGTTCTCGCCGCGGCGGGCACGCCGTCCGAGCCGGCTCCACCGCGCCCGTTGCCGACGCGCCATCTTCCGACGCCCATCGCCCCGCCGTATCTGCCGACGGGGCGCTATCTGCCGCCGACGCTGCGGCCATGGCCGACGGATTTCCCCCGGCCGGGTGTCACACCGCCGCGCATGACGCCGCCGTTGACGGTGCCGCCGCGGGTGACGCTGCCGGTGAATTGAGCGGATCGGCGCGATGCGTCCGCGCACCGGCGCATCCACCGCGCTCGGCCCTGCGGCCCGTCAGGAAACCGTCGCTCGCACCGGCGTGAACAATGCCCCGAGCGCCGAGCCGATCTGCCCGACGGCACGTTCGACCGGGCCGAGCGGCTGGAAGAGATGGCTGAGGGTCAGCCGGATGACGGTCTCGATGCGCGTCGCGAGCTCGTCGTCCGACAGTTCGGCGAGCGCGTACCGCGCGCGCACCGCGCCGGTGACCGCGCCCAGCGCCCGGCCGAGGACAGGCTCGGGCTCGGTCATCAGGGTCGGCAGCAAGGCGGCGTTGGCGGGCGAGCGCCCGGACAACACGGCCCCGAGCAGTTCGTTGTCGGAGCCGGTGCGCAGCGTGTAGCCGACCGCGGCGGTCAGGCCCGCGATCACGTCGTCGGAATGCGCGGCCAGGCTGTCGTCGATGCCGACCAGGAAGGTCTCCAACTCGTGCCGGATGACCAGGTCGGCGAGGTCCTGTTTGGTGCCGATCTCCTTGTAGAGGACCGGGCGGCTGACGCCGACCTCCTTGGCCACGCGCGACATGTTCACCGCACCCCAGCCCTCGGTGCACACGAGTTCGCGCGCGGTCTCGATAACGCGCTCGCGGAGCAGTAAGCGCATCCGGGTGTGAAAACTCGACGCTTCAGGCACGTCATCCATCGTACACATCAGCACGATTTGTCTGAGCTATTGACACTTATGCACTGGGTGTATTCCAATTGGACAAGAGAGCACGTTTGTAAAGTGCTCGACACCACACCGCAGTGGCGCGAGTGCCTACCCGGTCCGGGCGCCGGCTTCTGCCCGGACCGCGCGCAAGTCCCCGAGGAGATCGAGAATGACGACATCCCCAACCGATGCGCCCGCACAGGCGCTGCAATGGCGCGACCGCAAGCGCTATCTGTGGCTGTTCGGCCTGGTGGCGCCCACCACCGTGCTGCTCGCGACCTGGCTGGTCTGGGTGTTCAACGAGCTCGGGCTGCAGGAGGTGTCGCCGGTCTGGTGGTGGATCGGCCCGCTGCTGGTCTACGTGCTGCTGCCGATCCTGGACCGCTTCTTCGGTCCCGACGGGCAGAACCCGCCGGAAGAGGTGATGGAGCAGCTGGAGAACGACAAGTACTACCGGTACTGCACCTACGCCTACATTCCGCTGCAACTGATGAGCCTGGTGTTCGCCTGCTATCTGTGGACGGCGACGGACCTGTCCTGGCTCGGCATCGACGGCGGCCTCGGGCTGATCTCGAAGATCGGCCTCGCGCTGAGCATCGGCACGATGGGCGGCGTCGGCATCAACACCGCGCACGAACTGGGCCACAAGAAGGACGAGCTGGAGCGCTGGCTGTCCAAGATCACCCTCGCCCAGACGTTCTACGGCCACTTCTACATCGAGCACAACCGCGGCCACCACGTGCGTGTCGCGACACCCGAGGACCCGGCCAGCGCGCGTTTCGCCGAGACGTTCTGGGCCTTCCTGCCGCGGAGCGTGTCGGGCAGCCTGCGTTCGTCCTGGGAGCTGGAGAAGACCCGCCTGCAGCGAATGGGCAAGAGCCCGTGGACGATTCACAACGACGTGCTCAACGCCTGGCTGATGTCGGTGGTGCTGTGGGGCGCGCTGGTCGCGGTGTTCGGCCCGGTCGTGCTGCCGTACCTGATCATTCAGGCGGTCTACGGTTTCTCGCTGCTGGAGACGGTGAACTACCTGGAGCACTACGGCCTGCTGCGGCAGCGGGCCGCGTCGGGCCGTTACGAGCGGTGCACGCCGGAGCACAGCTGGAACTCCGACCACATCGTCACCAATATCTTCCTGTACCACCTGCAGCGGCACAGCGACCATCACGCCAACCCGACCCGGCGGTATCAGACCCTGCGCAGCATGGATGGCGCGCCGAACCTACCGAGCGGCTATGCCAGCATGATCGGGCTGGCCTATCTGCCCCCGCTGTGGCGCAAGGTGATGGATCACCGTGTGCTCGCGCACTACGACGGTGACATCACCCGGGTGAACATCCAGCCGAGCAAGCGGGAGCGCGTGCTGGCGAAGTACGAGGTGCGGTGATGGCCGTCTACCGCTGTCCCGGTTGCGATTACACCTACGACGAGGTCGCGGGCGCGCCCCGCGAGGGCTTCCCGCCGGGCACGCCGTGGTCCGCGGTGCCCGACGACTGGTGCTGCCCCGACTGCGGCGTCCGGGAAAAGCTCGACTTCGAAAACCCTTCCATCACTACAGCAGGACACGAACTATGAAAACCGATTACAAACTCTTCCAATGCGTGCAGTGCGGCTTCGAGTACGACGAAGCGCTCGGCTGGCCCGAGGACGGCATCGAGCCCGGCACCCGCTGGGACGACATCCCCGACGACTGGTCCTGCCCCGATTGCGGCGCGGCCAAAGCGGATTTCGAGATGGTCGAGGTCAGTCGCGCATGACCGAACGGATCGTGATCGTCGGCGCGGGGGTCGCGGGCGCCACCGCGGCCAAGACCCTTCGCGCCGAAGGGTATTCGGGACGCATCGTGCTGGTCGGGGCCGAAGACGGCCTGCCGTACCGGCGTCCCATGGTCTCGAAGGAGATGCTGGCGGGCGCCGCGGTCGAGCGAAGGACGCTGCTCGACACCGCGGAGTCCTGGCGTGACAAGGACATCGAGCTGCGCACCGGCGTCACGGTGGAGGACATCGACACCGAGCGGCGGCAAGTGCGACTGGCAGGCGGCGAGAAGCTCGGCTACGACCGCCTGCTGCTGGCGACCGGCGCGCGCGCCCGCAGCCTGCCCGCCCCGCAGCGCCATGTGCACACGCTGCGCGGCGCCGCCGACATCGGGCCGCTGCGCGCGGCGATCGACGCGGGCAAATCACTGTTGATCGTCGGCGGCGGCCTGGTCGGATGCGAGGTCGCGGCGACCGCCCGGTCGCTCGGGGCCGAAGTCACCGTCGTGCATGCCGGATCGGCCCCGCTCGACCGCGTCGCCCCGCCCTCGGTGGGCTCGTTCTACCGAAAGCTGCACGCCGACAACGGCGTCGAGATTCTGGACGAGGTGACGCTGACCCGTCTCGAGGGTCACGAGGACGGTGTCACGGCGACCGCGCGCGACGGCCGGATATGGGGGGCGGGCGTGGCGCTGATCGCCATCGGCTCGGTTCCCGACACCGAGCTCGCCGAGACGGCCGGCCTGGCCGTCGACAACGGCGTCCTCGTCGACGAGCACTATCGCACCTCCGCGCCAGGGGTCTACGCGGCGGGCGACGCCGCCAACCGGTTCGATCCCGACCTCGGCGCGCACGAACGCACAGAGCACTGGAACAGCGCGCTGGCGCAGGGCGTGGCCGCCGCGAAGTCGATGCTCGGCAAACCGGTTGCCCGCCAGGATGTCTCGTGGGGCTGGTCCACCCAGTACGGGATCAATCTCCAGTTCGCGGGCCGGATGCGGCACGACGACGACTTCGTGCTGCGCGGCACGCTCGCCGAGCCGAACTTCACCGTCCTCGCCCTGCGCCGTCGTCGCCTGGTCGGCGCGGTCGCCATCGCCAGGCCGTCGGACATCCGCGCGGCCCGCGAGCTGATCGGTCACGGCGCGGTTCTCGACCTCGTCGCGTGGTCCGACGAATCGCTGGACCTGGCCGAACTCGTCACCCGTCATCGCGTCGGCGTCGCGCAGCGCTGACCCCTGCAACGGGGTCGGGGCCGCGCTGGCGAGCAAGGTCGGCAACCGCAGCATCACCGCCGTCGGCCTGACGATCACCGCCGCGGGCTTCGGGATGCTCACCTTGCTGGAGCCGAATTCGGGCTTCTGGCTGCCCGCGCTCGCCATGGCCGTGATGGGCGGCGGCTTCGGTCTTGCGATGCCCGCCACGATCGGCGCGCTGATGGGCGCGGTGCCCGGTGAGTACGCGGGCGTCGGCTCGGCGCTCAACGACACCATCCAGCAGGCGGGCGCCGCCCTCGGCGTCGCTGTGCTCGGCGCGGTGCTGTCGAGCACCTGCTCCGACGCGATGCCCGCGGGCGCTCCGGAAACCGGTCGCCAGTCCATCTCCGACGCGCTGGTCATCAGCGCCGCCACCGGTGACGGCGGCCTTGCCGAGGCCGCACGGGCGGCCTTCACCTCCGGGATGTCGACCACCTTCGTCGTGGCCGCCTGCTCGGTGCTCGCCGCCGCGCTCTCGCTGGTTCTGCTGCGCGAACGCGGGCTGGACGCACCGGACGCGGAACCGGACGAGGCCGTCGAGGCGCTGGCCGCCGAATCTGCTCGCTGAGCGAACCACGAACGCCCCCGGCCGAAAAGGCCGGGTGCGCGGTCGTTTTGGTCATCGGAAGGTCGGCGGAACGAGCCCCAAGCGACTCTTCGGTTCGCCGAAATACGGCGGATCGAACTCGAGGGAGACCTGGCCGAACGTGCGGCCAGGTTGCACTTTCACTACAGCAGACCCCACCAGTACAGGATTGTGGCAAGGATCCAGACCACCACGGTTTCCATCGTCGCTCCAATCATCGATCACACCGATTCCATCATCGCTCGCGCGGCGCGGAAGTGTTAGCGAATCCCGATCTACCTGGGGATTCGTCCATGCAAGGTGTTCTTAAGCCCGCGCCAAGACGCAGGCCGCATTGTTTGTGACAACACCGGATCGACCGGAACCACGGACCTCACGAAGGACGCACAGACGATGATCGGCAAGCTGACCACCGCCCTCGCTCTCTCGACGACCACCGCCGCCCTGGTGTTCGGCGCGGGCGCCGCCGCGGCGGATACCGGCGTCCCCGGTGTCGCGCTCACCGGCCAGGCCACCTGCACCCACAAGGACGACCGGATCGAGATCGAGATCGCCGCCCCGGTCGTCTACGCCCAGCCCGGCTACCGCCCCGGCGAGCACCAGCAGATCCGGTACCGCACCGTCGTCTACGACGCCGCCCAGCACACGCTGGCCAGCGCGGGGGAGTGGGAGAAGGGCAAGGCCACCGACACCAAGCCCGCCGAGATGGACGACACCGAGGTCAAGGTGCTGCGCAACGACCCGAACGCCTACCAGGTCGTGCAGCAGGTCGAGTGGCTGGCGCCGGACGGGGAGAACCCGGTCGCCAGTACCGATCTCGCCGCCACCGGCTACCTGATCAAGGACGGCCGCACCGTACTCGGCACCTTCGAGTACTGCCAGTAACCAAGGGGAAGGGGGGACAAGCCACCACCGGGGGTGGGAACCGGGCGCGAGCTGTCCACGAGGGGTGACAGCTCGGGCCCCGGGGATAACCCGGCCGGGTCGGTCCAACGAGGGGTGACCGACCCGGCCGGATCCCTCCGGCGGCGCCATCGACGGCTCTTCCTGGAGCTGGCGGGCGAAGGAGGATCGCCCCCTGCCGAAGGTAACCGTCCGGTCGCAGGCCAGGAGTTCCGCCCGAAGGTATGGGCGGGCCGGTTCACGAGGGGTAACCGGCCCGCCCCATCGTTGTCACCTCGGTGAGCGGCGTTCACGGTAAGTTCGTTTGCGGCTGCGAACGTCCGGCTGTCACGCTGGATGGATGGAACGATCGGTCACACCGACCGGGCCTGCCTATCGCCTGCTGGCCCTCGATCACGAGACGCAGTTGCGCCTTGCCGAAAAGCGGTTGCTCGACGAGTTCGCCACCATGTTCGCGCCGGAAATCGTTGTCGGTTACCTCTTTTCGTCGTACGAGGCGTTCGTCGCGCGCGCTACGGTGACGCTGTACCTGCCGGTGCTCGCGGAACGATTTGCTCGCCAGCAGCTGGAAGCCAGGGCGAAGGTGGAAGGCAAAGTGGCGCAACCGCGTCCGATCGTCTTGTTTTTGTGCACGCACAACGCGGGCCGCTCCCAGATCGCGCTCGGCTTCTTCTCGCATTTCGCACGCGGGCGGGCGGTGGCCTGGTCGGGCGGCTCGGAGCCGAGCGCGCAGCTCAATCCCGCGGCGGTCGAAGCGATGGCCGAGGTCGGGATCGACATCTCGGGCGAATACCCGAAACCGTGGACCGACGAGATCATTCGGGCCGCCGACGTCATCGTCACGATGGGCTGTGGAGACACTTGCCCGCTGGTGCCGGGTCCGCGCTACCTGGAGTGGATCATCGAGGACCCGGCCGGATTGGAGGTCGAGCAGGTGCGGCCCATCCGCGACGACGTCGGGCGGCGGGTCGAGGACCTGCTCGCGGAACTCGGTGTGTCGGTGGGCGATGACCGCAGAGCTCAGCCGACCGACTGCGCCGAGTAGTCGGGCAGCTCGTAGGACTCGGTCGCGGTGAGCATCCGCATGATCAGCGGCTTCATCACCTTGGTCGTCATCAATCGGGACACCGCGTGGCCCACGCGGATGCCGAACCTGGTCTTCGGGGTCATCGACCGCAGACCGCCGGGCGGCAGCTCCTGCGCCTTGGCGACGAAGGGGCGCAACACTTCCTCGTAGCGAGACAACGCGCGCTCCGGATCCGTTGCGTGCGTCGCGATTTCACCGGCCAGCACGTAGGCGCCCACCAGTGCCATCGCGGTGCCCTGTCCGGTCAGCGCCGAACCGCAGTATCCGGCGTCGCCGAGCAGGGCGACCCGGCCGCTGATCCAGCTCGGCATGTCGATGCGGGCGAGTTCGTCGAAGTAGAAGTCCTCGGCTTCGGTCATCGCGGCGGTGATGACGCCCGAATGCCAGCCGCCGCCCGCGAGGCGCTCCCTGATGAACTGCTGCTGCGCTTCGACATCGCGGCGCAGCGCGGGATCGGCGGCGGCGCGCAGCATGATGATCGCCTTGGAGGTCGCCGGATCGGCGTCCGGGCGCAGGCCGATGCCCGTCGCGCCGACCAGCGAGTGCATCGAGAACCAGTGCGGCTCGGTGTCTTTCGGGGTCGGCATGGTGAAGAAGGACATGTAGCCGCCCAGGTAGGTCGCGAAGTCCTGCTCCGGTCCGAACACCAATCGCCGTGTGGCGGAGTGCAGTCCGTCGGCGCCGATGAGAATGTCGAAGCGCTCGACGGCGCCTGAGGCGAAGGTGACCTCGATGCCCGCGGTGTCCTGCCGGACCTCGGTGATCCACTCGCCGTAGCGGTAGTCGACCCCGCCCTCCTTCGCCAGCGCGTCGAGCAGTACCTCGTTCAGATCGCCCCTGGTGATCTCGATTTCGGCGACGCCGCCCTTGCCCTCGAACAGTTCGGCGGGCATGCGCAGCGTCTCCCGGCCCGCGGCGTCGACGTAGAGCATGCCGCGCTCGTCCAGCTGCCTGGCCTTGATGCCGGGCATCAGGCCCATACGCTCGGCGACGTCGCGGCTGGTTCCGCGCAGATCGACCGCCTGCCCGCCGGGACGCGGCGCGGCGGCGCGCTCGACGACGGTGGTCTGGATGCCTGCGCGAAGCAGTTGCAGCGCGACGGCATTGCCGCCGATGCCGCCGCCGCTGATCAGCACGCGCGGGGAGTTCGGGCTGTGGGAGATGCTCATGGTCTGTTCCTCGTTAGATCGAATGTCTAAGACAAATGTCTAACAGACGGGTTGAACGTTTGTCTAGTACAAATGTCTGAAACGGCGCCGACCAGGGCGTTCGGACGACGATGGCCCGGCAGCGGGCAGCTGCCGGGCCATCGGGCGCGGAATCAGTTGGCGGCGTTCAGGTATGCCTTCCAACCGCCGAATTCGGTGATGTCGGTGGCGGCCAGCGCGGCGTCGTAGGTGCAGGCGAAACCGATGACCGACCGGCCGTCGTCGAGTTCGATGCTGGTCAGCGCCATGGGCGCGGGCAGCTCCGCGAGGAAGCCGCCGAGCCCGGCGCGCGAGACCGTGAACAGCTCGCCGAGAATCGGCGCGCCGAGTCCCGCGCCGTGCCGGACCAGCCCCGGCTTGGCGGGCACGGTGTCGAGGGCGGTCAGCCGATAGGCATCGCTGGTGCGGATTTCCCCGGCGAACCGGGCGCCGATCCCCTCGAGCTGCCAGTGCAGCGGCTGGCCGCGCAGATGCGCGCCGAACACGGCCAGTTGCACGCCGTCCCGGACCAGGAGGGGCGCCTGCTCCAGGCCGCTCACGCGGGCGGCGATATCGATCGCGACCTGATCGCCGAAGGCGGGCGTCACCACCATCACGCCGAAGGGAGCGCCCGCCGCGGTTGCCGCGCCGGGAACGGCGACGGCGGCCATGTCCAGCAGGTTGCAGAAGTTGGTGTAGGTGCCCATGCGCCGGTTGATGTCGACCGGATCCGCCTGCACCGCGGCGATACTCGGGTGCTCGGTGGTGGTCGGGAGCAGCAGCGCGTCGCAGTCCCGCAGCAGCAGCGCCGCGTCGGCACGGGCACGGGTCAACGCGTCGAGGTCGGCGGCGAAGGCTGGGCCGGTGGTGGACGCGGCCGCGCCGATGATGGCCGCCACCGTGGGATCCGCGCCCGCCGGACGGGTCGCCAGGAATTCCCCCACCGCGGCATAGCGTTCCGCGACGATCGCGCCGTCGTACAGCAAGCGGGCGGCGTCCAGCAGCGGCGAGATGTCCAGCTCGACCGTCTCGATGCCGGAATCGGCCACGGCGGCAACGGTTCTGGTGAAGGCGTCGCGGTAGTCGTCGGTCAGGACGGCGAGGTCGGCGGCGCGCGGCACCGCGAGGCGCGGAGTTCGCGGCGCGGCGAACCGCATGTCGGCGGGCCAGGCGCGGCTGCGCGGGTCTCCCGCATCGGGCCCGGCCATCACGGCCGCGGCGGCGACCGCCCCGTCGAGATCCTTCGCGAACACCGTGACGGCGTCATAGTCCGCGCAGGCCGGGACGAGGCCGTGCGCGGGAATGATCCCCAGCGTGGCTTTGAGGCCGACGATGCCGTGCAGCGCCGCGGGCACCCGCCCGGACCCGGCGGTGTCGGTGCCGACGCCGATGTCCACCAGTCCGAGCGCGACCGCGACGGCCGAACCCGAGGACGAGCCGCCGGAGATCAGTTCGGGACGATGGGCATGCCGGACCGCGCCGTACGGGCTCCGGGTACCGACCAGGCCGGTGGCGAACTGGTCCAGGTTCGTCTTGCCGAGCACGATCGCCCCTGCCGCTTGCAGCCGTGCGACGGCTGCCGCGGTAACCGTTGCCGGATAGGCGAATTCGGGGCAGGCCGCGGTGGTGGGCAAGCCCGCCACGTCGATGTTGTCCTTGACCGCGACCAGCTGTCCGGCCAGCGGCAGCGTCTCGCCCGCGGCCAGCCGTCGCTCCACCTCGGCCGCGTCGGCGACGGTCTCGTGCTCGGGTCGCAGCGTGATCCACACCTCGGGGCGATCCACCTCGGCGATGCGCCGATAGGCGGCCGCGACCCGCGCGGTGGGCGAGTCCCGATGGGCGGTGGTGCATGGAACGCCAGCGGTCATTCAGTCCACTCCGATCACTGCTAGCGGGGTACCCGGCGCCACCTTGGCGCCCGGCGCGGTCAGCACCCTGAGCACCGTGCCCGCACCCGGGCTGTGCACGGGCAGCTCCAGCTTCATGGCCTCCAGGATGGCGACCGGCGCACCGGCGTCGAGCCGCTGCCCCTCCTCGACCTCGACGCGCCACACATTGCCGATCATCGGCGCCGTCACCACGGTGGCGTCGGCGGGCAGCCCGGCCAACGGATCGGCGACGGGTTCTTGCGGAGCCGGTGCGGTCGTGGTGCGCTCGAACTCGCCCGCCGCGTGCCACGCGCGCTTCTCCGCCTCGAACGCGGCCGTCTGCCGCTCCTCGAATTCCGCGATGGAGGCGGCGTTCTCGGCGAGCAGGCGCAGGTGGTCGGCCAGCGCGAAGGTGCCATCGCCGACCTCGGCGTCGAACCGGCCCGCGGCAGCCGCCGCGCGGTGCTCGAGCAGTTCCTCGGGGCTCACCGGCTCCCAGACGATGCGGTCGAAGAACCGGAACAGCCACGGGGTGCCCGGCTCGAAGGGCGCGGACTGCCGGTAGCTGGACCAGATCGGCACGGTGCGGCCGATCAGCTGGTAACCGCCGGGCGAGGCCATCCCGTACACGCAGAGGTACTTGCCGCCGATGCCGACCGCGTCCGAGGGGGTCCAGGTGCGCGCCGGGTTGTACTTCGTGGTCACCAAGCGGTGTCGCGGATCGAGCGGAACGGCCAGCGGCGCACCGAGATACACGTCACCGAGCCCGAGCACCAGGTATTCCGCGTCGAACACCGTGTCGCGCACCTGCTCGACGCTGTCGAGTCCGTTGATGCGCCTGATGAATTCGGTGTTCGAGGGCAGCCACGGCGCGGTGTCGCGCACGCCGCTGCGGTAGCGGTCGATCGCCTCGGCGATGGAAGGATCGTCGAACGAGAGCGGCAGCCGGATGGTCCGGCTCGGCACCACCAGGTCGTGGGTCGCGGGCAGCTCCGCTTCCAACTCGGCCAGCGTGCCGAGCAGCCGGTGCTGGGCGAGCACGTCCGGATCGAAGTGGATGTGCAGCGAGCGCACGCCCGGGGTGACGTCGACGATGCCGGGCAGGCCCGCCGCCGCCAGCGCCTCGGCGAGCGCGTGCACCCGCATGCGCAGGCCGAGATCCAGCACCATCTCGCCGTATTCGACGAGGATGTTGTCGTCGCCGCCGCGCAGGTACGTCACCCGCGGCCGGTCGGCATCGCCGGGCGCGGTGCCGAGCACGCCGCGATCGCCGAGTGCGTCGCGGGCGGGGGATACCGTCGCCTTCGCGCGCCGATCGTCGGAGCGGCGCAGCTCGGTGGCCTCGTCGTCGTCGACGGGCACGAACCGGACGGTGTCGCCGGGGCGCAGCTGCCCGAGTTTCCACCGGTGCGCCGAGATCACGGTGAGCGGGCAGGCGAAACCGCCGAGGCTCGGTCCGTCCGGGCCGAGCAGGATCGGGGTGTCGCCGGAGACGTTGAGCGCGCCGACGCTGTAGGGGTTGTCGTGCAGGTTCGACGGGTGCAGTCCGGCATCGCCGCCGTCGGCCCGTGACCAGGCCGGCTTGGGGCCCTCCAGCCGGATGCCGGTGCGGTTGGCGTGGCTGCCCACCCGCCACGGATGCGCCGCGAACTGTGCCATGTCCGCGTCGGTGAAATAGGCGGGCGCGGTCTGCGGGCCGATGCCGACGGCCAGCTGCCACTCGTGGGTGAACTCGGGTCGCACCGGCGTTGCCGTGGATCGGCCCGGCTCCGCCGCGGGTTCACCGATCGCCGCACCGTCGGTGACGATGTGCAGGACATCGCCCGCCGCAACGGCTTTGCCTGTGGTCCCGCCGAATCCGCCGAGGGTGAAGGTGGACGCGCTGCCGTGGTAGAGCGGGGCGTCGAGGCCGCCGCGCACGGCGAGATAGGTGCGCAGGCCGGTGTCGGTCGGCGCGCCGATGTCGAGCACCGCGCCCGCGGGGATCGTGATCGGTTCCCACATCGGCGCTGGCGTGTCATCGACGGTGATCGGCGCGTCCGCGCCGGTCACGCAGACCACCGTGGTGGTGGCGAAGCGCAGGCGCGGGCCCTGGAGCGTGCACTCCAGCGCGGGCAGGCCCGGCGGATTGCCGACGGCGATATTGGCTCCGGTGAACGAGAGGTCGTCCATCGGGCCCGACGGCGGAATGCCCACCTCCCACAAGCCGATTCGGCCAGGAAGGTCCTGGATGGTGGTCATGGTTCCGCCGCGCAGCACGTCGATGCGCGCCGCCGAAGGATGGATGTCGGCCAGCGTTCCGGTGCCGTGTGCCGCATCGCGCACCCGCGGATCCGTTGCCGCGGTGTGCAATTGGGCGATGTTCGTCTGCACGCCGTGAATCCGGGTCTCGGCGAGGGCGTCGGCCAGGCTGTCCAGCGCGGCGTCGCGGGTGGGGGCCGCGGCGATCACCTTGGCCAGCAGCGGGTCGTAGTACGGGCTCACCTCGGTGCCGGTGCCGACCCAGGTGTCGACGCGCACGCCGAAGGCGAATTCGGCGGCGGTGACGAGTCCGGCGCTCGGGCGGTAGTCCTGGCCGGGGTCCTCGGCGTAGACCCGGGCCTCGACGGCCCACCCGGACTGGGCCGGGCCGGTCGCGGGCATGTCGTCCAGCATGGTGGCGTCCCCACCCGCCAGGCGCAGCATCCATTCGACCAGGTCGACGCCGGTGATCGCCTCGGTCACCGGGTGTTCCACCTGGAGCCGGGTGTTCATCTCGAGGAACGAGGCCGCGCCGCGCTCGGAGTCGTAGACGAATTCCACCGTGCCCGCGGAGCGGTAGCCGACCGATTCGGCCAACTCTCTGGACGCGGTGAGCAAGTGTTCCGTCAGCTCCTCGCCGAGCCCCGGCGCAGGCGCTTCCTCGATCACCTTCTGGTTGCGCCGCTGCAACGAGCAGTCCCTGGTGCCGAGGCTGACCACCCGGCCGTGCCCATCGCCGAACAGCTGCACCTCGACGTGCCTGGCGCGCGCCACGAAACGCTCCAGGAAGACACCCGTCGAGGAGAAGTTCGTCGCGGCGAGGCGCTGCACCCGGAGGTAGGCCGCGCGGAGTTCGTCCGCGGTGAAACAGCTCTGCATGCCGATGCCGCCACCGCCGCCGACGGCCTTGAGCATCACCGGAAAACCGATCCGCTCCGCCTCGGCCACCGCGTGCTCGGCCGAATCCAGCAGGCCGCTCCCGGGAATCAGCGGCACGCCGACTCGTTTCGCGGCCTCGCGTGCGGTGTGCTTGTCGCCGAAGATGCGCAGCTGCGCCGGTGTCGGGCCGACGAACGCGATGCCCGCTTCGGCCACCGCCGTCGCGAAATCGGCGTTCTCCGAGAGGAATCCGTAGCCGGGGTGGATAGCACCCGCTCCGGTCGCCAGCGCCGCTTCGATCACCAGGTCGGCGCGCAGATACGACTCGGCGGCCTGCGCAGGGCCGAGCCGTACCGCGGCGTCGGCGAATTCGACGTGCGGCGCCGCGGCGTCCGCGTCGGAGTAGACGGCGACGGTCTTCAGGCCGAGCGACTTCGCGGTTCGCAGCACCCGGCCCGCGATCTCGCCGCGATTGGCGACGAGGACAGTATCGAAATCCACGGTGCGGTCCCCTATTCAGTTGCCAGCGACATCGCGGTGATGGCGCGGGTGACCCGCTCCAAGACGACGTCCAGAGATTCCCCGATGTGGGTGTGCAGCAGGCGATAAGCCAGCGACAGGTCCTCGGCGAGCACCGCCTCGAGGATCGCGAGGTGCTCGGTGATCGTGGTCTCGATCCGGTTGTTGACCATGAAGTCGTACATGCGCACGTGCCGGATCCGGGAGTTCACCGATTTCAGTGCGCGCACCAGTTCGGCATTGCCCGCCGCGGTGAGCAGCGTGACGTGGAATTCCTCGTCGCGCACCACGAAACCCGGCTCCTGCGCCGGCGGATCGGCCTGCAACTCGAGCCAGCTCGCGCGTTCGGCCTCCAGCAGCGCGTGATCGTGGCGCACTTCGGGATTGCCGATGGCGCGCTGAATCCCGCCCAGTTCCAGGGTGATTCGCAACTCGTACAGGTCGCGAATCAGGGGGATGCTCGGCCGCACCGGGCTGAAGCCGTACTCTTCGCGGCGCAACAGCCCGTCCGAACACAGCACAGTCAGCGCCTCGCGGATCGGCGTGCGCGAAATACCGAAGCGCGCGGACAGTTTCGGCTCGGTCAGCCGCTCCCCGAACTTGATGTCCCCATTCATCAGCTCATCGCGCAACGTCGTATACACCACGTCCCGCAACGGCCGTCCCGCTGCATCGGCCAGCGTGGCCACCCGTGTCGACATGCGTGTATACGCTATGGACCTCGCGTTTCCACCATGTGTCCGCAAGTAATCAAGTGGTAAGCGTCTCCTCACCGCGCCCGACCCCCACACTACCTCCGCTCAGCCCCGCACCAGCTCCGCCCGCAGTCCTGCACTCTTCACCGCCGGTGGGGGTGGGGTGGGAGGAGACTGCAACAGCGGGCTACACGGGGGTGTCGTTGGTCGTCATATCGGGCGGAGATGCTGGGGAAAGCTTCGGTACCGGGACGATGCTGTCCCTCATCGGCATGCCGGCCGTGTGCGCCTTCAGTCGGCGGTCCCGGTGCCGGGGCGTAGACCCTCTGCCGCTGGGAGGAAGCTATGGATGCCTCCGTGTTCTTCGCATTGCTGGCGCTGGTGTGCGGCCTGCTCGCGGTGATCGCCGCGACCGTCTGGTGGCCGGTGCCGAATCAGCCGCCGGACGGTGAGCTGCCGCTAACCGATGTCGAACGCCGCGGGGTAACGGACGGTCCCGCTCGGCAGCGGGTGGGCCGGTTCGAGCGCGCGCGCCGTCAGCGCCTCGTCGGGCACCTCGATGCCGATGTCGTATCGCGAGGCTCGGACGAAGCCGAAGCGCGGGTGATACGTCGGATCGCCTAGCGCGATGACGTGCCGCTCACCCCGCGCTCGCACCGCCGCGAGCGCAGCGCGGATGGCGGCCCAGCCCGCGCCGGTGCGCTGGTCTCTCCCATGCTTTCGGCCGAGCCCAGACTCGCCGAAGCGACGCGCCGATCGATCCGGACATTCGTCGGGACACGCTGTGTGACAGGACGTTTGACCGATCGCGTCGCATAGTGTGTGCACACCTCGCGTCGAGGGGCGGTGGACTCAGGTCCAGACACCGCGCCCAGACGGGAGGTGGTGGGGAATGGCGAAGCATCGCCGGAAGAAGAGCAAGGCCCCGGTCGATTACGGCACACTGCTGTTGGTAGCTGCCGTGACCGCCGGGGCGCTCATGCTGGTCCGTCGAGTACGGGCTAGCTGACCCATCGGGTGGGGCGTCGTCAGCAGCGGCGCTCCACCCTCTCGACATCACCGAAGTGACGCCACGAACTATACCGCCTGGCCGCCGCCCCTGTCTCGAAAGCGATTCCGGCGAAATCCGTGTCACCGCCCGGTGAGCCCCTCGAGCAGATCGCGCATCAGATCCACGGCTTGCGGGCGACCGTCGTCCACCTCGGTGAGTGTCAGTGATAGTTCGGTGAGAGCCCCGTACAGCGCACTGGCGAGCAGTTCGGCCGAGTAGGGCTTGATCAGGTCGTCCGCCAGGAGCGTCCGGACGGCATCGAGGACCAGGCCGCCGAGATGCTGCCGGTCCAGCTCGCGCCAGCGCTGCCAGCCGAGCGCGATGGGGCCGTCCATCAGCACGATCTTGCGGTAGTCGGGGTCGGCGCACACGTCGAGAAACTCCTCGATACCGCGCTCGGCCTGCTCCAGCGGGTCCGAGCCGGCCGTCGTCGCCTCGCGAATCCGTTGCGCCGCTTTGCTTTCCAATTCGTCGAAGACCGCCTCGAACAGACCACGCTTGCCGTCGAAGTGGTGGTACAGCGCGCCGCGGGTGAGGCCGGCGGTCCGGACCAGCTCCTCCGCCGACAGCTTGGCGTAGTCGCGCTCGACGAACAGGCGTCGCCCGGTCTCGAGCAGCGTCTGGCGGGTGTTCTCGGCGTATTTTTCCCGCACTGTCTTGACAGTCTCCATGCAACAGGGATATCACATACATAGTGAATCTCAGATACACGGTGTATGAAAGCAGGTCGAGATGAGTGAATCGACAGACGTCGTTGTCGTCGGCGCGGGTGTGGCGGGGTTGGTGGCCGCTCGCGAGCTGGTCCGCGCCGGGAAGGAGGTGCTGGTACTGGAGGCGCGCGACCGAGTGGGGGGACGGCTGCTCAGCGAAGACCTGCTCGAAGGCGTGCCGATCGAGATGGGCGGGCAGTGGGTCGGTCCAGGACAGGACAGAGTGCTCGCTTTGATCGCCGAACTGGGACTCGCCACGTTCCCGACCCACGTCGCCGGGCAGAACATCGGCGAATTCGGCGAGACCCGTTCGGTCTACACCGGCCGGATCCCCAAGCTGAACCCGCTCGCGCTCGCCGATATCGGGCAGGCGCAGTTGCGGCTGGATCGGGTGGCGCGCGCCGTCGCCGAACGCGACCCGTGGCTCGCGCGGCACGCGGACAAGCTGGACGGGCAGACCTTCGCCACCTGGATGCAGCGGCATGCCTACACGCCCACCGGCCGCGCCTTCCTGCGGATGGTCACCGAGGCGGTGTTCGCCACCGAGCCGGAGGACATGTCCGCGCTGTGGGCAGCGTTCTACGTCGGCGCGGCGGGCGGACTGGACGCGCTGATCAACACCGAGGGCGGCGCGCAGCAAGACCGCGTGGTCGGCGGCACCCAGCGGATCGCCTTGGCGCTCGCCGAGCAGCTCGGCGAGCGCGTTCTGCTCGACGCTCCGGTGACGGATCTGACCTGGAGCGACGGCGAGCTTCACGTGTCGGCCGGGCGCACGGAGGTGTCGGCGCGACGGGCGGTGATCGCGATCCCGCCGCCACTGGCGTCCAGGATTCGCTACCGGCCCGGTCTCCCCGGCGGGCGCGATCAGCTCGTCCAGCGGATGCCGATGGGTCGCGTCATCAAGATCAATGTCGCCTATTCGGAACCGTTTTGGCGCGCGCAGGGCTTCAGCGGACAGGCCAACAGCGATCGGCGACCGCTCGGCACGGTCTTCGACAACACCCCGCCCGACGGCGCGCCCGGCGTGCTGGTCGGCTTCTTCGAAGGCAAGCACGCCGACGCCATGTCCCGGCTGACTCCGGCGGCGCGGCGGGCCCAGGTGCTGTCCGATCTCGTCGGCTATTTCGGCCCCGCGGCGGCCGAGCCGATCGCCTACCTCGAACGCGACTGGGCCGAGGAGGAGTACAGCCGCGGCTGTTACGGCGCTTTCGCGACGCCGTCCACCCTCACCCGTTTCGGCCCGGCGCTGCGCGCGCCCATCGGACCGCTGCACTGGGCGGGCACCGAGACCGCCACCCGCTGGGCGGGATACATCGATGGAGCGGTGGAATCCGGAGAGCGGGCCGCGCGCGAGGTGCTCGCCGCATTGGAGAAGCGGAACCGCGCCGCAGTGGACTGACTCGGCCGTGTATTCGACCGGATAAAAGAAAGGGCCCCTGACCGGAAGACCGGTCAGGGGCCCTGTCGTGTCTCAACCACACGAGTCGGGGTGACAGGATTTGAACCTGCGACCTCTTCGTCCCGAACGAAGCGCGCTACCAAGCTGCGCCACACCCCGTGAAGCGAACCTGGAGTAGCTTACAACAGGGAAGGTCCAGACGTTAAACCCGCAGGTCAATCAGCTTTCATGAGAGCGGACGCTGCGGAAGATCCGCTTCGCGGCCTCCGGGTCGACCGCATTCGGGACGCCGGTGTCGGCGGCGATCACCATGACGAAGCTGCCGATGTCGGCGGAGGTGGCGAAGGTGTACACCGAGTACTCGGTGGCGCAGCCCGGCTTGGCGTCGGTGATGGCGCCCCTGGTCTCCACGAACGTGCCGTGCTGGGCGCCGTCGAGGGATTCCAGCGGCTGTGGGGCGCCGGGAACGCCGCCGCCGGGCGCGTTGGAGTAGGCGATCTTCGCGGTCTTGGTGCCGAGTTCGGTTGCGGCGCTCGCGGTATCGGTGTTGTCCGAGCCGGTGACGAACGCCACGGTGCGCGTCGATCCGGGGCAGTAGTCCTTGCCCTCGGTGGCGTACCCCTTGCCGCCGACGGCGTTGGGCGGCTTGCCGAAGCCGCCGGAGGCTCCGGGATCGCCGATGTGCCAGTCGGCGGGCACGTCGTACGCCGCGCCGCTGTCGGGCACGACGACCACCTGGTACCCCGGCACCACGGGCGGCCCCGCCTGCGCCGCAGGCCGCCGCGCGGGAGCTCTGGTCCCGGCCGAGGTGGTCAACGCGCTCACCATCGAGGGCGTCCCTTCCGCACTGGCCTCGTCCGTGCCACCCGCGACCACCACGGCCACCGCGCCCGCGACCAATACCGTCGCCGCGACTCCGATGCCGATCCACGCCCGCCCGCCTGCCGCGCGGGGCGGGTCCATCAGTCGCGGTTCGGTCCAGAAGTCCCCGGGTGAGCTACCGGCCGCCCGCATCGGCTCCGGCCACCTGTTGGGCGCGCCGTCGCTCTGATCGGCCGCGGCGGCCTCACCGAAATGCTGGGTGCCGCGCCCGGTCAGGTCGAGCGGGGCGTGTGAGCCAGCTCCGTAGCCGAGTTGTGTCGTGCCTGTGGCGGACTGTGTCGTGCCCGTAGCGATCTGTGTTGCGGCCTGCGTCGTGCCCGTAGCGAACTGCGGAACCGCAGCGACTTCACCTCGGGCGTAAGGACTTTGCTGCCCCGCAATGGCGGCGTGCTGAACCGGATACGCCGATCCGGTCATGGGCTGGTCGGGCGAAAGCTGCGCGGCGGCTGCAAGATTCGGTGCGGCCGTGCCGCCGAACTCCGGAGCGGCGGCGGCACGCACCGATGCGCCGGACATGCCGTTGGCGGCAGGTTCGGCGCGCGGTTCGTCGAATCCTCTGCTCAAAGTCGTCCCCTAGTCGACCGATTCAAGTTTCGGCACGCGACCCTACCGGGTCGGCGATGCACCGTCCGCGCCCGGTCAGGGCGGACAAGCCTTGCGCCGGTTGGCGTGTCGAGCTAGGGGAGTGCCGAGGCCGCGATCACGGCGCTCAGCGAGCGACGGTCTCCGAGGTCGAAAGCCCGTGGTTGTTCTCGGCGGCCGGACGCTTCGGGGGCGCGGCGACGAGAGTCAGCAGGGTGGCTTCGGGGCGGCAGCAGAACCGGTACGGAGCCCACGGCGAGGTGCCGATGCCTGCGGAGACATGCAGCTGGGTGTGCTCGCCCCACTTCGACGGGCCCTTCACGCGCGACTTGTCGATGCCGCAGTTGGTGACCAGCGCACCGTAGCCGGGCAGCACCAGCTGGCCGCCGTGGGTATGGCCGGCGAGCACCAGGTCGTAGCCATCGTCGGCGAAGCGGTCGAGCACCCGGGGTTCGGGCGAGTGGGTCAGGCCGATGCGCAGGTCGGCCAGCGGGTTCGGGGGGCCCGCCACCGTGTCGTACCGGTCGCGCTGCAGGTGCGGGTCGTCGACGCCGGCGGTGGCGATCCGCACGCCCGCCACCTCGAGATCGCGGCGCACGTGGGTGAGATCGAGCCAGCCGCGTTCGGTGAACGCCGCTCGCAGGTCCTTCCACGGCAGCGGCGCGCCGTAGACGCGGCGGTGGTCCTTCTTGAAGTACTTCATCGGGTTCTTCGGCACCGGCGCGAAGTAGTCGTTGCTGCCGAAAACGAAAAGGCCCGGGCGGGACAGCAATCCGCCGAGGGCCTGAACCACCGCGGGCACCGACCGCTGGTGCGAGAGGTTGTCGCCGGTGTTGACCACCAGATCGGGCTCCAGCCGATCCAGCTCGCGCAGCCACTGCTGCTTGAGCTTCTGACCGGGCATCATGTGCAGATCGCTGATGTGCAGCACACGTAGGCTCGACGCACCGGGCGGCAGCACCGGCATGGTCGCCTCGCGCAGGACGAACGCGTTGCGCTCGATCAGCGAGGCATAGCCGATTCCGGCTACCGCGGCCCCGGTGGCTCCCAGCGCGGTTCGGCGGACGGCGGCGGTCGAGATTACGGGCATTTGCCCAGCATAGGTGAGGCTGCCTCAGAACGCCGAGTGTGTTTCCGCACAAGCCATCGCCGCGGTCGCGCCGAGCGGCGCGGAATCGTCCGAGCAGGTCCGCGAGCTGCGGTCTTCTCCTGTTCGCCGCGGCGACGCCGCGGCGACGCCGCGGCGAAATGTGGTGGGCCCCGCGACGGCGACCGGCTACCGTGTGCCTCATGTCGGAACTCAAAGATCGGCTGCGGACGGACATGACCGCCGCGATGAAAGCCAAGGACACGCTGCGCCTCGCCACGTTGCGCATGCTGCTGGCCGCGATCCAGAACGCCGAGGTCGCAGGCGCGGAGGCGCGTGAACTCTCCGACGCCGACGTGATCGCGGTGCTGCAGAAGGAGGCGAAGAAGCGCAACGAGTCGGCCGAGGTCTACACCCAGGCCGGTCGCGGCGAGCTCGCCGCCAACGAACACGCCGAGGCCAGGATCATCGACGAGTACCTGCCGACCCAGCTGACCGAGGCCGAGATCGCCGACCTCGCGGACACCGCCATCGCGCAGGTCGCCGAGGAGCTGGGCGAGCGCCCCGGCATGCGCCAGATGGGCCAGGTCATGAAGATCGCCACCGCCCTCGCCGAGGGCAAGGCCGACGGCTCGCGCATCTCCGCGGCTGTGAAAGCCCGGCTCTGAACTCTGCCCGAAACCAGAACCGCCGACCGAGCGCCGTAGCGCCGGTCGGCGGTTCTTCGTTATTCGCCCGATAGGCGCTGCCGGACGGAGTCCGCCGACAGCCCGCGCATGGCCGGAGCGAAGGCGGAGGTTCCGCTTACCGCGGCCACCAGGGCGGCAGCGGGAACCCGGGCGGCAGCGCCGGGGGCGGCGGCAGCGGCCCGGGTGCGGACGGCGCCGGGGCCTGGCGCTGGGTGCCGTCGCTGATGTAGATCGTGATCACCGAGCCGGGGATCGCCGACCCGTTCGGCGCGGTGTTCATGACGCTGCCCTTGGGCGGCGGGCCGGATCCGTTGACGGCCGAGACCTGGAAGCCCGCGGCGACCAGCGCGGTGGTCGCCTCAGCCTGCGACATGCCGACCACGTCGGGCACCTGCGCGTTGTTCGCGCCGCGGACGTACTTGTCGTCCAGCGGCGGCAGGCCGGGCGGCGGGAAGTTGCCGACCACCGGCTTGATCGCGCTGAACCAGGTGCGTGCGGGTTCGTTACCGCCGAACAGGTTTCCGTCGCCGCAGTTGCGCAGCGGGAACGAGCAGATCTCACCGGGGGTCGGGCTGTCGCCGTAGACGTAGACCGCGGCGGCCAGCGAGTTGGTGAAGCCGAGGAAGGCCGAGGAGCGGTGGCTTTCGGTGGTCCCCGTCTTGCCGGCCATCGGCAGGTTCCAGCCGCTCGCCTGGGCAGCGCCCGCCGCGGTGCCCGCCGTGTCGTCCTTGCTCATCGCGTTGGCCAGCGTGTTGGCCAGGCCGGGCTCGACGACCTGCTCGCAGGCCTGCTGGGTGAGCGGAACCTGCTTGCCGCTGCGGTCGACGACCTCCCTGATCGGGGAGGGCGGGCACCAGCGTCCGCCGGAGGACAGCGTCGCGGCGACGTTGGAGAGCTCGAGCGGGTTGATCGCGACCGGGCCGAGGGTGAACGAGCCGAGGTTCTGGTCCTTGATCATGTCGGCCAGGCTCTGGTTGCCGTGCCCGGAGCTGCCCGGGTTGGTGAACGAGCGCATGCCGAGCCGCACCGCCATGTCGACGGTCGGGGTGACGCCGACGGCCTGGATCAGCTTGACGAACGCGGTGTTCGGCGAGGTGGCCAGCGCCTCGGTCACCGACATCGGCGACTTGTAGCGGCCCGCGTTCTCGACGCAGTAGGTGGCGGGCGGGCAGCCCCGCGCGCCGCCGTTACCCATGCCCTTCGCGTCGAAGCGGCCAGGCACGTCGAGCTGGGAGTTGATGCCCATGCCTTTCTCCATGGCTGCGGCGGTGGTGAAGACCTTGAAGACCGAGCCCGCGCCGTCACCGACCATCGAGAACGGCTGCGGTTGCACCGTCTCGTTGACGTCGCGGTTGAGGCCGTAGGTGCGGCTGCTGGCCATGGCGACCACGTCGTGCGAGTCCTGGCCCGGCGCGACCACCGACATCACCTCGGCGATGTCGTCGAGGTTCGGATTGGCCGCCTCGCTGACCGCGCGCTTGACGGAGTCCTGCACGGCCGGATCGAGGGTGGTCTTGATCAGGTAGCCGCCCTTGTCGATCTGCTCGCGGCTGATGCCCGATTCGGCCAGGTACTGCAGCGCGTAGTCGCAGAAGAAGCCGCGATCCTGAGCGGCGATGCAGCCGCGCGGCAGGCCCTTGGGCTCGGGCAGCACGCCCAGCGGCTCCGACTTGAACTTGCGGAACTCCTCGGCGCGGGCCGGGATGTTCTGGATCATCGTGTCCAGCACGGTGTTCCGGCGGGCCAGCACGCCCTGGACGTTGGTGTAGGGGTTCAGCTTGGAGCTGGACTGCACCATGCCCGCGAGCATCGCCGCCTGCGGGACGTTCAGGTCGGCGGCGTCGACGCCGAAGTAGGTCTGCGCCGCGTCCTGGATGCCATAGGACGAATTGCCGAAGGGCACGAGGTTCAGGTACCTGGTGAGGATCTCGTCCTTGGTGAGTTCCTTGTCCAGGGTCAGCGCCATGCGGATCTCGCGAATCTTGCGCGCCGGGGTGGTCTCGATCGCCGCGCGGCGTTCGGCGTCGGTCTTGGCGACCACGAGCAGCTGGAAGTTCTTCACGTACTGCTGGTCGAGGGTGGACGCGCCCTGCTGCACCTCACCGCTGGAGGTGTTGGTGAGGAACGCGCGCACCGTGCCCTGCCAGTCGACGCCGTCGTGCTCGGCGAAGCGGCGGTCCTCGATGGAGATGATCGCCAACTTCATGTTGTTGGATATCCGCTCGCTCGGCACCTCGAATCTGCGCTGCTCATAGAGCCAGGCGATGGGCGAACCGTTCTTGTCCACCATCGTCGAGACCGCGGGAACGGTGCCCTCGACGAGTTCCGCGGAGACGTTGTCCACCGCGTCGGCCGCACGGTTGGAGACGAATCCGAATCCACCGGCGAGCGGGAAGAGCAGCCCGGCGACGAGAACTGCGGCCAGCGCGCAGCTGCCCGCCAGCTTCGCGAGCGTATGTGTGATCGGCACATTCGACACGTTCCCAAGGGTACGGGGTGCCGTTCTCGCCCTCTCGGGTGTGTTTGTCGGAGCGCGAGATCCGGCGCTCTTCCCGGCTTGTTGGGCGTGTCGTTGAGGCGTGTCTGGCGTGTCGCACACGGGCGTGTCGCGAATCGGCCCGACTGCCCGGTTCTCTATCACGTTTGCATGGACGGGCGTACCAAAAAATCTCGAGACGGTCTTGCGCTCGGGCCATACCTTTACCTAGATTGAGAACCCAGTGTGATGGAGCTAACACTCAAAGTGGAATGTGGTTCAGTTCGCAGCGGGGTTCGGGTTGCTGCGATCTGGCACGCGATTCTGGAGCGCCGTTGACCCGGTGTTCGGACTGCAAAGGGGCACACCAAATGCATATGACAACCCCCATCGCTCGATTGGACGTAGAGCAGGCCGAAGCGCGAATCGCCTGGGTATCCCAGGCCCGATGCAAGGAAGTAGATCCCGATCAGTTGTTCGTCCGCGGCGCGGCGCAGCGCAAAGCGGCGACGATCTGCAGGCACTGTCCGGTGCTCATGCAGTGTGGAGCCGATGCCCTCGACAATCGAGTGGAATTCGGCGTATGGGGAGGGATGACCGAACGGCAGCGGAGGGCGCTGCTGAAACAGCATCCAGAGGTGACCTCCTGGGCCGATTTCTTCCAGGCCCAGCGCCAGCATCAGGTGGCGATGTAGTCGAACGAACGAGAAACCGAGCCCGCGATTGCGGGCTCGGTTTCGTTTGAGCCTATAGCTATTCCGACTCAATACCGAACGTTATGGTCTGGTGGGCGCGGCCGGAGGAGCGCCTACGCGGAGAGAACCGTTCCGGTCAGCTGATCGCCCACTGCGCGCAGCGCCTCGAGGTCGGAGACCTCGAACGGCAGCGCGGTCACCGAGACCATCGCCACCCGCGGGTGCGCCCCGGTGAATCGGTGCAGCAGGTGCTGCTCGCGCTTGGCCGTCGCGACCCGTTCGGCGTGAATGCGCAGTACCGCGCTGGTCAGCGGGTCGGATTCGACCAGCTGGTCGGCGGCGGTGAGGGCGTGGTCGGCGGGCAGATCGCTCAGCGCCGGATGCGTCCGGTTGAGCACGAGGCCCGACAGCGGCATCTGCTCGGTGGAGAGCCGGTCGACGAAGAACGAGGCCTCGCGCAGGGCGTCCGGTTCCGCCGCGGCCACCACCAGGAAATGCGTGCCTGGCTTGGACAGCAGCGCGTAGGTGCGGTCGGCGCGGTCCTGGAAACCACCGAACAGCGATTCCAGCGACTGCAGGAAGACGGACGCATCCTTGAGCATCTGCCCGCCGATGACGGTGGACACGCCGCGCATGGCCAGGCTCATCGCGCCGGTGACGAACCGGCCGACGCCGCGGCCGGGCGCCATGATGAGCCGGATCATCTTGCCGTTCAGGAAGTTTCCGAGGCGCTTCGGCGCGTCGAGGAAGTCGAGCGCGTTGCGCGACGGCGGGGTGTCGACGATGATCAGGTCCCACTCCCGCTTGTGCGCGAGCTGACCGAGCTTCTCCATCGCCATGTACTCCTGCGTGCCACCGAAGGAGGACGCCACGGTCTGATAGATCGGGTTGGCGAAGATCTGCTCGGCCTTCTCCGCGGTGGTGTGCTCGAGCACCATGTCGTCGAACGTGCGACGCATGTTCAGCATCATCGCGTACAGCTCGCCCTTGGCCTCCGGGCCGAGCGCCACCCGCTGCGGGTAGTTGTCCAGATCCGCGATGCCGAGTGACTGGGCCAGTCGGCGCGCCGGGTCGATCGTGAGTACCACGACCTTGCGCCCGAGTTCGGCTGCGCGCAGCGCGATCGCGGCCGCCGTGGTGGTCTTGCCGACGCCGCCGGAGCCGCAGCACACCACGACCCGCGCGGTGGGATCGGCGATGATCTGCGAAATGTCGAGCGTGGTCATCGCACTCCCTGCGCGGTCAGATGTTCGGCTAGCTCGTACAGCCCGCCGAGGTCCATGCCGTCGGCCAGTGTCGGCAGGTACAGCTGCGATACGTCGACCTTGTTCAGCTCGGCCGAACTCTCGTCCTGGGCCTGCAGCCGGGCCGAATGTTCGAAGGTCTCGGTGATCAACCCCTCGAAACTGTCTTCGGACAAGGCGATTCCGGTGCGCTCGAGCCCGGCGCGGATCGCGTCGCGGTCGATGTCGCCCGCGGCGGCGCGATTGCGCACGTCGGTGGGCAGGAAGCCCTCGCCAGCGCGGTTCACGATCACGGTGCCGATGCGCAGGTCGTTGGCGGTGAGCTCGGCGACGGCGTCCGCGGTCTCCTGCACGGGCAGCGCCTCGAGCAGGGTGACCAGGTGGATCATCGTCTGATCCGAATGCAGCAGCCGGGAAACTCCTTCGGCCTGCGAGGCGATCGGCCCGCCCTTGGCGATCTCGACCATGGCGGTGGTGACGTCGAGGAAGCTGGCGATCCGGCCGGTCGGGGGCGCGTCGACCACGATCTCGTCGTAGACCCGCTTGCCCGTCTGGTCCACGCGGACCGCGCATTCCTTGATCTTGCCGGTCAGGATGACGTCGCGCAGACCCGGCGCGATCGTGGTGACGAACTCGATGGCGCCCATCCTGCGCATCGCGCGCCCCGCGAAGCCCAGGTTGTAGAACATGTCGAGGTATTCGAGGAAGGCGTGCTCGATGTCGAGCGCCAGCGCGACCACCTCGCCACCGCCGTCAGCGGTGGCGATCCTGGTCTCGGTCGGCGGCAGCGGCGGCAGATCGAACAGCTGCGCGATGGACTGTCTGCTCTCCACCTCGACCAGCAGCACCCGGCGCCCGCCCGCGGCCAGTGCCAGCGCGAGCGCGCCGGCGACCGTCGACTTGCCCGTTCCCCCTTTGCCGGAGACGTAGTGCAAGCGGGCCTTTTCCGCGCGCTTCGGCCAACCCGTTTCCAGCCCCGGCTCCGCCGAAATAGGCACTGCTGTTGGTACTCCCACGCTCGCGAGCCTATAACCCGTTATGCGATCACGCTCTAGGGATACGGTCACACTGCCGTTTTTCGGACCTTCTGTACCAGACAGTCTCGCCGGTCGCTATCATCCCCGCTCGCTGCGCGCGGTCCGCGACAAGCACGCCCGGAACGCACAGCGTTGCGAGCTCGCCCATAAACTCACAGCATGAGTGAACTGACCCTGTGGGAGTACGCGACCGTTCCGCTGCTGACGCACGCGACCAAGCAGATTCTCGACCAGTGGGGCGCCGACGGGTGGGAGCTCGTGAATGTGCTGCCCGGCCCGACCGGCGAGCAGCACGTCGCCTACCTGAAGCGTCCGAGGCAGTAGGCCATGGCGGTCGACGCGGCCACTCCGTGGCGGAAGAACCTGGAGAGGCTCGGACTGACCGTGCCCGCGGTGGCCGCGCCCGTCGCGGCCTACATTCCCGCGGTGCGCACCGGTTCGCTCGTCTACACCTCGGGGCAGCTGCCTTTCGTGAAGGGCGAGCTGTCGGCAACCGGCAAGGTCGGCGCCGAGGTGTCGCTCGAGGCGGCCGCCGAGGCGGCGCGGCTGTGCGCGCTCAACGCGCTGGCCGCGGTACACGATCTGGTCGGGCTCGACGAGGTGGTGCGGATCGTCAAGGTGGTCGGTTTCGTCGCGTCCGCGCCCGGATTCACCGATCAGCCGCTGGTGATCAACGGCGCCTCGGAGTTCCTCGGTGAGGTCTTCGGTGACGCGGGCGTGCACGCGCGTTCGGCCGTCGGCGTCTCCGAATTGCCCAAGAACACCCCGGTCGAGGTCGAACTCATCGCCGAGGTGCGTTAGACAGGTTGTCGGACAACGACTCCGAACGACCGAGGTAATGCGATGACGCTGACTCATCCCGCGTACGGGCAATTGCGCCAGGTGACGCCGACGGCGGCAGTGCTGCTCGCGGACAATCCCGGCCAGATGACCCTGGACGGCACCAACACCTGGATCCTGCGCGCGCCGGACGCCTCGGACTATGTCGTGGTCGACCCGGGGCCGAAAGACAAGAAGCACAGCGAGGCGATCGCCAGGGTCACCGCGGGCAGGATCGCGCTGACCCTGATCACGCACCGGCACCACGACCACACCGGCGGCATCGATCGGCTGGTGAAGCTGACCGGCACGCCGGTGCGTGCCGTGGACGCCGAGTTCCTGCGTGGCACGGACGCGCCGCTGGCCGACGGCGAGCTGATCGAGGCGGCCGGGCTGCGGATCGGCGTGCTGGCGACGCCGGGGCACACCGGTGATTCGGTGAGCTTCGTGCTCGACGACGCGGTGCTCACCGGCGACACCATCCTGGGCAGCGGGACCACCGTGCTGGACTCCAGCGACGGCACCCTCGCCGACTACCTCGACTCGCTGGACCGGCTGGTCGAGGTCGGCGCGGGCAAGGCGCTGCTACCCGCGCACGGCCCGGACCACCCGGACCTGGAACCGGTCGCCCGGTACTACATCAAGCACCGGCAGGAGCGGCTCGACCAGGTGCGCGCCGCCCTGCACGAGCTGGGGCCGGGCGCGGGCGCCATGGCGGTGGTGCGCAAGGTGTACGCCGATGTGGACAAGCGGCTCTGGCCCGCCGCGCGCAGCTCGGTGCAGGCCCAGTTGGAGTACCTGCGCGCCGAGCGTTAGGTCACGGAAACACGACAGCCGGATCCAGTGGAGCGCTGGATCCGGCGGGCCGTGCCGTATTCGGGAGCGGGTCAGCGGGCGCGCCGCGCCAGCCGCTCGGAGTCGGAGATGAGCACGCTCTTGCCCTCCAGCCGCAGCCAGCCGCGGTGCGCGAAGTCGGCGAGCGCCTTGTTGACGGTCTCGCGGGACGCGCCGACGAGCTGGGCGATCTCCTCCTGGGTCAGGTCGTGGGTGACCCGGAGGGCGCCCGCTTCCTGGGTGCCGAACCGCTGCGCGAGCTGCAGCAGCGCCTTGGCAACGCGGCCGGGGACGTCGGTGAAGATCAGGTCGGCGAGGTTGTTGTTGGTACGCCGCAGACGACGGGCGAGCACGCGGAGCAGCTGCTCGGCGATCTCGGGCCGCTGGTCGATCCAGGACTTCAGGGCGTCGCGATCCATCGTGACGGCGCGGACCTCGGTGACCGTGGTAGCGGTCGAGGTGCGCGGGCCCGGGTCGAAGATCGACAGCTCGCCGAACATGTCCGACGGGCCCATGATGGTCAGCAGATTCTCCCGGCCGTCCGGGGACCGCCGCCCGATCTTCACCTTGCCCGAGGTGATGATGTACAGCCGATCGCCGGGTTCACCCTCGTTGAAAATGACATGGCCGCGCGGGAAATCGACGGGCTGCAGTTGTTTGGCGAGTGCCGCCACCGCGGTGGGCTCTACGCCTTGGAAGATGCCTGCTCTGGCGAGGGCCTCGTCCACGAATGTGCTCCTTATGGGAAATGGCTCTGGGCTGGACCGAAGCGAATCGGCCAACAGCGCAGTCTACGCGGCATCCTGGCGGCGTAGTGACAGACACCACGTAACGAGTGGATTGCGCGGCGTCCGGGGAGTGGATTCAGCTCGCTCGAGCGACGTTCAGGTCGTCGTTGCGGGAACGGCGCCTGCGCATACGGGCCACCGCAGCGGGCAGTCCGGCTTTCGTCAACTCCTTGACCTCGGCGTTGCTTGCCCTGTCCAGGTACTGCTGAACCTCCGGATCGGGTTCGAGAAGTTTGCGGAGCCGATTCTCGACCCGCTCCATCAGCAGTGCGAACAGCATCAACACCACTGGGAAGAGCACCACAGCGAGTCCTTGCATATCGAGGAGTAAACACGGTGAAGGTCTCAGATGGAACACGGCAGTGGATCTGAGCGGGCAACTTGTCGGAGCGGTTCCGTATGGTGGACGCGTGCGTGCCTCCCCGTCTGTGACCGATTCGAACGGCTCTTCCGCTGTCGACGGGGCGACCGATCCGCTACCCACCGCCGTGACCGTTCCGAAACGGAAAACCCGCACGCGACAGGCGGAAACGAAGCTGGGGTTGGTGCGAAGGGCGCGCCGCATGAACCGCACCCTCGCCGAGGCTTTTCCCGACGCGCACTGTGAGCTGGATTTCACCACTCCGCTCGAATTGGCCGTCGCGACAATCCTTTCCGCGCAGTGCACCGACGAGCGGGTGAATCTCACCACGCCTGCCGTCTTCGCGAAGTACCGCAGCGCGCGCGATTACGCCGAGGCGAACCGCGCGGAGCTGGAGGAATACATCCGGCCGACGGGGTTCTACCGGAACAAGACGAACTCGCTGATCGGGCTCGGGCAGGCGCTGGTGACCGAGCACGATGGTGAATTACCTCACACTCTCGAGGAACTGGTGAAGTTGCCCGGCATCGGGCGCAAGACTGCCAACGTCATCCTCGGCAACGCCTTCGACGTGCCAGGAATCACTGTCGACACGCACTTCGGCAGGCTCGTGCGCCGGTGGAAGTGGACCGCCGAGGAAGACCCGGTCAAGGTCGAACACGCCGTCGGCGAGCTCGTCGAGCGCAAGGAATGGACGATGCTGTCCCATCGCGTGATCTTTCACGGGCGGCGGGTCTGCCATGCCAGGAAGCCGGCGTGCGGCGCGTGCGTGCTCGCCGACGACTGCCCCTCGTTCGGCGCGGGGCCGACCGAGCCGGAGCTCGCGGCCAAGTTGGTGAAGGGTCCGGAGCGCGAACACTTGCTCGGGCTGGTCGGCCTGTGAGATTGCGGGCCGCGGACGAGGCGTCGCGGGAAGAACGACCCGGCACGGCGAGATCTCATTCCGCGGTGCGCTGGGCGCTGGTCGGCCTGATCGTGGCGGTCGCCGCGGTGATCGCGCTGTGGCCGCGCGGTGGCGAGGACACCGCGTCCGATGCGGGCGCCCCGTCCGGCGCGCGTCAGGTTCCCGCGCAGCTGCGTGCGGAGGCCGGGCTCGCGCCCTGCCCGCGACCCGCGCCGGGCGCGACGGGTGCGGGTCCGCTGGCCGGCATCACGCTGACCTGCCTGGCCGACGGCGCGCCGGTCGACCTCGCCGCCGCGCTTGCGGGCAAACCCGTGCTGCTCAACCTCTGGGCCTACTGGTGCGGACCGTGCGCCGAGGAGTTGCCGTACCTGCGGCAGTTCGCGGAGCGGGCGGGTGACGACGTCACGGTGCTGACCGTGCACAGCGACCCCGACGAGGCCAAGGCGCTGCTGCGCCTGACGGGTCTGGATGTGCACCTGCCCGGCGTGCTCGACGCCGAGACCGCGGTGCGCAGCGCGGTCGGCGCACCCGCCGTGCTGCCGATTTCGGTACTGATTCGCCCGGATGGTTCGCTGGCGCAGGTTGTCGTGCGTACGTTTACCGGGGTCGACGATATTGCCGATACGGTGGCCGCGGCGCTGGGCGTACGAACGTGACGGAGCGGCGGTCATGTGCGCGGCCCGCGGAGGCGTCGTGAGAAGGTCTACACCACAAAACATCTCGCAGCGTCTGTTGCGGGCGGACAGAACGGTTGTGGAGGTGGTGGTGCGCAGGTTCACCGGGGGAGCGGCATGACGATTCCGCTCCCCACCGATATTCCGCACTGGCTGCGCCGAGCCGTCGAGCCCGGCCACGCCGAGGCGACCGACACGTTGACGATCGCGCGCGCCCTGCGCCGAGCCATGACCGTCACCGGCGAGCCGCGCCAAGCCGCGGTGCTCGTGCTGTTCAGCGGATCGACGGAGGACGATCCGACGGCTCCGGGCGGGCTGCCCGCCGACGCCGACGTGCTGCTCACCCAGCGTGCCTCGACCCTGCGCCAGCATCGGGGCCAGGTCGCCTTCCCCGGCGGCGCGGTCGATCCCGAGGACGAGGGCCCGATCGACACCGCGCTGCGCGAGGCGTGCGAGGAGACCGGCGTGCTGCGCGATCACGTCGAACCGCTCGCGGTGCTGCCGAAGCTGTTCGTGCCGCCGTCGCGCTTCGACGTGACCCCGGTGGTGGCCTACTGGCGTACGCCGGGTGAGGTGCGGGTGGTGAACCAGAGCGAGACCGAGCGGGTGGTGCGGGTACCGCTCTCCGAGATGCTCGATCCGGCCAATCGTTTCCTCGTCCGTGGCAGCCTCGGTTATCAGAGCCCGGCCTTCCAGGTCGACGGCATGCTGGTCTGGGGGCTCACCGGCGGGATACTCGCGGGCATCTTCCAGTCCGCGGGCTGGGAACTGGAATGGGATCGCGACGATGTGCGCGACCTGGAAACCGCGCTCGCCGCAGTGGGGATGACTTTATGAGTTCCTCGGCCTGGCTCGACATCATCGTGGTGCTGCTCGCCCTGGCCGCTGCCGCGTCCGGGTGGCGGCAGGGCGCCGTGGCCTCGGCGCTGGCCTTCCTCGGCGTCGTGCTCGGCGCGGTGGCAGGCATTCTCATCGCGCCGCACATCCTGGTGCACGTGGACGAGGGGCGGACCCGGGTGCTCACCGGCGTGCTGCTGATCGTGCTACTGGTGATCGTCGGCGAGGTCGCGGGCATGGTGCTCGGCCGCGCCGCGCGCAGCGGGATGCGGCATCCGTTCACCCGCAGCGTGGACAGCGTGGTGGGCGCGGTGTTGCAGGCGGTGGCGGTGCTGGTCACCGCCTGGCTGCTCGCGCTGCCGCTGGCGACCTCGTCCCAGCCCGCGATCGCCACCGCGATCAACGGGTCGCGGGTGCTGGCCGACGTCAACGACGTCGCGCCGAATTGGCTGCGCAAGGTCCCCAACGAATTCTCGAAGCTGCTCAACACTTCCGGGCTGCCGGACGTGATCGGCCCGTTCGGTCGCGCGCCCATCGCCGCGGTCGAGCCGCCGGATCCGAGCGTCCTCGCCAGCCCCGTCGCGGCGTCGCTTCAGCAGAGCGTGCTGCGCATTCGCGGCGTGGCGCCGAGTTGCCAGCGCGCGCTGGAGGGTTCGGGCTTCGTCATCGCGCCGGAGCGGGTCATGACCAACGCCCACGTGGTCGCGGGCACCACCAGCGTCGCGGTGGACACCGCGCGCGGCCCGCTGGACGCCACCGTCGTGCTGTTCGATCCGTCCAAGGACATCGCGGTGCTCTCGGTGCCGGGCCTGACCTCGCCGGTGGTGCCGCAGGCGCCCGCGCCCGCTCGCTCCGGCGACAGCGCGATCGTGCTCGGCTACCCGGGCGGCGGACCGTACACGGCGAGCGCGGCCCGCGTCCGCGAGACGCTCGACCTCACCGGCCCGACGATCTACCGCAACGGCACGGTCGAGCGTGAGGTCTACACCGTCCGCGGCCTGGTGCGCGCGGGCAACTCGGGCGGCCCGCTGGTGGACACCGAAGGCCAGGTGCTCGGCGTCGTGTTCGGCGCCGCGGTGACCGACGACGACACCGGGTACGTGCTCACCCTCGACGAGGTCCGCTCCGACCTCGACAAGGCGATTGGTGCGCACCTCCCGGTCGACACGGGAGCCTGCGTGCTCAGCTGAGTGCGGGCGAGACTCTCGCGCAACGGCCGTCGACCGCTCGCCGGTCGGCGGCCGTTGCGCTGGGAGCATCGAGCAGGACCGATCCGCGCTTTCGCCGGGTGGTCAGCGAGACGTTCGACAGCGTTCGAGCTGTATCACTCGGCCGGGCCGTGACCGCACAGTGCCGGCGCCGCCCGACGTCAGTCGAGGAACTTCGCCAGTTCCGCCGTCACCACGTCCGGGTTCTCCTGGTGCGCGAAGTGTCCCGCGTTCGGGACGGTGACGAGTCTGCGGTGCGGCGACCACTGCTCGCCGCCGCGGATGGTGCTCGGCAGCAGGTAGTCGTCGAACTCGCCGCGCAGCGCGAGCACGGGGATGCCGATGGGCACTCGGACGGTGGCCATGAATCGGCGGCCGTCCGGTCGCCACTGGCTGCGGAAGGCCCAGCGCTGATACTCCAGCGCACAGTGCGCGGCGCCAGGGATCTGGATGGCCGAGCGCATGCGCCGCGCTGTGTCGACGAATTCGGAGCTGCCCGACCAGGACTCGGTGACCCGCTGCCGCAGCAGCCGCTCGACCTCGTACCCGTCGCCGGTGGTCAGCCGGTGTTCCGGATAGCGGGGCAGCTGATAACGCAGGAAGTTCGGCAGCCAGGCGCGGCGCTGGCGCGAGTCGCGCAGCACAGCGCGCTTCAGCGCGCCCGGGTGCGGCGAGCCCACCAGCGCGATGGCGCGCACCAGCCGCGGGTGCAGCACCGCGGTGGCCCAGCAGACCAGTCCGCCCTCCGCGTGACCGACCAGGACGGCCTCGGTGTGGCCGAGCGCGCGAATGAGTCCGGCGATATCGCCCGCCAAAGTCCAGCCGTCGTAGCCGCGCGGGGGCTTGTCGCTGTCGCCGTAGCCGCGCAGATCCACCGCGACCGCGCGGAAACCCAGCTCGGTGAGCCCGGTCAGCTGATGCCGCCACGACCACCAGAAGTCCGCGAATCCGTGCAGCAGCACCACCAGCGGCGCCTCGGTGCGCTCGGGCGCGGCCTCGACGATGTGGAATCGAATGCCGTTGGCATGAACGTCCCGGTGCGTCCACGGACCGTCGTAACGGACGCTGGACGGATCCGGAAGGAAGTTCGACGACACGCCGACCGAGCCTAGTAGTCGGCGTGCGTCGCCGCGACCACGACCCGCACGGTCAGTTGACGCGCTTCTCCAGCGCCAGGTGCTCGTCGTGCGAGCCGCCGAACCCGCTCGGCAGCACAGAGCGGGCCTGCTTCAGCGAATCGATGGTCTTCTCGGGGGCGCGCAGCTTCTTCACCCGGCGATAGCCGAGGAACGCCAGTGCCGCGGTCGCGGCGACCATCAGCAGGAACACGATCAGGAAGGCGGCCCACCTGGCCAGCCACACGTCGAGCAGCTCGCCGAGGAAGAAGAAAAAGAAGAACGTGCTGAACAGCAGGACGGTCAGCGCGAGGATGAAGTAGACGCTGCCCTGCAGGCCCTTCTTGATCTCGCCGGTGACCTCGGCCTTGGCCAGCTCGACCTCGGCGCGCACCAGGGTCGACATCTGTTCGGCCGCGTCGCGGACCAGGGTGCCGAAACTGGCGGAACCGATCGGGTTGGCATCGGTCAGCGGAATGGAGGTGACCGTGCGCCCGCTGTGCGCGTCGTTCCCGTTACCGCCCTGGGTGAAACTCACTTGGTCGACCCTTCTCCCTGTCCCGGCACTGCTTTCAGCTCCGTTCGATGTGCGGCGCTTCCGGCGTCCACCATCGTCACGCAGGCTACCGTCTGCGGGCTCGTCGCTCATGCCTGCACCTCGCTGGCGCTCGGCCCCGGCATGCGCGAAGCGCGCTGGCACATGATTCGCTCACTGCGTTCGCTCATGCC